>JAVTWO010000096.1:0-9483 GCA_032229765.1 Phycisphaerales bacterium | reverse complement strand
TGTCTCTGGTGAAGTAATGGGGGGGGAAACGGGGGAACGGGCGAAGTCGGGTGGAGTTTCGAGCGTCCGAGTGCAACAGCTTCGAACGAGTGGCGGGTTTTTTCCGAGGGTTTGACCATGTCCACGACCGCAGCCGGTGGCGTACGTAAAGGCTTCACGTTGATCGAACTGCTGGTGGTGATCGCCATCATCGCGCTGTTGATCAGCCTCCTGCTGCCCGCCCTGGGCAGCGCCCGCGATGCGGCGCGGAAGCTGCTCTGCTCCACCAACATGCGCGGCATGGCCCAAGGCGCGGTCATGTACGCCGGTGACTACAAGGACGCGATCGTGGGCAGCCCCACGTCCTCCGGTTTGGCCCTCTTCCCCACGGCTCAGATTCCCCAGGCGTATCGCCCGCGGCAGACGCAGGCTGGCGGATTCAACGGCGTAGCGGTTCAGACCTGGGACTTCATGGGTCCGCTGGCGAAGTTGTTGGGTTTCAAAGGTCCCGACGATGAGACAGGCGATGTCTCCGAGGCCGCCCGAATCCGCCGGTTGGAGTGGATTCGCAACGAACTGCCTGGCTTCCAATGTCCGTCGAATCAGGTTGCCTCCTTGGCCTGGTCCGGTGGCCCAGCCGTTCCGATTGGAAAAGTTATTCCGTTCCACATGACCACGCAGTTCACCTCGACCCGCGATGGTCAGCCATTCGGAACTGGGTCCTTTGCCACGACACAGAACCGTGGCGAGTACCGTCCCAAGCTTGATCGAATCGGGGCTCCGGCAAAGAAAGCCCTGTTCTTTGAGGGTGCAAGATTCCACCGTTCTGACGTTCCGGACAACTATCCGAATGCGGATTTCAACCTCCTCGCAACGCAAGGCGGCATGTTCCAGGGTACCGGTCCCTGGTACAACCAGAGCCGCGAGCTCGATCGTTCGACCGCGCAGGGTGAATCACGTCGAGCGGCCTACTTATCTGGACAAGTTCCTGACATGCGCAAGTGGGCTTTCCGGCATGGCGGTAAAGGCGAAGGGCCGGTCTTGGGCAACCTTGCTTTCGCTGATGGTCACGTCGAAACGAGAACTGACGGCGACGCAACTGACCCCGATTTGTGGTTCCCAACTGGCACAAAATTGCTCGATCCGGGTGCGTACTGGAATTACACGAAGCAAACTTGGCCGACCAAGACCAACGGTAACTACGTTGTCCCGTAACGCACCGATGACTTTCGGGAGTTCTTCAGCATGTCCACGACCAAAGGCCCGATGCTCCCCTCGCTGATCGAGGATGATCCGGTGGCGCAGGCGGCAAAGGGTGGTTCGGGTTCTTCATCCCGCGGTGGCGCGTCGAGTGCGATCCCGCCGCAAACGCTGAAGGTGGTCATCGCGGTGGTGGCGATTGTTGCCGCGGCGATCATTTCGTACGTTAACATCTTCGGCGGTGAAAACTCGCAGGCGCGCTCATGGCAGCGCGTCATGATCGACTCCGAAACACGCGAGCTCTTCCCCGACTTCCCGCTGAAGTTCGGCGACACGATGCCCTTCGCCAACCCCAAGACTGGCAAACGCACGCTTTACCAGGCCGAGATGTGCTACTGGACCAAGGACGGCAAGGCCCAACTGCCCGGCATCCCCGTTCTGCTGAACGAGTACATTGGAAAGACCGAGCCGACGACCTGCCCAGACTGCGGGCGGCGCGTGACGTTCAACAATCCGCCCCCGCCGGCGAACCTGCTCGAAGAGGCCCGCAATCGGAACAAGGGCAAGTAAGCCCTCGCGAATCCAACTCACGGTCCGAGAACCGCGCGATCGGCATGGGCCGATGGGTATTGACTCCTTCAATCGCGTATCCCGGCCGCGCTGCGCAGCAGTGATGAGCTCAGATCGCCGATCAGTTGATCGTTCGATCGTGGTTTTTTCGTCGTGCGACGAGAAGACCACGGCGATCCCGGTGCGTTTTCACGCGCCGGTCGTTGACGAGGAACCGATGCGATGCGTTCGTGCCGATTCTGTCAGCCGCGAGTTTCGAACGGGCCTGAGCGAGCTCAAGCCGGCTTTACGCTGGTGGAGCTGATCGCCGCGATTCTCGTTTTGGCGATTCTGGGGGCGATCGCGACGGGGAAGTACTTTGATCACCGCGCCCGGGCGCTGAAAGCCTCGGAAGACGGCACGGTGGCGACGCTTCGTCAGGCGATCTCGCGCGCCATCACCAGCGGCGCGGTGACGGGCAATGCTTCGGCGCCCGCGACGCTCGATTCCGCCGCGAGCGGGACGGTGGCTTCGCCTCAGTCGCCGCTCTTCTCGGGTGTGCTTTCATCGCCCGTGATGGCGGACTGGCGGAAGACCGGCGTGAACGTGTACGCCGGGCCAACCGGGAATGTGTACACCTACAACCCGGTCACCGGGTCGTTCTCAACGAACGCTGGCGACGGCGCGGGCACCAATCAGCAGGCTCCGGCAAACCAGCCGCCGGCGGTGAACCTCACGGTTGCGAACGCGTGGATCGCGGGCTCGCCCAACTCGGTGACGCTCGGACCCAACACGTTCGTCGGCTCCGGCTACGCGCTGAACAACGGCGTGATCGAACTGCTCGACCCGACGAGTTCGTTCACCAACGCCGGGCGGCGCAATGCCATCACGGGCACGCAGGTCAGCGCGGGCACGTTCGAGCTGCAGCTCGACACGCGCCTGACCAACTACTGGAACCAGCTCAACTACTGGCAGGTGTACCTCGTAAAGAACGGCACCACGATGAACCTCTCGGGGAACAACTTCGCATGGGGTGCGCAGCCCACGGGCACCAAACTGCTCACCCGCGACTATGCCCCGGATTCAAAGAGCAACGGGAACTTCTACACGTACAACAACAGCTTCACGGTCTCCGCGGCCGACGCGGCGGCGTACGACCAGATCGTCGTGGTCATGTCGGGCACGACGAATCAAGGACAGATTCTGTCGTGGCAGAATGTGAGCATTACGAAGAAGTGATGCAAGCGTTGCTTGTGCTGCGTGGATTGACGATGACGAACCGAGAAAAACAAAGAGCCCACGACTGAAGTCGTGGGCTCTGAATGATCGATCCTCTCGATCGCTGTTTACAGATTCCCGCGCCGCTGCTGCTCCAGCTCCAGCGCCTCAAACAGCGCCTTGAAGTTCCCCTTGCCGAAGCTCTGTGAACCGCGCCGGCAGATGATCTCGAAGAAGAGTGTCGGGCGGTCCTGCAGCGGCTTGGTGAAGAGCTGCAGCAGGTAGCCCTCGTCGTCGGCATCGACCAGGATGCCCAGCTTGCGGATGGCCTCGTGGTCTTCCTTCACCGCTTCGTGCCCGTGCTGGGTGAGCATGCCGTTGACGCGGTCCCAGACCTTGTCGTAGTAGGCGTCGGGGAGGGTGAGGAAGTCGACGCCGCGCCCGCGGAGGGCGGCGATGGAGTGCAACTCGTCATCGGTGCGCAGCGCCAGGTGCTGCACGCCCGGGGTGTTGCAGTGCCAATCGAGGTATTCCTGCACCTGGCTCTTCTTCTTGCCGGGCGCGGGCTCGTTGATGGGCATCTTGATGAGGTTGTTGCCGCTGGCCATGACCTTGGACATCAGCGCCGAGAAGTCGGTGGCGATGTCCTTGTCGTCGAAGTGCTTGAACATGGTGAACTCGAGGACGTCCTCGTAGAACTTCACCCAGTAGTTCATCTTGCCCAGCTCGACGTTGCCGACGAGGTGGTCGACGTACTTCAGCCCGCAGGGGTGCTTCTTGTTGTGCTCGTTGATGGCGAGGATGCTGCTGACGCCCATCTGTGGGCCGCAGCCGGCGGCGGGCGCGCACACGCCGTCGATCATCTTGAATCCCGGCGCGAAGAGACCGCCCTGCTTGACGTTGGTCAGATCGAACTCGCCGGTCCGGCTGACAAATGTGTGCTGGCAGCGCCCGTACGTGCGGATCGTCGCGGTGGTCACGGTGCCCGAAGCGGTCTTGATCGTCCGAGGCTCGCCGCCCACGGCCGGGGTCGCGCCGTTCTTCACCGCGCGCTCGAAGGCCTTCTCCGCGTCAAACACAGTGAACGCCACGTCCTTCACGCCGTCGCCGTACATCGCCACTTCGAGCGAAGCCGGGTGCTCGGCCGTCAGCCCGCTGGTGAGCAGGAAGCGGATATTGCCCTGCGTGAGGAGGTAGGTGGCGCTGTCGCGGTTGCCGGTGGTCAGGTCGTTGACCTGCTGAATCTGAAAGCCGAAGCAGTGGGCGTAAAAGAACGCGGCTTGCTTGGCGTTGCCGACATGGAAACGAACGTGATCGACGTCGATGAGCTGCAGCGGATCGCTGGTCTTGGAGGGCTGAACGCTGGGACGGGTCGTCGCGGTGGTCATGCTGGGCTCCGTGATCGGAACGTGTTCGGAGACGAAGGAAACACACACCCCTAGGTCATTGTACAACCTCCGACCGAGTTTGGGTGGCGGGTTTTTCGCGGATGGCAGCATGGGGGGGATCGTGGTGATCGATTCGGGAAAACCCTTGATATCGAGTGGTTGTTGGATGTGAAGGTCCCATCATCCGTTTGGATTGTGGTATCGTGGTATATGCCCTGAGGGGCAAAGAACCTTTGAGAGGGAGAGAGAACCCATGAACATGGTGAACCGCGGTCGCTTGGGCTGTGCTTGTGCGTTTGTGTCGGTGTTGTCGGTGGTTTCGAGCGCGGGGGCGTCGCTGACGCTTTTGCCTTCGGGGCCGATGGTTGCGGACCGGTCGACGAATCTGCTGGTGAACGGGTCGTTTGAACTGCCGCCGCCGGGGCCAGGGTCGTTCCAGCCGAACTGGATCGCGGGTTCGTCGGCGTATGTGGTGACGCCGCCCGGTTGGACTTCCAGCGGCAGTGTTTCGTCGTATGGCACGTGGGGGAACGATGGGCCGGGTGGGCCGCGATTGCGGAACAGCGCGATCCTGCCCGACGGCCGCAACGCGCTGTACTTCGGCAACGGGCAGACGGCGATGCCGCTGTCGGCGCCGATCTACAACGCCAATGGCGAAGTGACGTTCACGGGGACACCCGGGGTGGTGAGCGGGCCTTCGTTCCCGTCGCCGGTGGTGTTGTTTCAGACCGCGACGCTTCCCGCGGCATCGTCGTACATCCTGAGCTTCTGGGTTTCGGGTGAGGGGTCGGGCTTTGCGAGCCCGGGGCCTTTGGACGGGATCTTTGGGTTGAGCTTGTCGAACACGCAGGCGGGTGATCCGACGCGGTACTTTGCGGTGCCGCAGGTTGGTGGGAGGCGGTACGAGTTCAGCTTTACGACGTTGAACCCGTCGCTGCCGGTGACGGTGCGGTTCTTGAACTGGGGTCATTTGAGCATCGGCGGCGGGACGACCGAGCTGGTGCTCGACGACGTGATCATCAACGCGGTGCCCGGGCCCTCGGCGGGCGTGACGGTGGGGTTGATGGGTCTGTTGGCGTGCGGGTGTCGGCGGCGGCGAAGTGGTTGATGCATCGGTGGATAAGTCTGGAGCGAATGGAAACGCGATACGCGGTCGGAGCTCTGGCGGACCCGAGCGGGTGCCAGAGTGCGATATACACCGAACTTGCTACGAACATGCAGCGAACGTGCAAGATTCGGGTAAAATCGAGACCGACCGCAAACCAGACCGATATACTTGTACTCGCGAAGGAATGCGCCGATGGTTGAACTGGTCTCACGCCCCGAGTTGGGCGATATGCACGTGACACGATCCCTCACCCGTGGAGTCCTCGGGGAGCGGTGGCTGGTCGTGCATGCCGGGACGCAGGCGACGTCGGTGCTGCATGTCTTGCAGCCGTTCCAGGGGCTGGAGGCGGTCGGCGGGGGTGCGATTCAAACGGGTGTTTTGGGCGGAGCGGGGAGCGCTGTGGTTGAGGCGCTTTCGGCCGACGGAGATGCGTTCCTGGCGCCGTTCACGGGCGCTGAGGTGCCTGCGCATCGCTTGGCCGGGGCGATCGAACCGACGGCGATTCTCGCGGCGATCGAACGTGTGCGTGGGCTCAAGCACCCGCACATGCTCGAGATCGAGCGGGCGTGGATGGATGAACAGGGGCGGGTGTGCGTGCTGACGCCGTTCACGGGCGATCAGGACGGGCTGGTGCCTTTGGATGTGCTGCTTCGGCGGCGCTCGGGGTTTCTGACGCTCGACGAAGCGAAGCGGGCGATGGACCATCTGCTCTCGGCGGTTTGCGCCGGTCACGAGCAGGGGCTCTCGCACGGCGAGGTGAGCATGCGCGAGGTCATGGTCGACCGTCGCGGCAGCTTGCTCATCGAGCACTACGGGCTGGCGCGGGAGATCATCGGGCCGACGGGTTTGTCGGTCGGCACGCCGGCGATGAACTCGGCGGAGGACTTCGCGCGGGCGAAGGCGGCGGAGGTTCGCTCGGTGCTGATGATCGGGTACCAGTTGGCAACAGGGCTGCGGTTTGAGCCGCCGGTGATCCCGGTTTCGCGGGTTGAGCTTGAGGCGGACAAGACGTGGGACGACCTGTTCGAGACGGGACTCGGGACGGTGGGGTTCACGAGCGCGCCGCACGCGCTGAGCGCGGTGCGCGGGTGCGTGACGACGAAGGTGAACCAGGGGAAGAAGGGGTTCACGCTGCGGTCGCTGCTGGCGATCGGGTGATCTTTCAGTCGCGAGACGCGAGACGCGAGTGCTGTGCGCTCGGATGTCTGCTGGATTTGCTGCGTAGTTTTCTGCACGAAGACGCGAAGGCGCGAAGAAGGCGGGGAAGGGGGAATCGGGACTTGGGAATCGGCAATCGCAGAAGGAGGGGGATGTGCTCGGTTTTGCTGTGATTGCTTTGTGCCTGTTGCCGATTGCTCGATTTGTCAACGAAGTGAGGGAAGGAATGGAAGAGAATGAAGAAGGGGCGGGGATTGAAAGAGAAATGGATGTGCGGGGCGATCGTTCGTTGTTGAGGTGAACGACGGTTTGAGCGCACGCTCTGGAGAGCCGTGCCACCTGAAGGCGGGTGTTGAGCACGCAGCGCCGGGTTTACATCTGCCAGAGGCTGGCGGTCCAGGTGAGGCCTGCGCCGAAGGCGACGAACATGACTTTCTGGCCTTCGCGGACTTTGCCCTCGCGGACGAGCTCGTCGAGGACCAGCGGGACGCTGCCGGCGGAGGTGTTGCCGACGCGGTCGATGTTGGTGTGGAGTTTGTCGGCGGGGATGCCGAAGCGCTCGCGGGCGGCTTCGAGGATCCGCATATTGGACTGGTGGCAGACGAAGACGTCGACGTCGTCGGCGGAGATGTTGGCTTTGGCGAGGGCCTCGGCGATGAGTTCCTGGAAGGTGCTGACGGCGAACTTGAAGACGGCTTTGCCGTTCATGTGCAGGCAGCCGACGCGTTGCTGCGTGCGGTCGGCGTTGGCGGGGATCTGCCACTGCTCTGCGGGCATGTAGAGATCGAGCCAGCCTGAGCCGTCGGCCTTGTTGACCTGCGCGAGGCAGCCCTTGGTGGTGTCGTCGGTTGCGCGGAGGACGGCGGCGCCGGCGCCGTCGCCGAAGAGGATGCAGACGCCGCGGTTGGTGTAGTCGACGATGGCGCTGATGGTGTCGCAGCCGATGACACCGATGTTGCGGTAGTTGCCCATGCGGATGAGGTCGTGGGCGACGTTGATGCCGTAGACGAAGCCGCAGCAGGCGGCGCCGAGGTCCCACGCGGCGGCGGTGCCTGCGCCGATATCGGAGGCGACGAGGCAGGCGGTGGAGGGGCAGCGGAGGTCCTGGCTGATGGTGCCGCAGATGATGAGGTCGAGTTCGGCGGCGGGGAGGTTGGCGTTTGCGAGGGCTTTGCGGAGGGACTCAGCACAGAGCCAGCGGTTGCTTTCGCCCTTGGAGCGATCGCAAACGCGGCGTTCGCGGATGCCGGTGCGTTGGAAGATCCACTCGTCGTTCGTGTCGACGATGGTGGCGATATCGGAGTTTGAGAGGATGCGAGAGGGGAGCTGCGAGGCGACGCCGGCGAAGCGGACACCGACGCGCGGTGCGGCGTAGGGCAGAATGGGTTGTTGTGCGGCCATCGGTTCAGGATAGCCGGGTGAAAGGGTTGAGTCAGGGGGTTTGGGTGGACGGGGCAAAACTCGCGACCGTGGTGGTGCGGGAACACGCCGCGGGCTCGTGGTGATGATGTCAACGAAAAAGCCGACGAGCGGAGTCGTCGGCTTTCGTGTGTGTGTCCGCGGGTTGAGGGCGTGAATCAGGACTCAGCGCCGACGGGGGCGAGCTTGGGCTCGGGGACTTCGGCGATGCGTTTGACGATGCCGTCGTTGAGGTGGGTTTGGACGTACTTGCGGCACTGCTTGAGGGCGGCGCGGATGCTCTTGGCTTCGCTGCTGCCGTGGGCGATGAGGCACATGCCGTTGACGCCCAGGAGGGGCGCGCCGCCGTGCTCGTGGTAGTCGTTTTTGCGGAACATCTCTTTGAAGATGGGCTCGAGCTTGAGCATGAGGTCGGGGTCGGCGTTCATGACCTCGGCGCAGATGCCCTTGAAGAGCTGGCTGGCCATGCCCTCGGCCATTTTGAGCAGGGTGTTGCCGACGAGGCCGTCGGTGACGACGACGTCGCAGGCGCCGCTGAAGAGGTCGCGGCCTTCGACGTAGCCGATGTAGTTGATCTGGGGGGTGGCGCGGAGCATCGCGTGGGTTTCACGGATGAGGTCGGTGCCTTTGGCCTCTTCGGAGCCGATGTTGATCAGCCCGATGCGGGGGGATTCGATCTTGTTCACCACGCGGGCGACGGTTTCGCCCATGAGGGCGTACTGCCAGAGGTGGTTGGGTCGCGGCTCGGGGTTGGCGCCGGCGTCGCAGAGAACCACGGGCCCGTAGAACGTGGGGATGGGCACGGCGATGCCGGGGCGGTGGACGCCCGGGAGGCGGCGCATGAACTGCATGGAGGCGGCGACGCACGCGCCGGTGTTGCCGGCGGAGACGACGGCGTCGCAGCGGTTGGCCTCGCGGGGCGCACCGATCTCGGCCATGCGGTTGAGGGAAGAGTTCTTCTTGGTGCGGACGGCGCTGACGGGGTGCTCGTCCATCCCGATGACTTCGGTGGTGTGGACGATCTCGAAGCGCGGGTCTTTGCCGAGGCCAGCCTCGTTCAGCCAGTCGCGGCAGGTGGTCTCGTCGCCGACGAGGACCATGACGTCGCCCTGCTGGAGATCGTCGGCGGCCTGGATACAGCCCTTGAGGATCGCATCGGGTGCGTGGTCCCCGCCCATCACGTCAACGCCTAGACGCATGGAAACTCTTTCCTGAATGGGTGCGAAGTTCGAAGCACGGAGCCCGGGTCAAAGACCGGGCGGAGCGAACGGACGAGTCGTGAAGACGGGAGAGAACGGTCGCGGCGTGCGCGCTCGAAGACGCCCGCGAGGACTCGGAAAGAGGCCTGAGCGGGCGGTGAGCGTCGCGACGGGGCGCGATTACTTCTGCTCGATGCCGATGCCGAGCTTGGGCACGCTGATGCGCAGCCCGGGGCGGACGTAGCCGGATTCCTTGCTGACGCGG
>JAVTWO010000095.1:6833-9568 GCA_032229765.1 Phycisphaerales bacterium | reverse complement strand
CGCCGGGTCAATCACCGGCGGCTGATCGGGGGTTTCGTGCATCGCGGGCATGGCGGGCATTTCAGGGGCGGGCGGGCTGGGGGGTGCCGCGCCGGCGTCTTCGATGGGCAGAATGTCGGCGGGAGCGGTTGAGACCGCGAGGAGTTGGCAGAGGGCGACGGCGTCGGTGGTGGTGGTTTTTTCGCTGGTGATGACCCACGCGAGCAGGTCGTTGGGGGAGTTCGGGCGGCGGGTCAGCCAGACGATCGCGTCGAAGGGTTCGTCGCTGCTGTCGCGGGCGACGCGGAGGAACGAGCGGATCGCGGTGACGGCGGCGGTTGAAGCGGTGGGGTTGGTGCCGACGGCTGCACGGAGCTGGGCCTCGAGTGCGTCGGCGTTGGTGTCGCAGAGCATGGAGTCGAGGTCGGTTGGGTGCTTGGCGCCGGTGATGGTGATCGCGGCGTCGTCGAGGCGGATGAGCTGTCGGCGTGCGAGGAGGGAGATCGGTTCGGAGCGGGTAAGACCTTCGCGGACGAGGAGGATGTTGGCGGAGAGGCCGACTTCTTCGGGGTCGGGCTCGGCGCGTTTGTTCAAGGGGGTGCCGCGGAAGGCGGAGACCATCTGATCGCCCTTGGTCAGTCGCGGGCGGGGCTCGTTGTTGAGCTGGACAGTCACGGCGGCGCGGTACGTGGCGAGCAGTCGTGCGGCCGCGGCCGCGGCCGTTTCTTCGGCGACGTCCGGGGGGAGATAGATAGGCTCGGGAGATGAGGTGGCGGTTGCGTTGCGGGAAGTTGAGCCGGCAGAGGAGGTGCTTCGATTGGAGTTGCGGAAGACATTGAGGAAGAGGGCGATGACCATGACCAGCACGAAGACGCCGGCAACGCCCGCGAGGCCCGGGTTCATCGCAGAGTGGCGCGGAGCCGCGACCGGGAGGCCCGTGCGGCGCTTGGTGATGCGATTTTGAGCCGCGGTTCGGCGTGCGGCAATACGTTCCCGGGCGCGGCGCAGCTGTTCGCTCGCGGGAAGACGCTCGGCGATGGGCGTGACCTGCGGCTGAGGTTGGACGGGAGTCGGCGGGGTGAGCGGTGGCAGCGGCGGCGGAGTGAGGCGCGGGGAGACGGATGCGCCGAAGGCCGCGTCGGCGGCGCGGGAGAGATCGAACGGCTCGCCAATCGCAACAGGAGCGTTGAGTGCGGCGGCGGCCGCTACTGCGGCTTCCGGATCCGACGAGGCGATGCTGGGGAGCTGCGCCGGGCGGAGGGCGAAGGGATCGGGCGCGGCGATCACAGCTTGAAGATCGCTGAGCATCACCGACGCGGAGGGGTAGCGTTTGTCGTAGTCGGTCATCGCGCGGCGGATGATCCATTTGAGCACTTCGGGGCAGCGCTTGGTGACGGGCGAGAGAGCGCCGTGCGCGGGGAAGGAGTTTTCGATGATGGAGAAGAGGACCGCGCCGGCGCCGTAGATATCGAACTTCGCGCCGTCGACGTCGGCGACTTTCACCCCGCGGAGGGCCATGCGGACCATCTCGGGATCGCGGAAGTACTCGGTGCCGTGGGTTGTGAGGGTCATCGACGAGCGGAGGGGCGTGAGGAGCCCGAAGTCGACGAGGTACGCGCGGTTGTCGGCGGAGGAGACGATGATGTTGTCGGGCTTGATGTCCTTGTGCCAGAGGCCCGCGCGGTGGTAGTGGTCGAGGGTGGCGACAAGGTCGCGGCTGAAACCCACGGCGGCGGCGAGTGCGGAGGGGGAAAGTCCTTCAGGATCGCTCTGCGCGTGCAGGCGCGAAGTGGTGACGGAAAGCACGTCGCCCGGGACGTAGCGCATCACGTAGAAGAACTGATCTGCGGAGAGCTGGTGCTCAAGCACAAGGCCCAGGCGTTTGGCGGCTTCGAGTGCGCGGGACTCGCGGATGATGTTGGGAAGTGCGGAGCCTTCTCGGACGGAGAAGACCTTGATGACCACGTCGCCGACGTCTTTGAAGCCCTGACGGGCGAGAGCGGCGAGCTTGATGGCGTCTGGTCGTGCGATGAAGAGTTTGGAGCCGGAGCCGCCGCCGGGGAGGGTGCCGATGATGGTGTAGCCGTCGAACTGGGTGGATGCGCGGACGGCTGGTGCGACGGTTTGGGGCAGGTCGGCGGTGGCGAGTTCACGTGCGGAGCCGGGGGCGGGGATGGGTTCGAAGAGGCCGGGGGTTTGGAGCGGTGCGGGTGCGGCGGCGGGGTGCGCGGGTGTGAAGGGCTGGTTGGAGGCGGGCTGCGGAACGGGCCCTGTGGGGCCCGGTGCGGCGGCGAGGGTTTGAGGGAAGCGTTTTTCCAGACCTTCGGTCAGGTCGCTGAGCCCGAAGAGCCAGAGCCAGTGACCGAGGGCGATGCGGTAGAGGCCCGCGCCGATGGCGGTGAGTTCGGCGGTGATGGCACGCCCGAAGTGTGAGGCGGCGGACCAGCGCGCCAGGATGATGTTGCCCAGGGCCATCACGCTCATAGCGATGGCGGTGAGTAGTGAGCCGACGATGCGGAGGCTGTCACGGATGACCTTGCCCAGGAAGGTGAAGAAGCGGGAGAAGATGAAGCTGCCGCCACGGACGAGGAGATAGACGATGAGGGTGATGAGCCCGGCGAGGACGACGACCGCGACGATACCCGCGACGATGAGCAACCAATCCGGTGCGTTGACCGTGAAGGTCTGCGTGGTGGATTGGGCGGCTGGAAGTTGGAGGAACGGTGGGTTCATGGCGGCGCGTCCTGCCGAGGATT
>JAVTWO010000095.1:0-6823 GCA_032229765.1 Phycisphaerales bacterium | reverse complement strand
GCCGCCTGAACGGGGCGGCCGGGGGGGGGCCCGCGCCGCGGCTCCGCCGCCTGGTGGGCGGGGCGGGGCGGGGGGGGGCCGGTGAGTGCCGGGTCGAATCGGCGCTCGGCAGGTTGTTGCGAATTGGCGCGGGTGGCTTTCGCGAGGCAGGGAATCAGTCGGGATCGGGGGTGGCGCTCACGCGGCGCCAGATCTCGCCCACGGCTTCGTCGAACTGGGCGTCTTCGAACGGGGTTGTCGGTGCGGTGGGCGCGGGTGCGGCGGTGTTCAGGCGGGCCTTGCGCGGTTCGTCGAGCTCGTCCTGTGTGAAGGAATAGGTCGCGATGACCTCGCTGAGGCGGGCGCGGAGGACCTGACGTACCTTCGCGAGGCGGCGCGAGATGGTCGGCTCGCTCATGCCCATCTGCTCGGCGACCTGCTTGCCGGGGATCGCGTCGAGCACGCGCATGCGGAAGACCTCGAAATCGGTGAAATCTGAGGCTTTCTGCGTCAGGCGAAGGGCGGCTTGAACCTTTGCGCGGAAGACCGCGGCCTCGTACTGCTCGTCGGCGGCGGGGACGGCGGAGGCGGTCATCCACGAGTCGTCGAGCGCGACGGAACGCACCAGCGGGGTGGTGGAATCGGGGATCTGCCCTGCGCCCGCGCCGCCGCGTTTCTGGGCGTTTCGGCGGTCGATCTCATCGCCCAGCACGTGCTTGGCGATGGCGAGTAGCCAGGTGGAGAAGCGTGCACCCTTTGCGGGGTCGTAGCGCTCGATGCAATCGGAAAGGGCGGCGAGGGTTTCTTGCGAGAGGTCGCGGACGGTCTCGGGCCCGATGCGGCCGCGACCCCAGCGGGAGAGTTGGATGCGGAGGACGGGGCCGAAGGTCTCCCAGAGTTCGAACCACGCGGCTTGATCCTGAGCCCGGAGGCGTGCGACGAAGCTGGTGGTCATGGGGTTGAGCATGGGTAGCGGGAATATAGCGGAAACGGGGCGTGAAACGTGTGTTGGCGGGGTGATTTGTGGGCAAAGTTGCGCCCGGCGCTGAAAGTACGCGGGAGGGTGAAACCGGTTGAGAGCGGTTCCCAAGGACTGACCACGAGCCGCCTTCGCCTTGGAACCCGCGGCCGAGGTCGTGTGCGTCGCCTGCTTCGAAAAGAAGCCGCGACGGACGGTGCGGACCGCGGGGACGTTTGGCGGCGAGAGGTCGTAAAGGCGTTGGTCAATCAGGCAAGGAGCAGGCGTATGGCAAGCATGACGAAGACGTTGGTCCGTGGGGCGGTCATCGGGACGGTGGGGATCGGGCTGCTGGCGTTCGTGATCGGGCCCGATCGGATGAGCGCGTTCTTCCGCCAGGCGCAGGACTCGATCAACAAGAAGATCGACGAGAACATCACCGACCCGGTGGCGCTGCGGCAGCAGTTGCGAGATCTCGAGGGGCAGTATCCGAAGAAGATCGCCGCGGTGCGGAGTGATCTTTCGGAGGTGCGTTCGCAGATCGCGGGGCTGAAGCGTGAGAAGGACGTGAGCGTGCGGGTGGTGGAGCTTGCGGAGGCGGACCTGAACACGCTGAAGAACCTGGTGGCGCGGGCAGAGGACGCGCGGGCGATGAACGCGGCGCTCAGCGAGCCGAAGCGGATCGAGATCGCCTTCCAGGACAAGGTGCTGGCGGTGGAGGACGCGTACGCGAAGGCGCAGGATGTCGCGAACACGCGCGGGGCGTACACCGCCCGTGTCGGCGAGATCGAACGCGATTTGGACTACCTCGCGAAGCAGGAGAATCGGCTGGCGGGGATGCTCACCAAGCTCGAGGGCGAGCGGCAGGAGTTCCAGGTGCAGCTCTGGCAGCTCGATCGGCAGGTGGACTCGATCGCGCGGAACGACCGCATGATCGACATGCTCAGCAAGAGCCAGAAGACCATCGACGAACACTCGCGGTACAAGGCGTCGAGCCTTGATCACCTGACCGACCGCGTGGCGGAGATTCGCGCCAAGCAGGAGGGCGAGCTGGCGAGCCTGGCGGCGGGCGAGACGCGGAGCGATTATGAAAGCCGGGCGCGGACGACGATGAGCAAGGACGCGGCGCGTGAGTCGCTGCGTGGAGCGACGGGTGCGACGGCGAAGAAGGAAGCGACGCTGCGGATCAGTGCGCAGCCCGGGGATGACAAGGCCCCGCCGCCGCCGAGCGGGTTGAATCCGTCGAACGAACCGGCGAAAGGCCAGCCGACGAAGGAGAAGCCCAGCACACAGGCGGAGGCGAAGCCGGGCGATGGGCAGACGGGGGCGTGAAGCGCGGAGAAGTGCTCGGTTTCGTCCGTGGATGGAGCTGAGTACACACGAAGAACCTGGAAAAGGAGCGGGCCTGGCGACGGGCCCGCTTCTTGTTTTGGATGGATCGACGGATCGTGTGCGTGAGCGGGCAAAACCCGACCACAACCCTGACTTTCAACGAGTGTTGCACATGGACGGGGGGGATGAGCCGATAACCACCGGAAGATGGGGAAGGATAAAGCCATCGCCGACGGAGCGATCGGCGTATGTTTGTAGAGCCTTCTTTGGACGCGTCGCGTTCGGAAGGGCAGGAAGCGGATGACGACGGCACTGGCAAGGAGCGCGGCCCTGTTCGGATGGATGGACAAAATCTCGGGCATGTTCAGCGTCGACATGGGGATCGACCTGGGCACGTGCAACACCCTTGTGGCGGTGCGCGGGCAGGGGATCGTGCTCAACGAGCCGAGCGTGGTGGCGGTGCGCAAGGGGACCAGCCAGGTCATCATGGGGCGCAACGGCCCGGCGGTTGGCTGGGAAGCGAAAGAAATGCTGGGCAAAACCCCCGGCGCGATCTCGGCCATCAGGCCCTTGAAAGAGGGCGTGATCAGCGACTTTGAAGTCACCGAGGTCATGCTCAAGTACTTCATTGATAAAGTGAGTGCGAGCCGGAAGATGTTCGGCTTCGGGCCTCGCCTGGTCATCGGTGTGCCCAGCGGGATCACCGCGGTTGAGAAGCGTGCGGTCTACAACTCCGCAACGCGGGCCGGTGCGCGGATCACGTACTTGTGCGAAGAGCCTCTCGCGGCGGCCTTTGGCGCGGGCTTGCCCGTCACCGAGGCGCAAGCGAGCATGATCGTGGACATCGGCGGCGGCACCAGCGAGGTGGCGATCCTCTCGCTGGGCGATATCGCGGTCTGCGAATCTCTGCGCGTGGCGGGCGATGACTTCGACGAAGCGATCATCGCGCACATGAAGAAGACCTACAACCTGATGATCGGCGAGCAGACGGCCGAGCGGGTGAAGATCGAGGTCGGCTCGGCGGCGCCGATCGGCAACGAGACGACGATGGAGGTCCGCGGGCGCGACATGATCAGCGGCCTGCCCCGCAAGACCGTCATCACCAGCGAAGAAATCCGCGAAGCGCTGCAGGAGCCGGTCACGGCGATCTGCGACGCGGTGACGCGGACGCTGGAACGCGCCGAGCCCGAACTCGCGGCGGACCTTGTCGAGAGCGGGATCACCCTCGCGGGCGGCGGTGCGCTGCTGCGTGGGATCGGGACCATGGTGCAGAACGCCACGGGCCTGCCGGTGAAGATCGCGGATGATCCGCTGACGTGCGTGGCGCAGGGCACGGCGATTTTCCTTGAGAACATCGAGCTGCTGAAGAACCTCCTTGAGAACGACCTGGACGCGTGAGCGCTCAAAGCCCGCGGCGGTGTTGTTTGCGTGCGTGTGTGGTGCTGAGTTTCGGTGAATGCCCGCGGAGCCGAGCGGGCGCGATTCGAGCGGGGACGTCATGAACTGGAACCGAGTTCTGCTGCTGGTGAGCGTGGGGCTCGGGGTTGCGGCCATCGCGCCCAATCGCCTGGGCGTGAGCTCGGTCTTGAGGCCTTTGCGCCTGGCGGTTGAGTTCGCGGTGCAACCGACGGAGGCGGCGATGAACTGGGGGTTCCGCGCGGTGCTGCCGGCGCAGCGTGCGAAGGGGACCCTGAGCGAAGAAGCCGCGGAGATGCTCAAGCAGCAGCTCGAAGAGGCTCGGCGTGAGAAGCTCTCGATGGCGGCGCGGGTCGAGTCGCTGCAGACGCAGATCGAGCAACTCACACGCGTGCTGCAGCTCAACCCGGGCTTCGCGGTGCGTGAGACGACGCCACTGCCCGTCGATGGCATCCAGAGCGACGCGTCGGGGACGCTGCTGAAAGTGCGCGGCGGGACGAACATCAACGTCCCGGTCGGTGCGACGGCGGTTGCAGAGCGCGTGCACCTGATCGGCAAGGTCGTTTCGACGGACACGCTGAACTGCCGGGTCAGGCCCATCGTCGACAGCGGCGCGGGCGAACTGACGGGGGTGATCTTCGCCAACGAGCGGTTCCAGTCTGACGGAACGACGAAACTCGTGCAGACCATCGGCGATCAATCGCGGCTGATCGTGAAGCTCAAGCCCGCGGAGGGTGGCCTGACGCTCAACGGCATTTCGAGCATCGAGCGCGGGGTTGATCCTGCGACGGTGCTTGTGCCTGAGGAGGGGATGGTTGTTCGCTTGATGAGCGACGATTGGCCGCGGAGTGAGCAGATGCTCATCATCGGGCGCGTGACGCGTGTGATCGATGCGCCCAACGGACGGAAGGTGGTGGTGGTCACGCCCGCGATCGATCCGCGGCGTGTCAGCGAGGTGACAGTCCGGTTTGTCGATTCATCGCCCGCGGCGGGCTCGGGCACCTCGGGCGGGAGGGGCGCACCGTGAATCCCCTCGCTGTCACGCTCATGGTGTACGTGTGTCTGGCGCTGGAGTCTGCGGTGCGGACCGCGGTTGCGGGCGGGGGCGTTTCGCCTTACTTCGTGCTGCCGGCGGTGGTGATGGTGGCGATGTTCGCCCCTGTGCAGGCGGCGCTATGGACAGGTTTGCTCGCGGGGCTGGCGACGGATCTGCTCAAGGTGTGGATGATCGGGCAGGTCGAGTCGGTGGTTGTCGGGCCGCACGCGCTGGGGTTCCTGGCGGCGGCGTACTTCACCACCACCATCCGCGGGATGCTCATGAAACGCAGCATCTTCGCGTGGGTCTTCGTGGCGATCTGTGCCGGCGGCTTGGCGCAATGCACCGTGGTGGTGCTGATGACCGTGCGGAGCTGGTTTGACAGCGGACTTGCGTGGTCGGTGTGGGGTGAGCTGGGCACGCGGCTGTTCTCAGCGCTCTACGGCGGGGCGGTGATGGCGGGGTTCTGGCTCTGCTCGCGGGCGATGCTGCCGATCCTGGGCTTGAGCGATCAGACCGCCAATCGCGGGTACGGGCGGATGATGCGCTGACGTGCGATCACGCATGTCGGGGTGAACGTGGGCGGGGTGGGCTTCTCGCTTCGCGGTATAGGACTCCCCCACCCCCCCGCTTCTGCCGGTGTTTGCTACCCTGCGATCATGATGCTCGGCTCGATCCTCTTCGACGACACGGGGCGCAACGGCACTTCGCACGCCTGTCTGCTTTCGCCCCTGACCGATCTGCGCCCCACCTTCGCCATCCGCACGGGGGCGCTGACGACCCGTCAGCGACTTCGGCGGACGCTGCACGCCGATGTGCGGGCGCTCTGGGTTCGCCCAGAGCACGAGGCGATGGCGAAATCAAGGCCGGGTGAGCCGTGCGTGAATGCGCTGCCGAGCGATGGCGCGAGCGAGTGGCTGCTGATCAACGGTCGCGCGTCGGTGTGTCCGACGAAGGACGAGATCGAAAACCTGCGAGCGGGCGAGGCGTTGATCGAGGGGGGCGAGCACGCCGGGATCATCGCGATGCGGGCCTCGCGGGTGGATCTCGAAAAGCTCATCAGCGACCAATCAGCCTTCGATCACGGACGCTGGCCCGAGCCCGGCGGCACCGTGCACGCCCACGATCACGGGCTCAAAGGGATGGGCGCACTGATCACACGACCCTGGCACGTCCGCACCGGGCGCGATCACGCCATCCACCACGATCTGAAACTGCTCGTCGAGCAGATCGGCGCGGGCTCGGTCCCCAAGGGCGGGCTCGGCGCAGGGGTCACGGTCTTTGGCTCGCACGCGCTGAGCATCCATCCAACCGCGAAGGTCTATCCCGGCGTGATCATCGACCTTGAACAGGGCGCGGTGGTCATCGACGAGCACGCGGTGATCCGCCCCGGCGTTTCGCTCATCGGGCCGTGCTCCATCGGCGCGCACAGCACCGTGCTCGACAAGGCCCTGATCAAGGGTCAGACCGCCATCGGCGAACACTGCAAAGTCGCCGGCGAAGTCGGCGGCACGATCTTCCACGGCTTCGCGAACAAGGCCCACGACGGACACCTGGGCGACGCGTGGATCGGCAAGTGGTCGAACCTCGGCGCGGGCACAACCAACAGCAACCTGCTGAACACTTATGCTGAAGTGACGATGCGGGCGACGCCCACGTCGAGCATGGAACGCACGGGTCAGCAGTTCATGGGCTGCATCGTGGGCGACCACGTCAAGACCGCCATCTGCACGCGCATCATGACCGGGACGATCGTGAGCACCGGAGCGATGATCGCGCAGACCGCGCCGATCAGCGGCACCGTGCGTGCGTTCTCGTGGTGCACCGACGAAGCACCGAGCGGGTGCGAGAAGCCGCGGAGCTTCCGCTGCGACAAGTTCATCGACATCGCACGGACGGTGATGTCGCGGCGCAAAGTTGAAATGAGCCCGGCGTACGTCGAAGCGGTCAAAGCCCTGCACGCCCGAACCGGAAATGGTGCTTCTTGAGCCCCCCCACCCCCCCTACCCCCCACACCCCCCCTACCCGCACGCTCTACATCATCGACGGCTACGCGCAGTTCTTCCGTGCGTACCACGCGATCCGCACGCCGATGACTTCGC
>JAVTWO010000094.1:0-9578 GCA_032229765.1 Phycisphaerales bacterium | reverse complement strand
CCCCCCAACCTCCCCACCACCGCTCTCACCCGAATCCAGTCCACCAAACAACCCAAGATCCGATTCTTATTTGCCATTTGCCAATTTGCCATTTGCTATTTGGAGCCCCCCATGCCCCGTACGCCCCAGATGATCGAGAAAGGCCTCACCCTCGTCGACGCCATCAACGAGGCGCTGTATCAGGAGATGGAGCGTGACGACCGGGTGATGTGCCTGGGCGAGGACGTTGGTCTCAACGGCGGCGTCTTCCGAGTTACCGAGGGGCTCCAGAAGCGCTTCGGGCCTGACCGCGTTGTGGACACGCCGCTGAGCGAGTCGGGGATCATGGGCTCGAGCATCGGGCTGGCGCTGGCGGGCATGCGCCCGATCCCGGAGATCCAGTTCGAGGGGTTCATGGGCCCGGCGTACGACCAGCTTGTGAATCACGCCGCGCGGTTCCGCAACCGCACGCGTGGAAGTCACACGGTGCCGCTGACGGTCCGCGTGTCGTGGGGCGGCGGCATCCACGCGCCGGAGTTCCACTCCGACTCGCCCGAGGTGATGTACATCCACAACCCGGGGATGAAGGTCGTTTGCCCGAGCACCCCGAGCGACGCGAAGGGCCTCTTGCTCGCGGCCATCCGCGACCCGGACCCGGTGATCTTCTTCGAGCCCAAGCGCGTCTACCGCTCCTTCCGCGAGCAGGTCGACGAGGGCGATTACACCATCCCCATCGGCAAGGCCAAGACCGTTAGCGAGGGCACCGACGTGACGGTGATCACCTGGGGCTCGATGGTCTTTGAATGCCTGGCCGCGATGGACCAGTTGCCCGACGACCTGAGCGTCGAACTGATCGACCTGCGGACGCTCAACCCGCTGGACACCGACGCGATATGTGCGAGTGCCGAGAAGACCGGCCGCGTGGTGATCGTGCAGGAAGCCCCCAAAACCTGCGGCCTGGCGAGCGAGCTGACGACGATCATCATGGAACGCTGCTTCCTGAACCTGCAAGCCCCGGTGCAGCGCGTCTGCGGCTTCGACACGATCATGCCGTACGCGAAGCTGGAGCTGCAGTACCTGCCGGACGCGAAGAAGATCGCGGAAGCGATCGGCGCAGTGGCGGCGTATTGAGTGCGGATGGGTGTTGACGGTCGGAAGCAGTGAGTGCGTTGCACATAGCACAGGGCCACATGGCACATGGCACAGCCGAACCTTGGCGCGCGGGCGTTGAAGCGGGGGTGGTTGTGCTTTGGATGAATCGACCGGGTGGGGAAGTTGCGTAAACGACCGAATGCAGCTGATCATTGCCTGGGTGATGATCGAATGAAAATGAACCCAACTTGTAGAAATCATCTCATACAGTGGCAGAAGGAGCTTTGGCTGGTCGGCATCTGGCAGCCCCCACAGTCGCGAGTGGGGATCAGTGCAGGCAATCGGCCAACTTCGGCACGACTCGGATTCACCAACTATCCGCGTGGACCATACGCGCGACCCGAAGACCTTCATCTTCCCCATAACAAACGCCGGCATGACTATTATGTTGATTCTTACGGTCGTAGGCTTAACCGCCAGATTGCCGCAGAAAGCACGTTTTATGCGGCGGTTCGGTACCATGGCGTTTTTGCCGATATCAGCGACTGGTGTGATCCGGCACCACACGGGCATCGATTGAACATGGTGATTCTTCCCGGTCACCTTCGAGCCTTTGCCGAAGGCAGAGCGTTCACGACGCGACATTCAGATACGAAACACTCGCCGTTTCCCGAGTTCAACGCTCCGACACTGAGCTGGGACGGCGTGGAGAATGTGTTACGACGCGAGGGTTGGGACATTACGGACGACTACTCGATGGGCACCGGGGCACACAAGCCGTGCTTGATCGACGAACTCGAACTCATCGAAGGCCCCTGGCCCAAGGAAGTGCTCGAAGCTTTGGAGGAATGAGCCGCCGAAGGGCAACGGCGCGAACCCGTGCCCAGTTGGTCAAAGGTCAACGACTCCAACCATCGGCGCATACGCGGTGATCGACACCGAGTCGCAGAGCGTGCGGTCGAATGCCAAGGGGCCGCGTGGTCACGGGTGTGAAACCGGCTCGGCCGTCGAGTTGCCGATGGCCGGGAACGATCCCTACCTTCGGCTCGGTCGTGCGTTCACGGCGTCGAAGAACGCGAAACTCATCCCTGAGCACTCGATTGAGAACCCGGTCGGCATGTCTGCGGGTCTGACCAATAACGTCCCGAACACCACCATGAAGTTCCGGTTCGCCGATGGATCACCGTTCCCGCAGACACGGACGCTCAGTAACGGACAATCGGTCACGGCGAGCGATTGGAAGTTGATGCCAATACCGAATGAGCCAGGTCGTTCCGAATGGGTGCCTTTATGACTCTGTGTTTGTGCGAATACGAAGGCTATCGCATGCTCTGTTACGCAAGCAGTAACAGGTCTGGAGCAACTCTGAGTGCAGGACCGTGCGGCGATTGGGCGCACCTTGGATTCAAGAAATCAAGGGGTTCGCCGTTCGATTGGATCATGGTCGTACGTTCATCAGAACTTGTCCGCTTCTACCCCGAAGCGAAGTGGCGGGGCACACCGGTGCACGTGGCGATGTGGTCGTGGGGCCAGGCCGATCCGCGGCCGTATGTCGGCTGCTCACTGAACTTGCACGAGATCGACCAGCAACGATGGTTCGGCACCACCGGGCTCAAATATGCCGAGTTGATCGCACCGTGCGCCGAACTTGGCTGGCGCGTCGATCTCCGCGACCATTCCGCGTACGGTGCGGTGCCGATCGACGAACTCGAACTCGTCGAAGGCCCGCCGCCGGAGGGGGCGTTCTAGCGAGTTGAGGTCAATGTCACCGCTCCTCAACCCACCGGCGGCGTCTCGCCGAACCCCGCTCGCACCGCGTAGTCGCTCCCCCACCGCGGGTATGGCACCACCCAGCGGAGGTGCCGGCAGTTCTGACGCTTCAGGTTCGTGTTCGAGAGCACGTACTCGATGAGTTCGTCGTGGCGTGGATAGACCGACTCGACGGCCGCCGACGGGGGGAGCTTGCTGGGGGGTGAGGGGGGGATGGGGGTTGGGGAGTTCAGGGAGTCGAAGGCCGGGGTGATGTCGTGCAGGCGGTCGTGCCAGCGTGAGGAGGGGTCGCCGCGGGCCGGGCCGCCGAAGCCGACGAAATAGGCCTCGCCCGACGGCTTGCCGGTGACGTTGAACTCGTTGGGCAGCAGGATGTCGAGGATGATTTTCTTCGTGGGCACGCGGGCGATGGTGTGCGATTCGAAGTGGACCTTGGGCATCGGCTCGTGCACACGCACGCCCAGGAAGACATCCACCGGCCCGCGTGCGCCGACGGGCTCAGAGTCCCAGTCGATCACGTCGCGCTCGTGCCCGTTCTCGCCCAGGGTGATCACGCGCGGGAAGGGGTCGGAGCTGAACTCGGGCAGCAGTGCGTAGTGGTTCAGCCCTTCCTGCCGATCGGCGTCGAGCGAACGCAGCCCGCGCGGGACCTGCTCACGCGCCGGCCACATGAACGTCACGGGCAGGTGCCCGTGCCCGGCGCACAAACCCACGTGCCCGGTGGCGATGGTGCCTTCAAGCCAGCCGGGCTTGGTTGTCGAGTGCTTGGCGCACTGCACGATCACCAGCGCGTCGGACCACACGCCCGTGATGGCCTGCGACGAATCGAAGGCGGCCTTGCGGGTTGGTCCGTCGCGGGTCTCCTGGCTACCGACCTGCACCAGCGACGCCACCGCGCGACGGGCTCGGGCCTGGGTGCCGCCGAGGCCTTTGATCAGTTCGGCGTAGGTGGTTGCGGCGTGGGCGGCGCTCGTCCGCACGGCGCGGGCGGGCGCTTTCGAGGCGATGCTGTTGAGCGTCCGGGCCAACCCCTCAACGCCCGGCAGCAGTTCAACGACGTTCAAGGGCTCGGACTGGGGCTTTGTCGCCGCAATCACGCGGAAGCACAGCGGCTTGGGAACTCTGCACCATTCGCTCATGCGCGTCACGCCGCGGTGCTCTAGCGGGATGGCGTTCAGCACGCGGACGACATCGTCGCGCAGACGCTCGGCGAGCCGGCGCAGGCTGGGCAGATCCGTCGCGGGCGAATCGTCGACGCCGCTGGGTCCGTGCACGGCAGGCACCGCCTTCGCCGTGGGTCTGGCGGCTTTGCCGGGCGTGTTTGAGCGTTTGGTCTTCATGGTTCGTTCAACGCGGAAGAAAGATCGTTCCGGACAATCCACCCACCTCCTCCCTATCCCCGGCTCCTCGAACCTCCTATTCCCCCCCCCCCCAAGCCCCTTAACCGCTCCTGTTCGGCTGCTCGGCCAGGTCGATCACTCAAGGCAGCATACATGCCGCCGGCGAAGGTGCGAGCGGGTGTTATACATTTTTCTCAGAAAAGACTTGCGGACCTTCCGGGAGGCGGTAATCTGTTTCTCAGAAACACATCGCCCGCCCGGATCGATCGAGCCACAACGCGGCCCGGGGGCCCGGGCCTTCGACGGCGGGTGCGGGTGTTCCGGAGTTGTCATCATGTCGCATTCAAGCTTGACGGGCCGTCGCATCTCAGTCTGTGTCGCCTCGCTGATTGGTCTGGCGGGGACGACACTCGCGCAGGATGTCCGCCTGGTGAAGAACATCAACACCGTCACGAACGCGACGCTGAGCGACTCGTCGCCGACGAACTTTGTCAGTTCGGGCGGGAAGACCTTCTTCATCGCGACGAACGCCAAGGGCACCGAGCTGTGGGTCACCGACGGCACGCCCGCCGGGACCAACTTCATCAAGGACATCAACCCCGGATCCGTCAACGGCGTTACCGGGCCTCTGTTGGCGTGGAACAACGGTGTGCTCTTCGCGGGCACCGATGCTTCGGGGACCGAGCTGTGGTTCTCCGACGGCACGGCCGCGGGCACGCGTCTTGTCCGCGACATCGCCGTCGGCACCGCTTCCAGCAGCCCCAACACCTTCTGCAACATGGGTACGTACGTGCTCTTCACCGCCAACAACGGCGCGACCAACGGCAACGAACTCTGGCGGACCGACGGCACCGAGGCCGGCACCGTCATGGTCAAGGACATCTTCCCCGGCGCGTCCGCCTCGTCGCCCGGCAACACACGACGCATCGGCAACACCGCGTACTTCAGCGCCCAGGGCTCGCTCGAGGCCGGCGGCACGAACTTCGAGCTCTGGAAGACCGACGGGACCGATGCCGGGACCGTGCTCGTGAAGAACATCCGCGTGGCAACCTCCGCCACCACGGGCTCGTCGACGCCCACCGGCTTCACCGAGTACAACGGCTTTGTGTACTTCGCCGCGAACGAGGGCACCACCGCCGGGCGCCGGGGTATTGAGCTCTGGCGCACCGACGGCACCGACGCCGGCACAACCATCGTCGCCGACCTGAACACCGGCACGGGCAACGGCGTCCCCAACGACCCCAGCCTCACCGTCTTCAACGGCAAGCTCTATTTCTTCGGCGGGAGCTCCGCCAGCGGCTTCGAGCTCTCCAGCTACGACGACGTCAACGGCGTGCAGCTCGTCGCGGACATCCAGCCCGGCTCGCTGCAATCCAACCCCGGCAACCTGATCGTGGTTGGCGCACAGCTCTACTTCACGACTTCGTTTGTCCCGGCCGGGCGCACCCAGGTCGGCGCGTTCGTCGTCGTTTCAGACGGCACCACCGCCGGCACGACGATCCTTGACCCCGTTCCGGGCGGGCTCGAACGCATCACCGGCCCGCTGGCCGTGCATCAGGGCAAGGTGTACTTCAACGCCGACCCCGTCATCGACGGCAGCGGCGTCGGCCCCGGCACGCTGTGGGTGACCGACGGCACAACCGCCGGCACGCAGCAAGTAATCGATCTCATCCCCGACGCACGCGGCGGCGAGCCGCTAAGCCTCTTCAGCGTGGGTGATCAGCTCCTCTTCTCCGCCTACACGCCCAGCGTCGGGCGCGAACTGTGGACCACCGACGGCACCGCCATCGGCACCAGCCTCTTCAAGGATCTCAACGTCGGCGACTACACCGGCTCGGGCATCGCCTCGATGGGCGCTCTCAACGGCAAGCTCATCTTTTCCGCAAACGACGGAATCAGCGGCAAGGAACTCTGGATCTCCGACGGCACCGAGGCCGGCACGACCCTGCTCAGCGACATCGCCGCGGGCCCGGGCTCATCAGACCCCGCCGACCCCGCGACGACCTTCCCCGACGGCTTCGTCTTCTTCAACAACAAACTCTACTTCAACGCCCTGCAGCAGAACGTCTCGGGCATCGAGCTCTGGTCCACCGACGGCACGACTGCTGGCACCACGCTGCTCCGTGACATCAACACCATCGACCAGACCGACTTCGCCCCCGAACCCACCGGCATGACCGTCCTCAACGGCAAGCTCGTCTTCCGCGCTCGGCAGCCCTTCATCTCCACCGGCGGCGCAGGCGAGAACGGTTCGGAACTCTGGGAATCCGACGGGACCACCGAAGGCACGAACCTGCTCGTCGACATCCGCCCGGGCGGGACCGACAACCTCAGCTCCTCGTCAACGCCGCAGTTCATCACCTTCTTCGACCGCCCGGGGACCGATCCGGATTGGATCTTCTTCTCCGCTACCGGCTCGACGCTGAATCAGGGCAACGAGCTGTGGCGTTCCGATGGAACCGCCGCGGGCACAGTGCTGGTGAAGGACATCCGCACCGCCAGCCCGTTCAACTCGAACCCCAACAACCTCGCGGTCGTCGGCGGGAAGCTCTTCTTCGCCGCCTCCGACACGCAGGGCAACGAGCCGTACGTCTCCGACGGCACCAGCGCCGGCACGTTCGCGCTGGCGAACATCAACGCCAGCTCCGCCACCGCAAGCTCCGATCCCAGCACGCCCGTCGAACTCAACGGCATCGCGATCTTCAGCGCCTCGTCCGGTTCGTCGGGCGCGGGAACGGGCATCAGCCAGCCCCTTGGACGCGAGCTCTTCCGTTCCGACGGCACCGTCGCCGGCACGTCGCGCATCCTCGACATCAACCCAGGCACCGCCAATGGCATCGCCGCCAACGCGCCGTTCGTGAAGCTCGGCGGGTTCCTCTACTTCCCCGCCAGCAGCGCCGGCTCGGGCACCGAACTCTGGCGAACCGACGGCACGACCGCGGGCACGACGCTCTTTGCCGATATCAACCCCGGCGCGGGCAGCAGCTCCCCCACCGCTCTGCGCGTCATCGACGGCTATCTCTACTTCGCCGCCAGCGACGGCACGGCCACCGGCGGCGTTGAGCCCTATCGCACCGACGGCACCGCCGCCCCGGTCCGCCTCGCGGATATCAACCCTGATGGCTCATCGAACCCCGCGCTCTTCACGCAGGTCGGTAGCGACATCTACTTCACCGCCAGCGACGGTCCGAACGGCGCCGAACTGTGGGTCATCAGCTTCAATACGCAGCAGCCCAGCGGCTGTAACCCCGCGGATATCGCCTGCGACGACGGCACGCCGATCGCGCAGTCGCCCGGCTGCGTCAACAGCACCACCGGGCCGAACGAAGGCGATTACAACGCGTTCTTCGCCGCGGATGGCTTCTTCTTCCAGGCGGGTCAGGGAGCGGCCGCGATCGGCGGCACGTGCGACATCGCCTGTGACGACGGTTCGCCCTTGAACGAAGTCCCCGGGTGTGTCAACAACGGCGTGAACGAGGGCGATTACAACTGCTTCTTCAACAGCCTCTTCCTCCCCTGCGTCTGATTGTTCAATCCGCTCACGACCCGTGAGCGTTGTGATCGGTCCATAGGAGCCCACACTCAGCTCGATAGCCCATACCGTTCGATGCAACTCCCGCTCGAACGAGCCGGACCGATTGAGCAGAGAAAAATCACACGCCGGCGTCGTGGGAAGGTCTCACGCCGCCGGCGGTGTTGTTTGGTGTAGTGCGTTACTCGCGCTCAACCACCCGGGTTTTCATCGAACGAAGCCGCTGAGATGATGGCCCGCGGTGATTGAACGCCACGATCAGTTTGAGTACCCGCTGGTCGGTCCGTCGCCTCGCTGGCTCATCAACTCGTCGAGCTTGGTCGTCACCGCGTGAATGGTGATCCACCCTGAGAACCGCGGGTCGGCTTCGGTTTTCTTATCCAGCAAACTGCCCGGTTCGGCACGCAGCGCCTTCCAGTCGATCGGGATCATGACCCGGCGCGGTGACGACAGGTACGCGTTGTTCTGCAAGGACTTCAAGCTGTCGAGCTTGGCCTGAATCTCGACCTTGATCTTGTCCCTTCCGGAAAGCCCGGTTCCGTCAAGCACGCTGCTGATCTCGCCGTCGCTGAGGTTGTTCTTGCCCGCGAGCGCATCGAGCTTGGCTCGGAGCGATTCGCTGAGGTCTTGACCGCTGAGGTACATCAACTCGCGTGTCTGGATGACGCTCGTGACGACCACGCCGTCGTTGCCGCGAAGGCCCGCGATGGCCGAAAGCTGCTTCCAGTTCGCGTTGCCCTTGACAAGATCCTGTCCCACCACCAGCCGAACTCGGCGGAAGCCGTTCATCACACCGTACCCGGTCAGCTCTTTCGTCGCGTCCTTCTCGAACTTGCCCTGCGCGGCGATCACATTCTGAAACGTTCCAGCGATGCCGCCGGCCTGCTGATCCCGGACAATGTCGTTCCATCGAAACACCACAATGTTCGGATTGCTCAGCGCTTGCAGAAGGGCCTTCTGCTTCTCCGAGAAATCCGCATCATTTTTATCCGCGTCGGCGATTTCCGCCTTCGCCGACGAGTCGGCCGCTTGCAACGCCCTCTCGGCGGCCTCCATCTTCCTGCCCGCTTCCATGAGTTCGGCGTTCTTTTCGCTGGACTTCGATTCGAGTTTCTGGCTCTCGGCTTGCAATTCCGCCTCAATCGCGCTCAGCCCCGCCACTTCGCTGAGCAGTGAGTTCGAAGGAACGTTGTCCTTCTTGAGAACAGTGTCTTTGAGATTCCGAACATCCTTGAGCTTCGACTGCTTCGCTTTCACCTCAACGTCCAGGGCTTTCTTCTCGGCTTCTTTCGTGTTCTTCTCGGCCTTCGCTTCCGCGACCTGCTGCTTGGCTTGCTCCTTCGCGATCAACGATTCGTTCGCACGGATCCTCGCTCGGAGCTCGCCGCCGATCGCCCGCGTGAGATCGTCAAGAGTCGTACGAATCGTCTTCATGTCCTGTTCGGATGCGGTCGCCTCAAACGTCTCGATTCGCAGATAGCTCGTTTCACCGCTGGTGTGTTCGACCAGCGCCGAAGCGGTCGCGCGGCGATTGTCCGCCGGCAACACAAGCGTCGTCCCCGGGTCGACCGAGAGGGAGTGCAGGCTCATCAGCACGTTCTGTGTTGGGTCGATCCGCTCGCGACTGTGAGCGATGCCGTCGAGCGAGCGAATCGCCGGCGGGTTCTGCGCACAGCCGAACGTCAACCCCGCGGCGGTCATCAACAGCAGAGCAAGCGAGATATTCAATCGGGTGGTGCGAGCGAACGGATTCCTGGGATCTCGAAGCATGGGCCTTCTCCGGGTTACGTCGCATCAGCACTCTGCGCCCGCTTGAAATCACGGGAACCCACACGAGCTTCACGACGATCTCGATGAGTCTACAA
>JAVTWO010000093.1:0-9769 GCA_032229765.1 Phycisphaerales bacterium | reverse complement strand
GACCTCGCCGTTGCCGAAGGCGTCGATGGCGACGATGTCGCCCAGCTTCTCCTTGTCGAGCTTGGGGATCTCGGTGATGAAGCGCAGCGAGCTGGCGGAATAGCACCGCGCCTTGTACAGCCGGCTCATCGCCAGCAGGGCCTTCGCCTGATCCGTCGAGCACGTCAGCGGCTTGTCAACATACGTCGGCATGCCCTTGGCAAGGCTGGGGACCGCGAGCTCAAGGTGACGGGCGCCGCCGATGTTCAGGACCATGACGCCGTCGACGTTCTTGAGCAGATCGTCGATGGTGTCGACCTGTTTGGCGCCTTCCTTGATGGCGTCCTCACGCCACTTGGCAACGTCCTTCGCCGACTGCGCGGGCCCGTCGGGGTGCTGCCACTGGTGCGTGCCGGGGTCCCAGAAGTGGGTGACCTGGCACTTGGTCTTGCCCTCTTTGAAGAGGGTGTTGATGCGGTTGGTGAAGACGGGTGTGTGGGAAGAGTCAATGCCGATGGCGCCGATACGCATGGGGTTCCTTTCAGGGTGGTGATTCTTCACCACGAGGGGGATCATTATTCACCACGGAGTCACGGAGAGCACGGAGGAAGGCAAATCAGTCAGAGCACGCGGCGGATCATGCCGTCTTTCAGCAGGCGGGTGTTGAAGTTCAGCAGCAAACCGATCGGGTACCGGCCGAGTTTCATGTATGTCAGCAACTGGGCTTCGTAAACGGGTTCAACCTTCTCGACGGACTTGATCTCAAGCACCACTCGGCCCTCAACCACGAAATCGAGCCGGTATCCGCAGTCGAGTTGCACACCTTTGTACTCAACCGGCAAAGCAATTTCACGCTGAAACGTGATCCGAAGATCGTTGAACTCTTTCGCGAGGCAGGTCTGGTACGCGGACTCCAACAGGCCCGGCCCGAGCACCCGGTGCACCTCGATGGCCGCTCCGATGATCCTTCGTGTCAGCTCTTCATCGATCAGATTGCTCACAGACGATCCCTCCTCTCAATCATCATGGCTCTCATGCTCTCCGTGCCCTCCGTGACTCCGTGGTGAAAACTCTGCTTCATTGTCCGCTCAGGCTCGCACGCTCAAGCTCCAGCAGCTTCGCCACTTCGATCGCGTCGTCGATCGTCGCGGTGAGTTGCTCGTTGCTGGAATGCCCCAGCACCGCCTGTACGAAATGCCTGACTTCATGGTCGTACCCCGAGCCCGGCGGCAGCGTCACCGGCTCGCTCTTTCCATCGCGGCACAGCAGCAGCGCCGGGTCGCGCCCGATGTCGAAATCCGCCGTGGCGTGATCGAAGACCGCCACGTAGCGCATCTTGAACCCGAAGCCCGGGTGATGGTCCTGCCCCCACTCGGCCATCACGTGAGCGCCTGCATCGTGAACACCCGCCGCCCCGCGCACGTCGTAAAGCGTGGTGCCGTGCATCAGGCCCCCGCGCGAGATCACGCCCCGCGGCTGCCCGAAGAGGAACCGCACGAAGTCCGCGTCGTGGATGTGCAGGTCCACCAGCGGACCTCCCGTGCGTTGAATGTCGCGGTAGAAATCCGTGCCCCAATCGGGAGGCGAGCCGAGCCGCTGGAAGACGGCGCTGCGGACCTTGCCAAGTGAACCGTCGAGCACGCGCTCCTTCAGCCACGACCAGCCCGGCCAATACCGCATGCACATCGCGGGCATGCACACGACGTTCTGCTTCTTCGCCAATTCCGCGAGCATCTGGATATCCGCGACCTTCAGCGCCACGGGCTTCTCACACAAAACGTGCTTGCCCGCGAGCATCGCCGCCTGCGCCAGCGGCACGTGCGTGTCGGTGTGCGTGCAGATGCTCACCGCGTGAACATTCGGATCGTTAATGAGCTTTGTCGCGTCTGAAAACGCCGTGGTCTCGCTCGGATCGAAGAGCGCGTTGCCCGCGCCGGTCTTGAAGTTCCCCACGCTGCCGCTCGCGGCGGCACCCGCGACGATCGCCTCAACGTTCTTGTCAGCAACCGCGACAACCCGGCACTCAAAGCCTTCGTCGCGTGCACGCTGATACGCCGCCAGGTGCGTGCGCCCCATGAACCCAAGCCCGATGATCCCGACATTGACCATGAAGCAGTCTCCTCAGTTCGCACCGGGCGAGTCGCCGCGCTCGGTGAGTTTGCCGATCCTCGAATACCCAATCGCCACCGAGATCATGAGCGCGCCCACCACCGCCATCGCCACCACACGGAGAACGGTGTCGACATCCGCGAGATCGAAAAGAACAACCTTCGCCCCCGCGGCCATCAGGAGCCCCAGCCCCGTATGCCGCGCGATCGGTAGTGCCTTCACAAAGCCGAACACCACGAGCGAAACGCCCACGATCGCCCACCAGATCGAAACCGCCGCATCGCGCGTGGTCAGATCGTTGCTGACGCTCGTCGCGAGGCGCGAAACTTCGTGCGACGAAACGATGAACGCGATGATGAACGCAACGATCGGCATCATCGCGGGGTTGCTGAAGAAGATCACGGACTGACGCCGCCGCGGCAGCGCACGCTCAAGCCGCGCGATCCAGAAGAAGCCCAGCGACATCGCAGCCAGATGAACCACGCCGGGGTGAACCGCGACATGCTTCGCGAACTCAGCCCAGCGATCCCACATGGACATCACCGAGATGATCATCGACAGCGTCAGCGTGAGATAGACCGCCACGTGCAATCGCCACGCGCCGTGAATCATGCCCAGCGCCAGAGCGAGCAAGGCCGTGAGCATGACCGCCGAGATCGCCGAAGGTGTGCTGCGCTGCGAGATCGTCAGCCCGATCGCAACGACAAACCAGCCGACAAGCGTCATCAACGCGGCGGCTGTGCGAGGCTTCACCAACCTGGGCAATCGACCGCTGCGCACAACCACTCGAGCGCCGAGCAGCCACGCGCTCGCGACCAGCGCCGCCTGCGCCGTGAAGGCAGAGACGATCAGCATCGACGAATCGAACCACCGCTCTCTCGCGAGGTTCTCATCGAAGAACGTCATCAGCAAGCGGGTCACCGCGAGGCACGCCAGGGCGATGCCGTACGCGATCAACCCCGGAGCACGCAGAACCCCAGCAGTGACAAACGCGCCGCACGCCAGCGCCGTCCATGCGAGGTACGCGCTCTGCCCGCTGGTCAGCTCCGCCGTCAGGATCATCAGCAACGCCGCGGCTTGCACCAGCATGAGCGTCGCCAGCGCCTCGCGGCTTATCTCGGGTCTGCGTCGGAGCGTGTTGAGGACATTGCCCGCGAATCCCGACCACGCGAGGCACACGCCGCCGAAGACCGCGGGCACGACCCAGGCGAGTCGTTCATTGTGTTCGTAAGCCGTGTGCATCAAGATGCCCACGCACCAGGCGGTGGAGCCGATGGCGAACGTCGAACCGCCGAGCGATCTCGAGCGGCTGTCCGACTCGGACTTCATCGCCAGACGCGTGAGCGCTAGGTGCGTGAGGATCCACACAGCGCACGCGTACCCGATCACGAGCGACGGGTCGGTCTTCCAATGCATGCGCGACCAATCGAGCCCGAGAGCAAAGTTCGCGCCAAGCGCGAGCGCCGCCGCGATTCGGTACTTCGAGAAATCGAGCGTCGCGAGGACCAGCGCCGTCGCCGCGAGCACGAGCATGTTCGTTGGAAAGACATAGACCGGCTGTGTGCCGGACTTCAGCAGGATCGGCGCGAGTATGCTGCCGATCACCGCGACGGTCGCCATCACGCCGCTGCGTTGTGTCCACGCGAAGAACGCCGCGAGCACGAACCACGCCAGCGCCAACATCGAGCCGAACTCAACGGTAAAAAGTGCATGCAGCGACGCGCCGGCGTAGATCACCCCGAACAGCCCCGCGAGCCCGGCAGAGCCGACACCCGCCGCGGGCCATTCGAATCCGCGCTTGCGGAGGTTCGTGCTCAGCCCGCACAGCCCCACGCAGACGGCCGAGATAATGATCGATCGCAGCTCGGGCGAAATGCCCTTGATCCAGCCGTTCTCGTACGCCAGACGCAAGAAGAACGCCATCGCCAGGATCAGTACCACGCCGCCGGCCAGCGCCAGCAACCGCTCGCCGACAAACTTCTCACCCAGCACCTTCGTGTTCAGTGTGCTGATGGTCGGTTCAGTCGTTGGCTCCGTCGTCGTACCTTCGATCTGCGCCTCAAACCTCCTCCGGCGCTCGCGCACCGACCGCATCAAACGTTCACGCGGATCGTCAAAGGTCCTTTGCTGCGGGCTCGTCGCGGGTGCTTCTGCCTCGGGTGAATCTGGAGGTGCCGCTGGTTTCGATGGTTCGGTTCGCTCGGGCGATCCGCCCTCGTTCGTGTGCGAAACTTGCTGGCGGAGCGACTTGAGTTCTGCCTCAAGCCTCGCGAGGCGAGCTTCGAGCGATTCACTCGCGTTCGCGTCCGCCTGCGACGCTTCGCCCTCGCTGCGATCCTGGCGCGGGTTTGGTTCTTCACTCGTCAAGGCCTGATTCCCCTTCGCCCGGCACAGTTCGCACAACCCGCGCCGGTTGCGTTCGAAGCACGCCTTGCCGCGTGCCGATCAGCGTAAGCAGACTCAGGCAAAGCGACCAACGACCGCCGCGGCGGCCTTGATATCCCCAACACGATTCTCTCCCGCCTCGCGTTCGATCAGCCGATTGACCCTCAGCCCGCGTTCGCTGAGCACGTTGAAGAACGCCTTCCAATCAACTTGCCCTGTCCCCGCCGGGACTTCACTCCCCCACTGCCCGGGCGTTTGCGTCTTCACCGCGTCCTTGACGTGCACCTGCACCACGCGTGAAGCAAGCTCACGCAACGCGGCGATCGGGTCGCCCATCGCGTACAGGATCATGTTCGCAGGGTCGAAGTTCACGCCCACCTGCGGGCGTTTCAGTTCGTTCAGCGCGTCGAGCAGCGTGTGTGCGGATTCCTGACCCGTTTCAAAGGCTACGCGCACGCCGCGATCGTCGAAGCGGTCGCAGACTTCGCGCAGCCGCTCGATCATGAGCGTGCGCTCGCGACCGGCCTCGTGCGGGATGAACCCCGCGTGGAACGTCACGAGCTTCAGCCCCAGGCGCTGCGCCATCGCCGAGGCGTGCTTCGCATGGTTGCGGTTGTATTCCCAGTGGGCATCGAGGCGAACGCCGCCGGTGTGCTTGATGGTTTCGAGCGTGGAATAGTCCTCGCCCCTGAAGCCGATCATGCCGCTGAGGATCTCGATGCCGGCGTTGTTGAGCTGGTTGATCGTCTCGATCTCGCCCCACTGCCCTTCCAGCAGCGGATCGAGCGCCAGTTGACAGGCCTTCAGCCCGGTCTGTGCGAGCCTGCCGCAGAGATCCGAAGGCGAGCTTGCCTGCAATGACCACGAACACACGCCGAGCTTGCTGTGCATGATGAAACTACTCCGGATCAACCTGGTTCGCCGACAGCCCTCTGCCCCCGGCGAATCACATTCACTGCCACGATCATCCACGCAGATTCAAAGGCAACTCAACCTCAAACTCAGTGCGACCGTGCCTTGCTCGGCTTGCCGCTTCGATGCGCCACGCCGTTCAATCCGCTGTGCAGCGGCTTGCCCTTCTTACTCGCCTTGATCTCCACGATCGCGTTGTCCATCTCGCTGGGCTTCCAGCGCACGAAGCCTTCGATCGCCTGATACTCGGGCAGCCCCAGCGTGTCGTAGACCGCCGCGGTGGCCTTGTTGCGCTCCTCCGCACGCTGCCAGAACTCGCGCGAGTCGGGCCCGGGGAACAACGCCCGGTCCTTCTGGCTCTCGTGCTTGAAGATCGCCATCCGTTTGCGCGCCACCTCGTCCGGACTCAGCGGCACCGCCATCTCGATCTCGTGCGGCTCCCATTCCTGCCACGCACCGCGATACAACCACACCTCGCACTGCTTCATCCAAGGACGATCCTTCAGCCGATGCACCGCCGTGATCACCGCCGCCAGACACACGCGGTGCGTCCCGTGCGGGTCGCTCAGATCGCCCGCGGCGTAAATCTGGTTCGGCTTCACCTTCTCCAGCAACTCCATCGTGATCTTGATGTCGTCCTCGCCCAGCGGCTTCTTCTTCACGCGCCCCGTCTCATAAAACGGCAGATCCAAGAAGTGGATGTTCTGGGGTTTCACGCCGCTGTACCGCGCGCCGCTGCGTGCTTCCGTTCGGCGGATCAGGCCCTTGATCACCTGCAGCTCGGGGCTGTCGATCTCGCCGGGCTCTTTCGTCTTCACGAAGCTGAGGATCTTGTCCTCGAGCTTCTGCGCTTCCTTCCCGCCGAACAACTTGAACGCCCGGCAGAACTCCGCCGCGAACTCCGTATGCCGGACCGCGTTCTCATCAAAGACCGCGATGTTGCCGCTGGTCTGATACGCAACGTGCACCTCGTGCCCCTGCTCGCACAGACGGATGAACGTGCCGCCCATGCTGATCACGTCGTCGTCGGGGTGAGGCGAGAAGACCACGACCTTTTTCGGGAAGACCTCGGCGCCCTTGCTCTGCGCCAGCGCCCGCGCGACTTCACGCCGCTCGCCGCGACCTTTCTCCAGGGGCTTGCCGCCGGGCCAGCCGGTGATCGTCCCTTGCAGCGCACGGAAGACCTCGATGTTGATGTCGTACGCACCGCCGCGACGGGTGCTGAGCAGTTCTTGCAAACCGTGCTCGTTGTAGTCTTCTTCGGTCAGCTTGAGAATCGGCTTGTCCAGCGTGCGGGCGAGCCAGATCACCGCCTTCTTCGTCTGCTGGGTATCCCACTTCAGCGAGAACTGGCTCATCTCCGCGAGCATCCAGGGGGTCTTGAAGCGTGTGAGCTCCGCCGCCGACGACGGGTCGAGGTACATCTTCGCGCTGGGGTGCTCCTGCAGGAACGACGCGGCGACGTGGGTGGAGATCTCGCCCTCCACCGCCCGCTTGATCACGCCGGCCTTGTGCTCGCCGAAGGCCAGCAGCACGACCTTCTTCGCCGCGAGGATCGTCCCCACGCCCATCGTGATGGCCTTGCGGGGCACGTTCCATTCACCAAAGAAGTCGCTCGCCGCGTCGATCCGCGTCACGCGATCCAGGGTGATCAGCCGCGTGCGTGAATCGCGGGGCGAGCCGGGCTCGTTGAACCCGATGTGCCCGGTGCGCCCGATGCCCAGGATCTGCAGGTCGATCCCGCCGTGCTGCTGGATGAGCCGCTCGTAGCGCTCACAGAACGCGCCGGTCTCCTCCATCGCGATGGTGCCGTCGGGGATGTGGATGTTCTCCGGGCGGATGTCGATGTGGTCGAAGAGGTACTCGCGCATGAAGCGGTTGTAACTCTGCAGCTCGTCGCGCCGCATGGGCCAATACTCGTCGAGGTTGAACGTCACCACGTTCGAGAAGCTCAGCCCCTCTTCCTCGTGAAGCCGCACCAGTTCCTCGTAGACGCCCTGAGGCGTGCTGCCCGTCGCCAGACCGAGGACCGCCTTCTTCCCCGCCGCCGCTCGCGAGCGAATCACCTCCGCGATCTCCCGCGCCACGGCCTTGCTCGCCCCGCTGCTCGACGAAAAGACCGTTACCGGGATCTTCTCGATCCCCTTCGCCAGATCGCTGGGCCCGATCGGATACACCACCCCGATCTCACGCTTCGATTCAGAACCCGAGTTCGAACGGTCGTTCATGCCGGCGGCTGTCGAGCGGTTGGACTTCATACTGGTCGGCTCCGGTTTGGGGGACTTGGACAGAGAACCAGGGGGGATCGGGTCTTCTTCGGACTTGCCGCAACACGAACCGGGCAAAGTCTTCTATAATCTTACCGTGGCGACCCTCGGCTGCAACCCCCTCCACAATCGACCCCCGATTGTGAAAAACTCCACCGGTTTCCCGATCGGAAGCGGTGGAGTTCGTTCAATCTTGCCCAAAATCACATCAAACCGACGCGATCGTCACTTCTTCTTCGCGAGTTTCAGGGCCACGTCGAAGGCCTTCGCCGCCACCAAGCCGTCCTCGAAGCTCGCCAGGTTCGTCTTCGCCTTGTTCTGAACCGCGTCGGCAAAGGCCACGAGCTGACGGGCGAACCGCACGTCGTGCGACTCGACGGCGATCGTCTCGCTCTTGCCCAGCAGGTCCTTGAAGATCAGCTCCGCGGGCTTCTCGTAGTCATAGAAGAAGCTGCCCTTATCGCCCACGAGCGCCACGGTGAAGCGGCTCGACTCCGCCCAGCCCGACAGCACGCTCCCCGCCACGCCCGCCTTCAGGTTCGCGCCCGCGGCGTTGGTCTTGCTGGGCTTGCCCGACTTCAGCAGCACCGTCGCGGCCGTCTCGGTCCGGCCCTTCCACTTGTGGCTGAAGACCGCGCCGAGGGTCGTGCTCACGCCGCACATGAAGTGGAAGAGGTCCACCGAGTGGCTGCCCATGTCCAGGTACGCGCCGCCGCCGGCCTTCTTCGGATCGCTGAACCACTTGGTCTCGTGCCCCGGCAGATCGCAGGCGAAGGCGTTTTCCCAGCGGACAACCGAACCGATCTTGCCCTCGCCGGTCATGCGCAGCATGTCGTGCACCGCGGGGACGAAGCGGTGGCAGTAGCCCACGAAGCTGGGGGTCTTCTTGTACTTCTTCGCCAGCGAGGCGAGCTTCTTCGCGTCGGCGAAGGTGTGCGCCAGGGGCTTCTCGCTGAGCACGGGCACGCCGTGCTTCAGCGCAAGCTCGACGATGGGGATGCGGGCCGAGGGGGGCGTGCAGATCACCACGCCGTCGATGAACCGCTCGGCCTTGTTGGCCTTGAAGAGTTCCGCGGCGCTGGCGTAGGAGCGAGCGCCGAAATCACCCGCGAGCTTCTGAGCGCTCTCGGCGTTGAGGTCCACCACCGCGGCGATGGTCAGGCGGTCGCCCGAAGCCTTGACCGCGCCGGCATGGGCCCCCGCGATGCCGCCCGCGCCGATGATCGCCAAACGAAACGTCCCGTCAGCCATGTGTCAGTCCTTTGTGTCGCCCGTGGTCTCATGGTGAGCCGCGGGCTTGCGTATGTTCATCAACCGCCCGCCCGCGAGAACGCACTTTCAAGCGTCCCGCGCCGGGCCCGGAGGTTAGGCCCTTGAGAACCGCACTGTCCAAAGCCCCATTGGTCGTCGCCTCACTGCTCACGCTGCTTGCCGGTGCCTGCGCCGCTCAGCCGGTTGCCCAGTCCACGGACAAAGCGCCGAGCACCCCCTCCACCCCCTCCACCCCCACCTCTTCCTCCGGGGTGAACCGTCCGGAAGTCCGCGGCACCTGGGTCACCACCACCGCCAACGACGCCATCAGTTCCCCCGCCAACACCGCCAGGACCATGCAGGCCCTCCGCGAAATCGGGCTCAACACCGTCTACGTCGAAACCTGGAAGAACGGCTACACCCAGTTCCCCAGCGAAACCCTCAAACGCACCATCGGCGTCGACCGCCGCCCGGCCCTCATGAAGCAGGACCCCAGCGACACCCCCGACAAGATCAACACCGAGGGTCGCGACCTGCTGGAAGAAACGCTCATCGAGGCCCACCGCAACGGGCTGATTTATGTCGCGTGGTTCGAGTACGGGTTCATGGCCGCCCACAAGGACACGATGAACCACCTGCGTGAGAAGTACCCCCAGTGGCTCTCGCGCGACATCAAGGGCAGTGAAGTGGCACCCAACGGCTTCGTGTGGATGAACCCCCTGCATCCGGAGCCGCGCAAGTTCCTGATCGATCTGGTCGTCGAAGCCGCGGAGAAGTACGACCTTGACGGCGTGCAGCTCGACGACCGCATCGTCTGGCCCTATATCAACATGGGGTATGACGATTACACCAAGCAGGTCTACGCG
>JAVTWO010000092.1:585-9774 GCA_032229765.1 Phycisphaerales bacterium | reverse complement strand
GTTCGGCTGACCATCGTCCAGTTGCTGTCAAGGAAAGTCCCGTCCGACACAATCACCGACGCGTACGCCGGGGTGAAGGTGCTGGTCACGCCCGCGAGAAGGGCCAAGCTGACAAATGTTCTCATAGAAAAATCTCTCTCACAAACTCTTGTCCAACTACGTGCACAAGCAGCAACCGCTTCGAACCATCGGCTGCGATCATGGCCAGATGCACGCGAACGGCAACAGCCGAGCATTGAGAAACACCGCAAGAGGTAACGTACCCCCCACCCGCCATTTGTCAACCTCGTTTCGGCGATTCGGTGAGCTTTCCGAAATGTGAAACTGGAGAACCGCGGCCGGCATGGGTGGTTTGCCCGCTTGAATCGCATCAGCCCGGCGCATCGGCCCGCGGTCGAGGACTCGTGATGCCGCCTCATAGGGTCATCGAGAGCAGTCACAGCCCCCGCCCTGAAGACCGCGAAACTCAGGCAGTTACGGACGATCAGAACTCAGAAAGCCGCCGCCACTTCACCCCTCGCCGCAACGCTCGGCAGCGAACGCCCCCATCACAACCTCCGCACTTCCCGCCACTTCGTCCGCGCCAAAACAACCAACGGCCGCCGGCGTCATCGCCCATAGCGGGTGTGACATCGGCGGCCGAAGATCAATCCAGAAAGCGGGCGAGGAGGATCGAACTCCCGACATTCAGCTTGGGAAGCTGACGTTCTACCGCTGAACTACGCCCGCGGTTCCACGACTATACGCCCCTCATCCCGCGCACGCAACTCCTCAAAACAACCCACGCATCCGCCTCTCAGCATCTCAACTCCCCCCTGCTCGCCCACACACCTCGCCGCCCATAGCCGCCTTACCTCTCCACCTCCCCCACCACCTCCACATCCATCAGCACCGTCCGCCTCGCATCCACCACCACGCCCCGCGGCCTCGAACTCACCTTCACCGCCCCGCTGCTCATCCGCCTCGTCTCACCCCTCACCTCAACCTCCACCTTCGTCCCATCCATCAACTCCACAACAATCGGCACCCGCAGCTCATACGCCGGGTTCTCCTCATCGATCAACTGCACCTGCTCCGCCCGAACCTCCATCGCCCCCTTCCGCTCATCCCACACCCACGAAACCTCAACCCGCGGCATCCCGGGCCTCTCACACCACTGCACAAAGAACCTCTCCAAACTCTCCCCCGAAACCTCCTCCAAGCACCGCCGAAAGTCATCCGTCTCAACCTCACCAAACGCGTGCCGCTGCACATACAGCCTTGTCCCAGCGAGAAACGCCTTCTCCCCCAACCGCTCCTTCAGCATGTGCAGCACAAACGCTCCGCGCTCGTACGGATCCTCCGCCTTCTCGAACGTGTCGTCCGCTTGCGCATACCGCCCCGACACCATCCCCGGCTCTTCCGGCGCTCGTCCCCGCGCCTTGCTCTTCAAGCTCGCCCACCACCCATCAACCACCGCCGCATACGCCGCATCACCTTTCGTGTGCCGCGCCCACAACGCCTCCACATACGTCGCCCACCCCTCATTCAACCACACATGCTTCCACGATCGGCACGTGATCATGTCCCCCATCCACTGATGCGCCAGCTCATGCACAATCAGATCATCCTTCTCTCCACGACGCTGCCCAAGCACCTCTTCCGACAACGTCGAAAGCGTCGTGTTCTCCATCCCGCCCCACTGAAACTCCCGCACGATCACCTGCCCATACCGCCCACCCCACGGATACGCCTTCCCAAACAACTCCTCCAGAAACGCCACCATCTCAGGCGTGTTCGCAAACGTCTCCCGCAAACTCGCCCCCGAGCCCACCGGCCCATACACCCGGCACACCGGCAAGCCCTTCATCCCCTTCAACTTCGCCCCCTCACCCTTCGTCCGATCGCTCGGCTCAATCACCACCTCGTCAAACTTCCCCACCACCAGCGTGATCAAATACCCCGGCTGCGGCTTCTCCAACCGCCAGTGAAACACCGCCCGCCCAGGCTTCACCTCTCCCGCCTTCACCTCCACACGCTCGCCATTCGACAGCGCCACATACCCCGTCGGCACATCCGCTTTCAACTCCGTCACGCACCGATCGTTCGGAAAATCGTGCAGCGGCAGCCACAAACTGTTCCAATCCGCCTGCCCCTGCGAATACACCATCGCCGCCTGCTTCCGCTCCTCATCCGCCGGCACAAAGACCAGCCCCGTCCCCTCACCGAAAGGCTTCACCGCCTCATACTCCACCAGCACCTGCACGCTCTTCCCCGCCTCGATCCCCTTCCCTTGCCCAGCCCCTTCCGCCACTCCCGCCACATTGATCTTCAAAATGTCGCCATCGTGCACAAAAGTGCACGATTTTCCGTCGATCCGCACCGATCGGACCTTGATCGTCGAACGCGCGTTTAGCCGCATCTCCCCCCGCGTCCTCCCCAGGGCCGTGGCCTTCACCAGCACGCGCCCCTCGATCCGCGGCTCCTCGATCTTCGGGATCACCACCTCGATCGACATCGATTCAATATCGAACCACCGGTCCATCGGGTAGTTCGTCAACTCCCGCCCAGTCTGCGGATCAATCCGCGGCGGGACACCCGCCTTCTTGTGCTCCGGTGCTGGGTGCACCCCTAGCCCCGCCACCTCACCCGCCATCACCCGCGGTGCGCAGATCATGCCGACCGTCAGCAGAAGCCCCAACGCCGCCGCCCCCGCCCGCGTGAGCCCACCCCGCGTGCGTCCATCAACCCGCACCATCGATGCAGGGGAGAACGCCTTCACCGCCGCGCACACACCAGCATCCAGTTTCAACATGCCCGCACTGTACCCCACATCCTCACAACCCTCTCAGTGCATTCCCTCGCTCATCCACAGGTTGTCAAATTCACACTCCTCGACTTCATCCAATCATCACCGTCGGTGTACCATCTCACCATGCCTGACACGCACCACGCGGACCAACCGATCGCCGCCTCGAGGCTCGCGTCCTTCCTGGATTCCTCGCCGCGTCGACAGGCGCCACCCCTCTCCATCCACGCTCAAGTCCCCTCCGACGAGCCCGACCCCGATTCCGACACCGAGCGCGGCCCGCGCAGCCAGGCCGGCGAATCCTCCTCCCTCCTCGCCGCCACCGCCGGCACCAGCGCCACCGAGTTCTACTCCCCCATCCCCCCGGGCTACCGCAAGGGCTTCCACAAATACGTCATCGTCTTCGGCACCGTCATGTCAGGCCTGGGCAAAGGTATCTTCGCCGCTTCCCTCAGCAAGCTCCTGAAAGACAAAGGCCTCACCGTCGCCCCCATCAAGCTCGAGGGCTACCTCAACATCGACGCCGGCACCCTCAACCCCTACCGCCACGGCGAGGTCTTCGTCCTCGACGACGGCACCGAATGCGACATGGACCTGGGCACCTACGAGCGCATGCTCGACCAGGACCTCTCCCGCAAAAACTTCACCACCAGCGGCCGCCTCTACGCCGAAATCCTCGAACGCGAACGCCAGGGCCATTACCTCGGGCGCGACGTGCAGATGATCCCCCACGTCACCGGTGAAGTGAAACGCAAGATTCGCGAGCTCGCCGTCGCCGGCGATGGCACCCGCCCCGCCGATGTCGTCTTCGTCGAAGTCGGCGGCACCGTCGGCGACTACGAAAACGCCTTCTACATCGAAGCCCTCCGCGAACTCGCCTTCGAAGAAGGTGAACACTCCACCTGCTTCGTCGCCCTTACCTACGTCGTCAAGCCCGGCGTCCTGGGCGAACAGAAATCCAAGCCCGCCCAGCTCGGGCTCAAACGCCTGATGGAAGCCGGCATCCAGCCCCACGTCATCGCCTGTCGAGCGGCCGAGCCCTGTTCCCCCACCGTCCTGCAGAAAATCGCGATGTTCAGCAACGTCCCGCTGAAACGCACCTTCAGCCTCCACGACCGCCAGAGCATCTACGCCATCCCCGACGAGATGCGCTCCGACAAGCTCGACCGCGAGATCCTCTCCCTGATCGACCTGCACGACCGCGTCGACGCCGCCCACGAAGACCGCTCCCGCGAACTCTGGTCCGGCTTCGTCCGCAAGCTCACCAGCAAAAAGCAACGCACCATCTCCATCGGCATCACGGGCAAATACGCCGACCTCCGCGACGCCTACGCCTCCATCGACAAAGCCATCGAGCACTGCGGCGCTCACCTCCAGACCGACGTCCACCTCCACTGGATCGACACCACCGAAATCACCGAAGAGCTCGCCTCCCAGCGACTCACCGACATGGACGCCGTCATCGTCCCGGGCGGTTTCGGCTCCCGCGGCGTCGAGGGCAAAATCGCCTGCGTCAAACACTGCCGCGAAAACCTCGTCCCCTACCTCGGCATCTGCCTGGGCTTCCAGGTCGCCGTCATCGAGTTCGCCCGAAACGTCCTGGGGCTCCACGACGCCTCCTCCAGCGAGTTCGACCCACGTTGCCGACACGCCATCATCAGCGAACTCCCCGACCAAAAGAAAATCGAAGGCCTCGGCGGCACCATGCGCCTCGGCGCTCAAGACGTCCTCATCAAAGAAAACACCCTCGCCCACTTCCTCTACAACAACCGCCTCTCCGTCCGCGAACGCTTCCGCCACCGCTACGAAGTCGACCCCCAGTACATCGAACGCCTCGAGCAAGGCGGGCTCGTCTTCTCCGGGCGACACCCCACCCAGCCCATCATGCAGGTCATGGAGCTCCCCCAGCCCGCAGACCTCACCAGCACCGCACCGCTCAACAGCGATGGCAAGCCCCAGCACCCCTTCTTCATCGGCGGCCAGTTCCACCCCGAGCTCACCAGCCGCCCCCTCCGCCCGCAACCCCTCTTCATGGGCCTGCTCGCCGCCGCCATCGCCCGCAAGTTCTCCACCACGCCCAGCGGCGTCGCGGAAGTCATGGGCGACGCCTCCCTTTCCCGCTGGCTGCGTCGAAACCCCAACACCAACCCAAGCTCCGCGTCGCGCTCCTCGACACCCTTGGGCTAATCACAACTCCGCACGCAGCGCCCGCCCCGCATCCACCAACACCGCCGCGCTGAACCGGTCAGGCCTCCCCAGATGCACCCGGCAGTTGTGCAGCAACGTCTGCGCATACATCAACGCCGACCCGCGAAGCTCGTGCTGATCCGCCCCGGTGCACGTCGCCGCCTTCATCACAAACACCTGCGCCGCCCACGGATGATTCGTCGCATTATCCGGCTGCAAGTTCTCAATAAACCACCCGCACGCGTGCAGACACGCCAACCGCAAATCCTCTCGCCCACGCGCAACCGACAAACCCCACGCCGCGTGCAGCGCGCTCAACTGGCTCTGCGTAAAAACCTCGATCGTCCCCGCCCGCCGCGAAAGCACCGGACAATCCAGCAGCCACGCTTCCTCGCGCCCGGCGCTGTTCCGCGCTTTCAGCGTCCGCTTCAAAAACGCCTCCGCAAAAACCTCATCCACGCTCAGCGTCTCATCGTGCAGCGCCCACCACAGCCGCTCATCATCCCGCACGCCCACCGGCGCCGCCCCCGCACCCACACCCCACACCCGCGCAACCAACGGCCGATCCACCGGCCGACGGTTCCCCATCTCATCCGCAAACCCCGCCAGCTCCGCCTCACCCGCCACCGCCCCATCCCTGAGCACAATCCACCGCTCACCCAGCGAGCACAGCCGCTCACTCCACTGCGCAACCAACTCGCGATCAAACCCACTCGCGCTCATCTTCCGCTCGCTCTTCATCACGCAGCACACCTCTCCCCTACGCCCCGATCGTCACCCGCCCACCCAAATCCCCGCCCGCTCGCGCACGCTCTCCCACAACCTCAACCCGCGGCATCGGCTGCTCCTTCGGATTCTTCAGCCCACGCTCCGCCTCAATCCCATACGACTTCTTGAACCGCTCCACCCCCGGCGCGGTCTCCCACGCCCCCGGCTGCCTCGTCGGGTGCCACTGGTGAAAGACCAAGCACTGATCAACCCCCATCACCGCCCGCCCGCCGTGCTTATACACCCGCCGCCCAAGGTCATCGTCCTCTTGCCCATACCCCTCGTACATCTCATCAAACCCGTTCACCGCGACAAACTCACCAACGCGGATCGCAAAGTTCCCCGACGCGAGCTTGGGCTTGTGCCCCTTGCTCAACCCCAACCTTCGTAGCGCAAGCTGCCGGTTGTACCGCCTCTGCCGCCGCGGCAGCTTCGCCAACTCCTCATCGCTGGGCGTCACAGGCCAAGACCCCATCCGCAGCGCCCCCTCATCAAACGCCTTCGTCTGCGCCTCGCTCAGCGTGATCCAGTGCCCGATCACCAGCGCCACCGGCTTCTTCCCGCGCTTCTTGAACAGCAACTCAAACCGCTCCAGCGCATCGGGCGCAGGGCAGCAGTCGCCATCAAAGAACACCAGGATGTCGTCCATCCCCGCCCCGCCCTCGATCGCCGCCCGCGCTCCATTGTTTCGCACCTGCGCACTTCGGCACACACCCTGATGCGCCCGCGTCACCAGAATCACCGCAACCCCAAACTCCGCCGCCGCGTCCCGCACCACCTGCACAACATCCGCACCATCGCCATCGATCGACACCGTGATCGAATCCGCCGCGCGACGCTGCATCGCCACGCCCATCAGCGTCCGCCGAATGTGCCGAGGCGTGTGCGTAATGACCACCACATGAACCTTGCTCACGCGATACTCTAGCCGATCTCACGGTGGCACGGCTCTCCACAGCCGTGCGCCTTCCCGCCTTCAGCTTCCCTCCGGAGCCACCACCGTGCTCATCGCCAGCACCGCCCAAACCCTCCACGACGCACTCGCCAAACACACCGCCTCCACCCGCACCATCATCTGCGTCCCCACCATGGGTGCCCTGCACGAAGGACACGCCGCCCTCGTCCGCCGCGCCCGTCAATGGGCCCAGCTCAACGAACCCACCGCGCTCGTCGTCGTCACCATCTTCGTCAACCCCACGCAGTTCAACGACCCCGCCGACCTGCAACGCTACCCGCGCACGCTCGACGCCGATTGCGAGCTCTGTAAATCCGCCGGCGCCGACGCCGTCCTCAATCCCTCCGTCGAGGAGGTCTATCCGCCCAGCGCCCCGCCCAAGCCCCTCGACACCGACCTCCCCGCCGTCGCCACCACTCCCAAACTCGAAGACGCACGCCGCCCGGGTCACTTCGCCGGCGTCTACCAAGTCGTCCGCCGACTCTTCGAACTCACCCGCTGCCGCCACGCCGTCTTCGGCGAAAAAGACTGGCAACAACTCCAACTCGTCCGCGCCATGGTCCACCAACTCAACCTCCCCATCCACATCGACCCCGCACCAACCATTCGCGAATCCGACGGCCTCGCCATGAGCAGCCGAAACCGCTTCCTCTCCCCCACCGAACGCGCCCTCGCCCCCGCCGTCTACCGCGCCATGCAAGCCGCCCGCAACACCACCACACCCGCCGACGCCGAACACACCATGCGCCAAACCCTCGAACACGCCGGGCTCGAAGTCGAATACGCCGTCGCACGCGACGCGCAATCCCTCATGCCCCTTACCTCCACCAACATCAACCGCGCAACCGCCCGCCTCCTCATCGCCGCCAAGCTCGGCTCCATCCGCCTCATCGACAACGCCCCATGGATCTGAAACGTCACGGTTCCAGGTAGCTCGGCTCTCCACAGCCGTGCACCTCGATCCCCCGCTCCAACGATCCCACGATCCCTTGATCCCTTCATCCCTCGATCCCTTCTTCCCCAATCCCCTCCCCCCACCCAGGTGAATCCCGGCCGATAAACTGACCAAATCGCTCGATCCGTTCACCTTCGTATGAGCGAACCATCCGCTTTCGACTCTTCACTTTCCCGACATCCAAGTCGCTCCAACCCAAGACCGATACCTCCTTCACCGCACCCAACTCCCGTGAAGACGAGGCAGACGTCCCATGGCCAACCCCAATCAACCCAAGCCCCAACCCATCACCGGAAAGGCCGCCAAGCTCGCCTTCGGCGTCGTCGTCACCGACAAATGCGTCGACTCCAGCCGCTCCCGTCGAAAGTTCGAACGCACCGCCTGCGTCACCAGCGGCGCTATCCACGAAATCCTCCCCGACGAACGCGTCAACGACGGCTGCTCCTGCACCGTCCGCGACCTCAGCCAATCAGGCCTGGGCATCTCCTGCCGACGCATGTTCACCGTCGGCACCCAAGTCATCGTCCTCCTCCGCTTCAAAGTCGGACAAAGCCGCCCATACTTCGGCATCGTCCGCCAATGCCGCTACGACGGCAAAGCCCTCTACGCCATCGGCATCGAGTTCACCCCTTCCGTCCAGAGCGAATCGATCACCCGCTGGATGATCGAGAACCAGCTCGGCGCGTAACCCCGCCGCCCATCCGCGAAGATTCACTTCTCGGACACCGCACACCCCGCACATCTCAACGGCGTTTTCCCCACCCGCACAACCACGCCCGGGCCAACACCGGTTCTTTCTCCACGCACTGGTGATCATCGCCATTCATTTCGATGATCAAACGTGCGGCTCGTCACGCCGCACATCAACCGCGTGGAGCAGGCCCATGGCACGCACAGACACTCACGCCGCCAAGCCCAACAAGAACGCCATCATTCAACGCGCCGGCACCGACCGCGCACACGACGCCCGCCTCTCCTCCGAGGAACGCCGCCGACACACACGCCTCCCCTTCCACACCGAAGTCGACGTTCACGAAATCACCTCCGCCGGCACCGTCGCCTCCGCGCAGCGCTGCAGCACCCTCGACGTCTCCCCCGCAGGTCTCGGAATCCTCAGCCGAAAAACCTACCCCGTCGGCTCCAAGGTCCTCCTCATCCTCCGCCTCCCCGACCACCGCGAAAAGCTCCTCTTTGGAATCGTCCGCGCCGGCAACTACGCCGCCGACGCCCGCTACCAAGTCGGCGTCGAGTTCATGCCCGACACCGATTTCAACCGCCAACGCGGCGTCCTCGCCTGGCTCTCTCAGCACCAGCCCCGCTGAAAAACCGTCAACTTCTCCCGCCGCGAACTCGCCCCGAACAGGCTCCGTCCCTACCATCCTCAACCCACCACCCTTCCCACCTGTTCTCGCGGACGGAGCCACCGTGAACGCACCCTCGTCGACATCCACCCCCCGCGCGGGCGAGCCCATCTCCCTTGCCCTCCCCGCCGCCGCCCCCCCCCCCCCCCCCCCCCCCCCCCCCCCCCCCCCCGCC
>JAVTWO010000092.1:0-575 GCA_032229765.1 Phycisphaerales bacterium | reverse complement strand
GAGCCCCTCGACATGGCCAGCCCCACCGCCTCCCCCTCCCCGCGCACCCCCCACAGCCCCTCCATAACCTCCACCGCCAAACTCGCCGCACAATCCGCCGGCGGCGCCGCCTTCATCGACCCCGTCGACCCCGCCAAATCCATCCGCGTCCGCGGCGCTAAAGAACACAACCTCAAGTCCGTCGACGTCGACATTCCCCGCGACAAGCTCGTCGTCATGACCGGCCTCTCCGGCTCCGGCAAATCCTCCCTCGCCTTCGACACCATCTTCGCCGAAGGCCAACGCAAATACATGGAGTCCCTCTCCGCCTACGCCCGACAGTTCCTCGACCAGCTCAAAAAGCCCGACGTCGAAGACATCCAGGGCCTCCCACCCACCATCGCCATCGAACAACGCTCCAGCGGCAGCAACCCCCGCTCCACCGTCGCCACCAGCACCGAAATCTACGACTACCTCCGCCTCCTCTTCGCTCGCTGCGCCAAACCCACCTGCTGGCACCCCACCAAAACGAAAAAAGACGACACCGTCACCTCCCGCTGCGGCCTGCCCATCTCCGCCACCGAATCCTCCCAGAT
>JAVTWO010000091.1:0-9826 GCA_032229765.1 Phycisphaerales bacterium | reverse complement strand
GGTTGCAGGACGATCGGAGCGACCTGAGGTTCGGCGGCGGGGGATGTGTGGGTGCTGGTGCTTGCGGTGGGCATACGGAGGGCACGCGGGCGGCGATCGGCGTGACGCGGCGTCGATCGCGAAGCCGGGATGAGCGTAGCCGGTAGAAGAACTACCCTGATCGGTCGTGATGGTTGCGGTCTGGGTGGACGGTGGGGTGGTGGGCTGGTGGCGGCGGTGAATCTGGAGTTCTGCGCATGCGAGCGAAGAAGCGGTCGAGTCTGGGCGGGATGAAGCACGTGGCCTTGATGTCGGCGACGATCGGGCTGATGCTGCTGGCGGGCGGTGCGAAGGGCGGGGCGGTGTGGATCGACGAGCCGAAGACCGTGGCTACGCCGGCGACGACTGAGAAAGCCGCGGAACCGGCGAAGGTTGAGAAGCCCGACTATGCGCGGTCGGTGGAGGACGAAGCCGCGGGAACGATCAGGCTTGAGATCGCCTCGCGCTCGCTGCAGAAAGCCGACGGCACGGGCCCGGTGATCATGCTCGTTGGCGCGGTGCACATCGGCGACGCATCGTACTACGAAGGGCTGCAGAAGCTGCTCGACGAGCAGGCGGTGGTGCTGTACGAAGGCGTGAAGCCCGCGGGGACGGGCGAGCTGGCGCTGCACGCCACCGACGAGCAGAAAGCCGCGTTGACGGCTTCGCGCATCAAGCTGCTGGTGCGTCTGGTGGAGCGCTCTGCGCAGGAGAACGCTGGGGCCTGGCCTCAGGATCTGACGCAAGTGCTCAGCAGCGAGCCGAAGCTGGCGAAGATCGCGCCGGGGCTGATGAAGGACGCGTGGGGGCGGGACATGGTGCTGCGGATCACGCCGCCGACGACGGACCGCGACGGTTCGCCGATCGGCGAATCGCAGGCGGCGGTGGTGAGCCTGGGCAGCGACGGCGCGCCGGGCGGCGAAGGCCCCGCGGCGGATATCGAGCAGACGTGCCGACATCTGAAGGCGGGGAAGAAGCCGGACGCGGGCCTTCAGAAGAAACTCGCCGAGGCGCTGGGGCTCGAGTTTCAGTTGGAGCGGATGGACAGCACGAAATCCAACTGGCGCAACAGCGATATGTCGGTTGACGAGGTGCAGCGGCGCATCGAAGAGAACGGCGGCGATTCGGAGATGCTCTTCTCCATGCTCGACGGCTCGTCGGCGATGGGAAAGGTCGCGGGGATGCTGCTGGGGCTGATCAAGATGAGCCCGCAGATGCAGTCGATGACCAAGGTGATGATGATCGAGATCCTCTCCAGCGACGACGCGATGGGGGCGATGGGCAACGCCGGCGGCAAGGCCACCGGGCCCATGGCGGCGATGGCTCCGGTGATGAAGGTCATCCTGCACGACCGCAACCAGGTCGTCGTTGCGGATATCAAGAACGTGCTGAAGAACGAGCCGGGCGTGAAGAGCATCGCGGCGTTCTACGGCGCGGGGCACCTGCCCGAGCTTGAGTTGCAACTCCGCGAAGAGCTGGGGCTGAAGGTCATCGGCGAAAGCTGGCACCCCGCGATGACGATGGACCTGAAGAAGGCCGGGATGTCGATCGAGGAAGTTCGGCAGATGCGAAAGAGCGTCTCGGGCATGATGAAACAACGCGGCGGCGCGGGCGCGGGTGGTGGCTCGGGTGGTGAAACCACCAAGCCTGAAAAGAAGTAAACCCGCCCGCACACACACAAGCCCAGACTCAACACATCAACAGCACAAAGAAAAAGAGCCCCGACCAACGTCGAGGGCTCTTTGTCTTTCTGTTCTGCTTCTGGCCCAGTGCCTGATGCCCAGTGCCCAGTGCCTACGTCTTCAGCTCTTGCCGATGGTCAGCGTCGCGGTGCCCGACGTATTCGCGTTCTCTGCGGCCGCCTTCGCGACCTTGTCGTGCGCGAGCTTTTCCCAGCCGCTGCCCAGCTCGCCGATGGGATCGGGCGGGATGATCTCGACCTTCTTCTCGCCCAGGCGGGTCTTGCCCGATTGCACGTCGGCCTGGAAGGCCAGCGTGCGCTCCAGCAGCGCGTCGAGGATCTGTTCTTCGGGGACGTTGGCGACCTTCTCGCCCTGCACGTAGATGATGCCGCGGCGGTCGCCGGCGAAGACCGCCACGTCCGCGCCCTCGGCCTCGCCCGGCCCGTTGACGATGCACCCCATCACCGCGACCTTGATCGGGAGTTGGATCTTGCCGTCGAGCTTCTTGCGCACGTCCTGAACCAGCGTGATGAGGTCGACCTGAATCCGCCCGCAGGTGGGGCAGGCGATCAGCTCGGCACTCGTGCGATCGCGCAGGCCCAGCGAGTAGAGCAGTTCCAGCCCGTCCTCGACCTCGTAGCGCGAATCGCTGGCGTACGAGATCCGCAGCGTGTCGCCGATCCCCTGGCTCAGCAGCGAGCCGAGGGCCACGACGCTGCGGATGCACCCGGTTTCCTTCGGGCCGGCGTGGGTGACGCCCAGGTGCAGCGGGTGATCGAAGCGGTTGCTGATCTCGGTGTAGGCGTCGATGACGGTGGCGACGTCCATGCTCTTGGCGCTGATGACGATGTCGTAGAAGTCCTGCTCGTAGAAGATGTCGAGGTATTCCTCGAGCTTGGTGATCATGATCGCCAGCAGGTAGCCGCGTTTGTTGTCGTGGAAGTACGCACCGAGCTCTTTCAGGCGCTTCTGCTTGTCGCGGCGTTCGATGATCGAACCCTCGTTCACGCCCACGCGGATGGGGATTTTCCGGTCCTTGCAGGCCTTGATGACCTCGACGACCTGGTCGCGCTCGTTGATGTTGCCCGGGTTCAGGCGGATCTTGTGCACGCCGGCCTCGATGGCCTCCAGGGCGCGCTTGAAGTGGAAGTGCACGTCGGCGACGATGGGCACCTTCACCTGCGGGATGATGTGCCGGAGGGCGTCGGTGTCTTTCTTCTCAGGCACCGCGACGCGGACAACATCCGCCCCCGCGGCCGTGAGCCGGTTGATCTCCGCCACGCAGGCGTCGATGTCGTGGGTATACCCGGTGGTCATGGTCTGAACCGAGACCGGAGCGGGGGTGGTGGGGGTGCCGTCGCGGGCGGGCTTTCCACCGCCGATACGGACAAAGCCCACGCGAGAATCACCAATGGTCACCTGACGGGTCGGACGACGGGGTTGCATAGGGGAGAAGGATAGGGGGGTGGGGCCTACTTCGCCCGAACCGCGTCTGCGACAGCGGCAAGATAGGCCATAGCTGAACGCTTCGCCCTTTTGGCTTCGATCACGGCAGCTTGAAGGTCTTCAAGTGCCTTGGGCGCAACAAATGCCGCTGAACAAGCTGCGCTAGCGGCAGCGATGCCCCACCACGAGAGCCCAAACACCGCGGTTCCGATATAGCCTCCCGCAGTGCCGGATAGCGCGGTGTGCTTTATCGCCTCCGCCGAGCGCACTACAAGCTTGCCAATCAAACGGTCCCGGATGTCCTTTGAAGCACTCTGGAACTCGCGAAGTGCGGGAATCAACTCGTCGCGAATATACACTTCGATACGATCTTCAAGCTGGCCAAGATGGAGCTCAGACGAGCTAGAAGACGCGATCTCCTCGATGTCCTTCCAGCATTTACTTAGCAACGCCTTTCTAGCATCAACGTTGGCTCTGCGAATAGCCACAATATCTCTGACCGAAAGCCGTGCAATTGTTGCATCGTCAAAGAGATTTCCAAGTAGGCCAAACAATGGACGGCATTGCAATGACGATTTTTTCCCTAGACCAATGCCATTAATCACGCTCGACACCGCTGGTGAGTTGTTTGTCGCGCCCGCAATAATAGCCTCTAAACTCCCACGTCTCGCCTGTAACCCACGAATGAGTTCTGCCGTCGGTACAACAGGCAAGGCGTTCAGCCGGTGTGCAGCAAACGATAGCTCTGATAATACTAAAGAGGTGTACCATGCCGTTGGTGCGCTCACGAGTATGTCCGTCCGAGGATCCCCTCCGTTCAAATCGGTTGTGCTTAACGGAAGGAAATGTAAGGGACGACGTTCCCAGTCAGATGGAACTTCGCATGCATGGAGAAATCGCTCATCCTTGAGTTCAAATCGCAGCAGGTTTGAGCTCACAGTATGCCATGCGGCAATTGTATCGGGCGAGCCTTTGGATATGGTTGGAAGCGGGGCTGGTTTAACGATTCCCTCAGCCTCAAACTCTCGCAGTTCGTGGAAGTTGCCTGACGGGTGGTTTTCAATTCTTAGTCGATAATGCGGTTGAACGTCCGAAGCCCAGTCGAAACCTTCTATCCAGTGGTACTTCGAGTCGTCGAGTTGGCGAACACGGTCCATTATCGCACGAGGGCCGCCCGCGAATACAGGTATAAGCGGGCGAGTGTAGTAGACCTCGTCAAAAACCAAAGAGGCTCTTCGCAAGGAAAGCGATGCCGGCGACTCAACACTTAGCGGGATAACCACTCGATCTGAAATCAATCTATGTGCCTCCTAGATTTGAGCCCGATTCATTTATTCTGTCGATTTGGTTAAGAGCATTGGACAGAGAAAAGTCTAATGCCGCGAGCGGTAGACCCTGATATAGTAGCGACGTCTTTCTTGATCATCGCCCGTCAGCCCTGTTTCACCGCGTGACAACCCCACCTTGGTGCACATTAACTTGCCCTCGGTGACGGTCCGATTTCCCGGCGCAGGTCGGTATCCCGGCGTCGGTTCTTGCCTCCGGAGCTGCTTGGTGGTTGATCTCGCGTTCGCTCGACGCCCGCAATTGCCTGGCGTCACTTCACCTACGCGTGATGTGGGCAACGGGACCGGCTCTGGGCGTGTGACTCGTCAACTTCTTTGCGCAGGCAATACCGGCGTTGGATTTCCGCATCAGCGTTTAGAGGCTGCTGATTTTAGAAGCTGTGCTGATGCTCAACATGATCATCGGAGTGCTCTTTGTGGCCGAGTGTGTACGCATCGAGCAAATGCGGCAAGCATCTGACGAAGGCCAAGCCGATCGGCATCAATTGCCAGCGTGGTTTTTCCCCGGCCTGTGTTCCGGCGCCAAAATCGCCGAGACGATGCTCCGCCTGGGCAGTTTGTCCGGGGCCATGCGGGGCATGCCGTCGACCTCGGGCGTGCGCCGCAGCAGCATCACCAGCCCCGCACCGAGCAAGGGCAGCCCCAGCGCCAGCACGACGCACTGCATCGAGAAGCCCTTGGTTGCGCCGAAGACCTCGTGCAGCACGTCGCCGAAGTATCCCGCGGCGAGCGCGCCGATGGCCGTGGCGCCGAAGCTGGCGACCGTTGTCAGTGACATGACGCGCCCACGCATCGAATCCGGCGCGAGCACCTGCATCGCGGCCCACGATTGATTGAACGCCCAGAGCCAGAAGAACCCGACGATGAGCATTACGCTGTACCCCGCCCAGGGCGTGGTCGTCGCGGCGAAGATGCTGATCGATAATCCAAGCGAAGCCACCGCCAGCGGGATGAAGTGGTGCTTGGGATACCACGCGGGGATGAACTTCAGGCACAGCCCGCCGAGCACCGCGCCGACGCCTTGCACCGCCAGCAGAATCCCCGCGACGGATTCCGCCTCGCTCTGCACGACCGTCGCGGCCGAGCCGCCGGGCGCCTTCGCGGGCAGGTTGTACGTCGCGACGACGTACAGCGACAGCATCCGCACGAGCGGTGCGGCGAGCAGGCTGATGGTCACCTGCGCCAGGAAGACCGCGCGCGGGCCGGGCATCTTCCACAGGAACGCCGCGGCGGCCTTGATCTGAGGCCAGACCTGCGCGTCCTCACCCGGCGCGGGCACGGGCGGGGGCGACTTGGGCGTCGTCCACACCACCGCCGCGACGATGAGGAAACTCACCGCATTGAACAACAGCAGCGGCGGCGGGCTCAGACGCACCAGCAGATACCCCGCCAGCGCGGGCCCGACGACGCGCGTGAGGTTGAACTGAATCCCGTTCAGTGTGATCGCGGCCGTGAGCAGGTTCTTGGGCACCAACCGCGGCGTGAGCACCTGCCACGCGGGGAAGTTGAAGGCCATCACCACGCCGTTGATCGCGGAGAGTGCCCAGAGCAGGTAGATCGGCGTGCGATCGTCGTGGGCCCAGGTGATCATCGTCACCGCCGCGACGGCAAAGGCGACCACGCACGCCAGAAGCTGCGTGAAGACCAGCAGCCCGCGCCGTTCGACCTTGTCGGCAACGACGCCGCCGAAGACCCCGAGCAGAAAGATCGGCACCCCGGCGCAGAAGGCCAGCGTGCCCTGGTCCTTCGCCTTGTCGCTGATCTGCGTGAGATAGATCTGGATGGTGAACAGCTCCATCCACGTGCCGACGTTGCTGACGAGCTGCGCCAGAAGCACGTTGCGGTAGTGCTTGAAGGCGAGAACCTCGCGGAAGGTGCCCTTGACCGCAGGGGCGGCGGCGGAGCCGGGCTCACTGGTCGGAACCCGGGGCGATGGCGCGGGCGACTCCGACAGCACCCGGGCAATCGGGCTGGGCACATCCGGGCTGTGGTCCGGCGGCAACGGCTGCGGCGGCTGCGTCTCGTTGGTCTCAGGTCGCGACATCGCTCGATCGTGGAGGTTGGTGTCGATGGTGAGGATAGACGCGCCAAGCCATGACGAGCAGAAACGTTCGGTTGTTCAGTACGCCCCCGGCGCATTGGCGAATCGGAACCGCCTAGCGACGAGCACGATGCTCAAGAACCAGAACGCCGTCGACAAGGCCGCGATGATGAACCAGCCGATGATCCATGTTGCGGGAAGCATGCCCGCGGGGTTCGCTTTGGCGATGATGCCGTAGACGACGTTCCAAGCGGTCATGACGCCCGCGCCGACCAGCCAACTCGCCGAGCAGGTATCGATCACGACGCGAGCCACCGCCTCGGGCAGTTTTCGCGGCGTGCGGACCAGGCCGTCGCGGAGCATGCTGCGGGCGAAGGCGCCGATGTTCCAGAGCACCACATAGGTGAAGAACGTGGTGGCGAGCATCGCGAACATGCACATCAGAAACGTGGTCGGGATCAGAAAGGCCGGGGATACATCGGGCTCTCCTGATCTGTGGAGAAACAACACAATCGTCGGCACACCCAGCGAAGCCACCACCCCCGCGCGTGTGTAAGTCGCCTTCGCAAATCGATTCGACGCGTTGGTATCGATGCGCAGATTCTCAACGGCCCCGCGCGGATCGAACGCCAGCCGCCGGACAAACTGCCCCCACGTCGTTCCTGATTCTCCGCCGAAGACCAACGTCCGCGCCGAGGGCAGACTCTGGGCGATCGGGCGACCACACTCCGGGCACGCGCCGTCGCGGTCAAGCCCGCTGAGGACGTAGCCGCAGTTCTCGCAGAGCAGGTCGAACTGTTTGACGGGAGGGGCGGTCATGGGATCTGTTCAAACCTCTGCGCTTCGAGGGGCGCTCGTTCAATCCCGCGTAGACACCGATGGAAGATAGACACGCACCAAGCCAAGCCCAGAACCTCAACGATTCCCAGAATCACGAGCATGAGCAACAAATGGCCCGGCGAACCGAGAACTGAGCAGAGCAACGGGTAGCCGGGAAAGATCAGCAGCCCGCACACGCCGCCGATGATCGTCAGCGGCGCGGTGCAGTACAGCAGTGAAGAAGCGATGGTTCTTGCCGCGGGCTGGTCGGTCTGCCGCATCAGCACGAACGCGAGCAGTTTGAAAGCGAGGATGAAGGTGTAGTAGCTGCAGATCGTGAACGCATAGCAGACAAAGCCGAGGCCGACGGTGCTGCCCAGGAGAAAGCGAACCAGATCGTCGAAGGCCTTTGGGTTTCGACTGAGAAACACTTCGTCGAGAATCCAGTTCAGCGACAGCGCACACGCCATGATCCCCCAGTGGATCCAGCAGTTCCACCGCAAGTACGCCGCGGCGTAGACCGCCGGATGCGCGATCAGCCCGTAGAACGAGCTCGGCCGCGTGAGCACCGCGCGCGTGATCGACCACCAGTTCGCAAACGTCTCAACGTTGAACCGCAGCAGGTGCCCGTACCTGGATTTTTCAATCGCCAGCCCGCACTCCGGGCATGGCCCGTTCACCGCAAGACCCGCGAGGTTGTACTCACACCGCATGCAGTTCCAGTTCGCAAGCTCATCGGGTGTTGGGTACTCCCGCGCGCTCGACGACCCGTTCGCGGCGTCACGCTCGCTCACCGCGCACCCTCCACGTTCGCGAACTTGCAGCGTCGCAGCCCGATGTAGACCAGCAGCTCGTAGCCGAAGAGCCCCAGCAGCACCGCCGCGGGCGGGCCCAGGATCATCGCATAGAACCCTTCGTCGCTTCGCGCGATCAAGGCGTCTCTGCCGCGCGTCACATACCACACGCCCCAACACACGGCACCCAGGACGCCCAGCAACCAACCCACCGACGCGTACGCACAAACGCAGTACGCCACCTCGTGCGTGATCCTCCAGCGGTGCCAAGCTCCAATCGTCCGCGAGCCGGCACGTTCGATGAGCATGACGATCCAGAGCAGCGCGAATGTGCCGCACGCGACGACCAGCCCCGAAACAATCGCCTGTAAAACAGTGACTGCGAAGGCGTCGGCATCGTGCGTTCGAGTACGAAACCAGGCATCAATCCAAAGCACCATCACTGCGATGCCAGTCAGTGCACTGACGACGGCAAAGCTCCGCTCAGCGAAGCCGCCAGCCTGCTGCACGCCAATATGCATGCACGTGTACGCCCCGAACGGCGAACGCACCATCCTCACCGCAACCCGCACCCACCCCATGCCCCGCTTCGGGTCATACACCAGCGTCCGCGCGCTCGGCAGACTCTCCGCGATCGCCTTGCCACACTCCGGGCACGCCGCCTCAGCCGGCAGCCCGCTGAGCACGTACCCGCACCGCTCGCACAGCAGCACGTCCCTTCCCGGTTTGCTCGTCCCCGTGCTCATCAGCCAACAGCATATCGACGCACATCACCTCACGAGCACGGCAGGAAGAACGTATTGAAAAACAGGTTGTAATCACCCTCGTTCACGCCCGTGTTGCTCTGCCCGGGCTGCTCAGGCCCGAACGGCGGCAAGGGCTCTCCGTTGTCGTACGAGAGATCGCAGAACGCGCCGACCGCCGCGGGCCCCTGCGAGGACTGCTCAAAGAACCCGCCCGCGGAGAAGAACCCGTTGTAATCGCCCTCGTTGATGCCGTTGTTCGTGCAGCCGCGGTTCGTGCTGGTCAGCGCCTCGCCCGTGTCGCAGGCGATATCCGCGGGCGAGCACTTGCCCAGCCAGATCGGCAGTGACTGATCGAGCGCCTTGATCACCTCGCGCAGGGTGATCTCCGCCGCCTGCGTGCACAGGGCGTTCTGGTTGTACAACCCCGTGCCGCCGACATGGATGTGCCCGGTCATGGCGCAGTAGAGCGGATCGGTCGGCGTTGCGTGCTGAGCGCGGTACCGAGCCGCGAGATACGGCATGTACCCCGACAGGAACGACCCCGAATAGTCGTAGCTGTTGGGCGTCGCGGGGTTGTACGCCGCGACGAACGGATCGATCTGCGTGGTGAGGAAGACCGCCCTCACCGCGTCGACGACCTGCTGCATCGGCAGCGTCGCGGGATAAACCGTTCCCACCGCGTCGGCGACGATGTACGAATCCGTCGGGCGCGACGGCGCGAGGTAATCGGTCGAATACAGCGAGATCGTCCGCCCAACCGGCGCGGTCTCGGTGCTCACCACGCGGAACCGCTGATACGCCGGTTCCATCTCCCACCCGCGCGCCGTGCTCGCCCGGCTGAAGCTCACGATCGCCACCGGCTTGAGCTGGTCGACAATCCGCAGAAAGTCGCTGGTGGTGTCCTGATAGTCAACCTCAAAGTCGCCAACACCCT
>JAVTWO010000090.1:61225-61481 GCA_032229765.1 Phycisphaerales bacterium | reverse complement strand
GGAGGCCCGTTCCTCCGAGGCCTTTTCTTTGTCGAATCGACCTCTTCACTCCCCCCGCCTTCACCCCCTTTCGCCTATACTTCCCGTCGCGGTTGAACGGGTCTTGAACCGCCGGTATTTCCAGTGGAAAACCGCCTGTTTTCGGGCTGATTCCGACGCGATGATTTGGGGTGGGCTAGGCCGGTTTGGTGCGTAGGAAAAGTTTGTGGGGGGCGTGAGCGAGGAAGGCTGAGCGTGAGCACGACGAGCGTAAACG
>JAVTWO010000090.1:0-61215 GCA_032229765.1 Phycisphaerales bacterium | reverse complement strand
GGGGCGGATCAGATCCAGGTGCTTGAGGGGCTGGAGGCGGTCCGCAAGCGCCCGGGGATGTACATCGGTGGCACCGGCATCGGGCCTTTGCACCACCTGATCTACGAAGTGGTCGACAACTCCATCGATGAAGCGATGGCGGGGTACGCCTCGACGGTGTGGATCACCATCGGGGCCGACGGGTCGTGCAGCGTCGTGGACAACGGGCGTGGCATTCCCGTTGAGCCCAAGAAGGACCCGAACCCTGCTTACGACGGCAAGCCCGCGGTCGAGATCGCGATGACGGTCCTGCACGCCGGTGGCAAGTTCGGTGCGGAGGGGTCGGCGTACAAGGTCTCGGGCGGTCTCCACGGCGTGGGCGTCTCGTGTGTCAACGCGCTCAGCCAGTGGCTTGAGGCAGAGATTTATCGCGGTGGAAAGGTCCACGTCATCGGTTTCGAGCGTGGGCGTACGGCCCGGCCTCTGAAAGTCGTCGGCGACATCCCCAGCGACTCGCCCTTCAAGACCGGCACGAAGGTCACCTTCATGCCCGATCCGGAGGTCTTCCCCGATACGCGGTTTGATTACGCAACGCTGGCGAATCGATTGCGCGAGCTGGCGTACCTCAACCCGGGCGTGACGATCAAACTGACGGACGAACGCGTCGGGGCCGACGGCAAGCCGCGGAGCGAGAGCTTCAAGGCGGAGTCGGGTCTTCCCGAGTACATCGCGCACCTGATGCACGGCAAGCAGCCGGTGAGCGAACTGGTGAACGTCCGCAAGGAAGACAAGCCCGCCTCGCTGCTGTGCGAGGTGGCGATGCAGTACCACGACGGGTACAACGAAACGCTGCTGTCGTTCGCGAACAACATCCACAACAAAGACGGCGGCACGCACGCGCAGGGCTTCAAAACCGCGCTGACCCGCGTGATGAACGCGTACGCCAAGAAGAGCGGCATCCTGAAAGACAGCGACCCCGCGCCCTCGGGTGAGGATCTTCGCGAAGGGCTCATCGCCATCGTCTCGGTGAAGCTGCCCAACCCGACGTTCAACAACCAGCCCAAAGAGAAGCTGCTGAACCCGGAGATCGAGAAGTTCGTTTCGGAGGCCGTGAGCGAGCAGTTGCAGACGTGGCTGGAGGAGCACCCGGGCGAGGCGAAGCGGATCTGCCTGAAGGGGATCGTCGCGGCGCAGGCGCGCGAGGCGGCACGCAAAGCACGCGAGCTGACCCGGCGCAAGAGCGCGCTGGAGAGCGGCAGCATGCCGCACAAGCTCAAGGACTGCAAGACGCGGGACGTCGAGCAGAGCGAGCTGTTCATCGTCGAGGGTGACTCGGCAGGTGGCTCGGCCGGTCAGGGGCGGAACGTTGATAACCAGGCGGTGCTGCCCTTGAAGGGCAAGATCATCAACGTCGAGAAGGCACGCCTGGACAAGGTGCTGGCCTTCGAGGAAGTGCGCACGCTGATCAGCGCCCTGCGCTGCGGCATCGGCGAAGAGTTCGACATCGCGAAGCTGCGCTACGGGCGCATCGTGATCATGACCGACGCCGACGTCGACGGCTCGCACATCCGCACGCTGCTGCTGACGTTCTTCATCCGCCAGATGCCCGAGTTGATCCGGCGTGGGAAGATCTACTGCGCGCAGCCGCCGCTGTACAGCCTGACGTGGGGCAAGGGCAAGAACGCCCGCGTGCAGTACGTCATCGGCAAGGACCAGCTCGACGGCGTGCTGACCGAGCAGGGCCTGTCGCGTGCGACGCTGCAGGTGCGGGATCTGAAAGCGGTGTCGCGCCCGGGCGAGCCCGCGCCGGTGGTCCGCACGATCGCGGGCGAGGAAGCACGCCGACTGGTGCGGACGCTGCAACGCCTCAGCGAACTTGCGGAAATCGCCCAACGCCGCGGCGTGCGCTTCGGTGATCTGCTGCGATCACGCGAGAGCGATCCGACCGGCGGCAAGCGCCTGCCCTCGCACCGCCTGGCGTGGACCGGCGGCGAGGCCTTCGCGTGGAGCGACGAGCAGGTCCGCCACATCGCGAAAGAGAAGAACCTGATGCTCGCGGATATGGCACCGATCGGTGCGCCGGGCGAGCACGCTCCGGCGGCTGGTGCGGATCACGCCAAGAGCAACGGCACAGCGTCATCGAACGGCGCGGTCTCCACCGCGTCGCCCAAGTTTGTCGACGGCAAGCCCGTGGCGATCGTGCGCGAGCTGCACGAGAACCGCGAGCTTGAGAAGGTCTTCGAAGCGCTCACGCGGTTTGGCTTCGACGCGGCGGACTACCTGCTGCAGCAGACCGCCAGCGAGGCCGGCGGGACGATGCCCACCAAGTTCGCCTGGGAACTCACCGACACAAGCGCCTCGGGCGGTTCGTCCGCGGGTGAAGGTGAAGCCAACGTCGAGGGCGACGACGGCGAAGAACCCGAGACCGCGGCGGCGAAGGCCGGCAAGCGCGTGACGGGTCGGATCATCGAAGCGGCGAACCTGCAAGAGCTGATCCCCTCGCTGCACGAGGTCGGTCGGCGCGGGATGGAAGTGAAGCGGTTCAAGGGTCTGGGTGAAATGAACGCGGAGCAGTTGTGGGAGACCACGATGGACCCGTACAAGCGGACGCTGCTGCGGGTGAACTGGGACATCGCCAGCGAGGCGGACCAGCTCTTCTCGATTTTGATGGGCGAGGACGTTGAACAGCGTCGGCGCTTCATCGAAGAGCACGCCCTCGAAGTGAAGAACCTGGACGTTTGAGCCTTGAGCATCGAGCCACCAGAGCACGAACGCACGGGCGGCGAGCCCGCGCCGGGGCACGCCCCGAGCGCCGGCGGCGATGGTCAGCCGCCGCGCCGATCGATCAACCTCGAAGGCCTGCCGATCGATCTCGCGGCGATGCTCAGTCGGCAGGACATCCCCGAGCCGAAGGTTGATCCGCAGTCGCTGCTGATCAGCGAGACGTTCGTGAGTGTGCAGGGCGAGGGGCTTTTCACGGGTGTGCCGTCGTGGTTTGTTCGGCTCAGCGGGTGCAACCTGCGGTGTCGGTGGTGCGATACGCCGTACGCGAGCTGGAAGCCCGAGGGTGCGAGGCGGTCGTTGGACGAACTGGTGGAGGAAGCGGTGCGTGCGAAGGTGCCGCACGCGGTGATCACCGGGGGCGAGCCGATGATGTTCCCGCAGGTGACGCGTTTATCGCGGCTGCTCACCGAGTCGGGGCTGGTGGTGACGATCGAGACCGCGGGGACGGTGCACCAGCCGGTGATGTGCGGGCTGATGTCCATCAGCCCGAAGCTCGCGGGGAGCACGCCGAGCGTTGAGCAGGCGAAGGCCGGCGGGCAGAGTGAGGCGTGGGGCGGTGCAACGGGCCGACATGCGCAGCGTCGACTGAACGTGCCCGTGCTGCAGCAACTGCTTCGCGAGCACCCGGCGCCGAAGCGCCAGCTCAAGTTCGTCGTCAGCAGCGAGGATGATCTTCGAGAGATCGATTCGATCCTGGCGCAGCTTCAGGGCTGGACGAACGCGGACGTGCTGCTGATGCCCGAGGGCGTGGGCGAGCCGGACAGCGCAAGCGTTGAGGACCGCCGCCGGGAACGTGAGCGGAAGCAAATGGTCGCGCAGGCCTGCATCGATCGCGGCTGGCGCTACTGCGCCCGCGTGCACATCGATATCTTCGGCAACAAACGCGGCACGTGACCGGCCGAAGGCGTTAAAGCAACACACGCGATGATCACGCGAAGACCGTCCGGCCTGCTGATCGCGAACTCGGCCCTGAGCCCTCGAACCTCGGCCCTTCTTCACTTCACACCACGATGTTGACCATCTTGCCCGGCACGACGATCACCTTCTTGATCGGCTTGCCCTCGATGCTCGCGCGGACTTTTTCATCCGCGAGGGCCGCCGCCTCGATCCCTTTCGCGTCGCACCCGACGGGGACCATGATCCGGCTGCGGACCTTGCCCTGCACCGAGACGGGCATCTCGACCTCGTCGTCGACGACGAGCTTCTCATCGAACTGCGGGAAGGGCTCCTGGCTGATGCTCCTCGAGTTGCCCAGCTTGCTCCACAGCTCCTCGCACATGTGCGGCGCCAGCGGCGCGAGCATGAGCGTCATCGCGCGGGCGACCTCCACCGGTGCGGCCGAGCCGCCGCCGGTGTGCTTGGTGAGCGTGTTGTTCAGCTCGATGAGCTTGGCGATGGAGGTGTTGAACTGCAGAGCCTCCATGTCCTGGCGTACGCCCTTGATGGTCTTGTGCAGGGCCTTGCGCAGCTCCATCGGCGCGGGCTGATCACTCACGCGCAGCGCGCCGGTCTGCTCGTCAACGAGGTTGCGCCAGAAGCGCTGCAGGAAGCGGTACGAGCCGGGGATATCGCGGATGTTCCAGGGCTTGCTGGCCTCCAGCGGGCCCATCGACATCTCGTACAGCCGGAGCGTATCGCACCCGTAATCGCGGCAGATGTCGTCCGGGGCCATCGCGTTCTTGAGCGATTTGCCCATCTTGCCGTACTCGCGCACGACGGGCTTGCCCTCGAAGGTGAACGGGCCTTGCGAGTCCTTGAACTCGTCGATGCAGTCCATGAAGTTCCGCCCGTCGGGGGTCTTCACGCTGAAGGCGTCGACGTAGATCCCGCGCTCGTCCTTGAAGGCGTACGACTGGATGTACCCTTGGTTGAACAATCGCCGGAAGGGCTCGGGCGTGCTGACGTGCCCGAGGTCGAAGAGCACCTTGTGCCAGAACCGCGCGTAGAGCAGGTGCAAAACCGCGTGCTCGACGCCGCCGACGTATAGATCGACGCCCAGCCGACTGGCCGCGAACTTCTCCGCGTTGCCGCTCATCCAGTACTTCTCAACCTGCGGCGAGCAGAACTGCTCGCTGTTCTTTGGGTCCAGATACCGCAGGTAATACCAGCACGAGCCGGCCCAGTTGGGCATCGTGTTCGTCTCGCGCTTGTAGCGCTGAGGCCCGAAGCCGATGTCCAGCGTCGTCGTCGCCCAGTCCTTCGCGCGGTCCAGCGGCGTCTTCACCGGCGCCTGCGGGTCCTCGCTCGACTCGGGCTGGAAGTTGTCCATGTGCGGCAGCGTCACGGGCAGCATGCTCTCCGGCATCGCGTGCGCCTCGCCCGACTCATCAAAGACGATCGGGAACGGCTCGCCCCAATACCGCTGCCGACTGAAGAGCCAGTCGCGCAGCTTGTAGTTGATCGTCCCCTTGCCCAGCTTCGCCTGCTCCAGATACTCCGCCACGCGCACCTTCGCGGTGGCGGTCTCGAGCCCGTCGATCTTCAGCGAAGCCGAGGCGCTGTTGACCGCCAAGCCCGCGCCGCTGAAGGCCTCGCCCTGACGGGCATAGAACCCGGCGCTGACGAACCGCTCGCGGAACTCGTTGAAGTCGTGGATCTCCAGATCGTCGAGGGTCTCAAGCCAGAACGACCGCACCACGCCGCGGCGTTCGCCGATCGAGCCCGGGCTGCTCGTGTCCGCCGCCGTCACGACTCCGCCGGCCCGCGCCGGATCGCGCCGCGAGCGGATCATGTGCAGCATCTCCGCGTGCGAACGCTGGTGCTGCCCCTCGCCCGCCACCACGCCCAGATAGTCCGCCAGTTCGTCGCGCCAATCGCTGGGGGGCGTTTCGTTTTCAAAGGCGTGCAGGGCGTAGTGCGCCATCGCGGCCACCGGGCGCGGGTAGACCACGTCGCGGATCGGCAGCTTGAAGGCCTTCGCAAACTCGAAGTCGCGCTCGTCGTGCGCGGGAACGGCCATGATCGCCCCGGTGCCATACCCCGACAGCACGTAGTCCGCGATGAAGACCGGCACGCGCTGCCCGTTTACCGGGTTGAGCGCGTACGCGCCGATGAATACGCCCGTCTTGTCCTTCCCCTCGCCGCGCTGCGCGTCGGTCTTCTTGCTGGCGAAGGCGCGGTACGCCATGACCAGCTCGCGCGGGCTGCAACCGTTGGCGAGCATCTCCGCCGCGCCGGGGAAGATCGCCTTCTCAAACGCGACGTTGCCGTATTTCTCGCCCACGAGATGATCGACCATCTCGTGCTCGGGGCTGATGACGATGTACGTGGCGCCGAACATCGTGTCCGGGCGCGTGGTGAAGACGCGGATCCGCCGGGTGTTGCACGCGAAGTCCGCCATCGCGCCCTCGCTGCGGCCGATCCAGTTCCGCTGCATGATCTTGACCTTCTCGGGCCAATCCACCAGCTCCAGATCGTTCAGCAGCCGCTCCGCGTACGAGGTGATCCGCATCATCCACTGCTTCAGCGGGCGCTTGTAGACCGGGTAGTTTCCGCGTTCGCTGCGACCGTCCGCCGTTACTTCCTCGTTCGCCAGAACCGTCCCCAGCATCGGGCACCAGTTCACCGGCACCTCCGCCAGGTACGCCAGACGGTGCTCGTCGATCACCCGCCGCTTGACCGCCTCGGGCAGGCTCTTCCACGGGCGGTTCTCGCCCGGCACGGCCCGCTCGCCACGCTCGAACTGCTCCACGAGCTGCGCGATCGGGCGCGCCGCCCCCGCGCCGCCGAGCGCGTCCGCGTCGTACCAACTGTGGTAGATCTGCAGGAAGATCCACTGCGTCCAGCGATAGAAGTCTTCGTCGGTGGTGCTGACGCTGCGGGTGGGGTCGTGCCCCAGGCCCAGACGCCGGAGCTGCTGGCGCATGGTCGAGACGTTGCGGTTCACCGCCTCGCGCGGGTGCACGTTGTTCTGCACCGCGTACTGCTCCGCCGGCAGGCCGAAGGCGTCAAAGCCCATCGCGTGCAGCACGTTGTGCCCGGTCATCCGCATGTACCGCGCGTAGATATCGGTGGCGATGTACCCCAGCGGGTGACCCACGTGCAGCCCCGCCCCCGAGGGGTACGGGAACATGTCGAGGATGAACTTCTTCGGGCGCGACGCATCGAACCCCGCCTGCCCGGGGTTGGGCGTCACGAACGTGCCCTCGCGGTCCCAGCGATCCTGCCAAGCGTTTTCGATCTGCTGCGCCAGCGCCGCGGTGTACCGAAACGGCGGCGTATCGCTCCCGCCTCCCACAGCACCGCCACCGCCCGCCGAGAGGGCGTTCGGGGCGGTGTTCAAAGTCTCAGCGTTGGAGTTGGAAGGCGTCTGTCCGGGGGTGGTCATAGCAAGGGCTTTCTGCGGTCAAAGATCGCGGCAAGTCTAGGTCGATCTTCCTCTCTGCTCAGCAGCCGTTGTGCCCCCAGCCGCGAATCGGATGCCGTGCCCGAAGACCCCTCCAACACGTTGACGCAAGGCACCACGACGCCGATTCCCGATCGCGCGCCGATGATGTTCAAGCCGCAGACGCCGATGCGTACGGTCGTTCTGGGGTTGGCGGCACTGGCTCTGCTCGCGTTCGCGATGCCGTTTGCCGTCGGGCTGCTACCGCATACTCGCCGCGGCCGTTCACCGACATTCACGGTGATGAAAGCCGTGGGGTACTACGAGCAGATCAACCAGCGCGGGTTGATGCTCAGCATGTTGATCCCGGAACGTGATTGGGACCCGCGGGCGTGGGTGCGTGTTCTTCGCGGTCCTCAGCCATTACCCACCGACCCGAGCGTGCGCATCGCCCCGGAGGACGTGAAACGCACCGGCACCGCGGTGCAGATCATGGCCCGCGACCGCTGGACGATTGTGCTGTGGTATTCGAGTGATCCGGACAACACCACGCCCATGGTGCTCGTCCCGCTGGCGACGATGAAAGACCCGCAGTCAACGCAGGCGGAGATTTCGCTGCCGTTCGTTGCGGGCAATCCGATCATCACGCTGCCGAAGCCCGACTGACCCGCATCACTTCTTCTTCGCCGCCAGCTTCGCCGCGAGCCACTTCTTCGCTTCGCCGACGATGTAGAACGAGCCGGTGACGCACAGCACGTCGTCGCGTCCCACCGCACGCAGGCCCAGCTCCATCGCGTCGCCCAGATCGCGGGCGACCTGGAACATCTTGCCCCCCGAGACCTCGTGGTACTTGCGTGCCAGTTCGTTGGGGCTGGTGGCACGGGCGTTCCCCGAGGCCTTGGTGAAGATCACCTTGTCCGCCGCCGCGGCGAGCTGTTTCAGCATCCCGGGGATGTCCTTGTCCGCCGCACAACCAAAGACCACCACCAGCGAGTCGTACGGCAGGTGCGCACTCATCGTCCGCATCAGCGCCTGCATCGATTCCGGATTGTGCGCCACGTCCGCCAGCACACGCGGCGAGCGCGTGACGAGCTCAAAGCGTCCGGGCAGTCTGGTCTGGTCAAGCCCCTTGCTGACCAGATCCGCGGGGCAGTTGAACCCGCGCTCGCTGAGTTTGTCGAGGATCGCGAGTGCGAGCCCGCAGTTGTTCGCCTGGTGCTCGCCCTTCAGCGGGACGGTCACGTGGTCGTAGTTGTTGCGTTCGGTGACGAGCGACGCGCGGACGAGGGGCCCGACGCCCGAGACAAACTCGGTCCGCGCGGTGAAGTCGATGTCCTGCCCGACGACGCTGAACGGCGCACCGACCGCGTTGGCCTTGCTGCGCAGCACTTCCAGAACCTTCTTGTCCTGCTCGAAGGTCAGCGCGGGAACGCCGGGCTTGTAGATCCCGGCTTTCTGCGCCGCGATCTCTTCCAGCGTCTTGCCCAGGATCTCCATGTGGTCGAACCCGATCATCGTCACCGCCGCCACCTCGGGCGTGATGATGTTCGTACAGTCCAGCAGCCCGCCCAGCCCCACCTCGATCACCGCGGCATCGACGGCCTCTTCCGCGAAGTACAGCAGCGCCATCGCGGTGGTGAGCTCAAAGAACGTCGCGGGCCCGTGCTCCGCCTCCATCTCGTACGCCACCGTCGCGACGCGCTTTGCGAGTTCGACAAAGGCGTTCTCGCTGACGAGCGCGCGGTTGATCCGCATCCGTTCGCGCACGTCGAGGATGTGCGGGCTGGTGTAACAGCCGACGGTGTAGCCGCAGGCTTCCAGACACGTAGCGACCATCTCGCACGTGCTGCCCTTGCCCTTGGTCCCCGCGATGTGGACCATCCGCAGGGCGTTCTGCGGATCCCCCAGCCGCTTTGCCAGCTCGTGCATCCGGTCGAGGCGGTACAGATCGCGCGTGGCGGTGGTGGGCTTCAGGCGCTCAAGATCGGTCCGCGCGAAGAGGTACTCGCACGCCTCACGAAAGCCCCCAAAGCTCGGCGGCGACACCGACGCCGACCGATTCGCCGCGCTGGGTGCTTGCCCGCCTTGTTCCTTGCCGTGGTTGGTCGAGGCCCGTTTGTCACCAAGGGCTTCCGCGGCGGCGGCGGGCGCAGTCTCCGCAGAGACCTGAACCGGTGCTCGCTTCACCTTGCCCAGATTACCAGAGCCGGAACCGGACGCGGAGCTTGCCCTGCCCCCTGTTACACCCTTCGCGCTTCCGTTTGCGCCAGCCTTCGCCATATTGACCGTCCCGTCTTCGGGCCGCCGGCACCCGTGAAGCTGTCCGATTGTCATCACCGCCACGATCACCACATCCCGCGTTGAGTCTCGTTTGCCGATTGGGGCAAACCCTATGCACACGCGTCCAACATCGCTCAGAACACCAAGACCGCCCTTGGTGTACCAAGAACCAACGAAAACGCAACCCCCCCTTCAGTCCCGTTTCCGCATTCAGTCCCCATTCCACATCGTGCTTCTTGCGGTTGATGCGAACACGAAACGATTTGACCGTCGTCGACTCGCGCAGAATGTGCACGCCCTACGGGTTCCTAAGGTGTCCTAAGGCCTTAGGAATGTAGGGGTAACCGAGGGTGTCGGGGGTTACGGGGGTAGAAAACTAGCGAGGTGAACGATTCTCGCGTGAACGACCGACGAGCCACGTCCATTCGCGGCTGCCCAGCACAAGTGCCGCGATCGCGTAGATGATCCCGCCGACGCTTGCGCAGACCAAGAGGCGCAGAACGTGCTCGCGCCAGCGGGCATTGTCCGCGAGGGGCCAAAGGCACTGCACCAGCCCGACCGCACCGCCCATGATCGCGCAGAGCGCCAGGATTCTCGCGATGGCGGTGAACAGTTCGCGATTGAACACAGGCGGAAAGCCGTCGGCGTGCAGGTGCCCGCGCAACATCCACGCCAGCACCAGCGTCTGCAGCATCGCGCAGATGCTCGTCGACCAGGCGAGGCCCGCCTCTTTGAGGAACCAGATGAGCGTGAGGTTGAGCGCGAGGTTGATGCCTACGAACCACAGCGAGACGCGCAGGGCGGTGGTGGTGTCGCCCCGGGAGTAGAACGCGCGGGTCAGGACGTGGTTGATCGAGTAGGCCCAGACGCCCGGTGCGAAACCCAGCAGCACGGCCGCCGCCGCCAACTGCCCTTCGGGGGAGAACTTCGGGGTGATGGCGGTGATCGCGTCGGTGCGGATGAGGATCAGACCGACCGTCGCGGGCAACGCGATGAACAGGCTCAGGCGGATGGCCCGGCGCAGCACATTGACAAACTCGGGCTTGTCGTCGGCGGCTTTGCTGAGCAGCGGGAAGACCGCGCTCGCCACCGCGATCCCGAAGACACCCAGCGGGAACTGGTACAGCCGGCTGGCGAGGGCCATGATCCCCGCGGAGCGCTCGTCGAGCGGGTACTCATACCCAAAGATCGTCGGCCCGACCCACAGCGGATAGCTGGCGATCGCCACGTCCATAAAGGCGTTGAGCTGGAGTGTCCCCGTCCCCAGCAGGACGGGGAAGAACTTCTTCAGCATGCGGTTGGCGGTGGGGTGTATGGGGTCCGTATCGCTGCGCCAGCGGGCGTGGGGTTTGAGGAGCCTTGCGAACCACCAGCACTGGCTGAACCCTGAGAGTGTTGTGGCGGCGGCGATGCTGTACGCCGCGGCGTGGCCCGCGCTGGTGCCTGTGAGGACGAAGTAGAGCCCCGTCGCGACGATGAACGTATTGAGGATCAGCGGTCCGGAAGCGGCGGCGGCGTACTTGCCGTGCACTTGCAGCATCCCCGAGAGGATCGCCGCGACACAAATCATGGGCATGAACGGCAGCATCACGATGGTCAAGAGGATCGTGGTCTGCCGCTCCGGATCGCTCGGCAGTACGATCAGAAGGGCCGTGAGCAGGAGTATCGCCAGCGTGGTGATCAACCCCGTGGCGATGAAGAGCCAGCGCACCGTCAGGCTCGCGAGTCGGTCGGCTTGGTCGGGCTCGTGCTTAACGCCCTGGGTGTATTCCGGAATGAACGCGGCGGAGAGCGCCCCCTCACCGAAGAGTCGGCGGAAGAGGTTGGGGATGCTGAAGGCGGTGGCGAAGGCGGAGTTCAGGTAGGTGTCGCCGAACATGATGCCCACGAGGACGTCGCGGGCGAGGCCGCCGAAGCGTGAGGCGAGGGTCACCAGCGAGGTGGAGCGCACGGCGGAGCCGAGGCTCGCAGAAGCCGAGGGGCTTGAAGCGGAGGCGGGCGAACCTGCCTGCGGCGGTGAAGTTGGGGGTGTATTTGGGTCGGCGTCCATGCGAGGAACCAGCGTAGCGCGTGGTCAGTATCGGATTTCTGGGGATGGTCTGGGGACGTTTTGGCATTAGCAACCGTCCGGGCCCGCCGTCGGCGTACGCTGGTGCGGTTGACCACCATCTCCTCCAACCCGAGTTCCAACAGCGGCGGCACCAGCGACTTTGAACGCCGATTTACCACGCGCCCGGGCGGGTTCGGTTCTCGCGGCGGCAAGGGTGGCTTTGGCGGTGGGGGTGGTGGCGGGAGTGGGGGGGGTGGGGATCGTCAGCTTGAGCCGCTGGGGAAGATGTTTGATCGCACGCCCCCGGTGAGCCCGGAGGCGGAGAAGTGCCTGCTGGGCGCGATGATCCTCGACGGGCGGATCATCGCCGACGTCTTGAGCATCATCAAGGGGCCCGAGGCGTTCCATTCCTCGGCCCACGCGCTGATCTACCAGGCGATTGTCAGCATCTCCGACAAGCACAACGACATCGACCCCGTGCTGCTCGAGCAGCGCCTGGCCGACCGGGGTGTGCTGGAAGAGGTCGGCGGGCGGGCGTATTTGGGCGAGCTCGTCTCGGCCCCGCCCGGCACGGCGAACGCGGTGCACTGGGCGAAGATCGTCAGCGACAAGGCCCGCCTCCGCCGACTGATCGACGCGGCGGGGGAGATCCTGTTCCAGACCTATCACCACGGGCAGGCGGAGGGTGACGAGGCGAAGCAGCTCGTGGGCTGGGCGGAGCAGAAGGTCTTCGAGATCGCGCGCGAGGAGCACTCAGCGGACATCGAATCGATGCAGGTGATGATGCAGCGCGAGATCGACCTGCTCAACGCCATCGCTGACGGCAACCTCCCCGCGCAGGGTGTGAAGACCGGCTTCGCGGACCTGGACAAAATGCTCGGCGGCTTGCAGCCCGGGGAAATGATCATCCTCGCGGCCCGTCCGTCGATGGGCAAGACGGCGCTGGCGCTGAACCTTGCGGAGCAGATCGCCACGGGGAAGGACCTGCCCCGCAGCACGCACCTTTCGCGTCAGCCCGCGCCGGTGGGGCTCTTCAGCTTGGAAATGGGCAAGAACGCGCTGGCGCAGCGCTGGCTGAGCGCCTGGTCGGGCGTGGAGAGCCAGCGGATCCGCGCCGGCACGCTGAGCAAGGGCATGACCCGCCACGGGTATGTCGAAGAGCTCGACGAGTACAAGAAGCTGGTGGATGCCGCGGGGGCGCTGGCGCTGGCGCCGCTGTATGTCGACGACACGCCGGGGCTTTCGATCACGGGCCTGCGTGCGCGGGCGCGCCGGATGGTTGCGCAGTACGGCGTGCAGTGCATCATGATCGACTATCTCCAGCTCCTCAGTTCGCCCACGCAGGCGCGCGAGAGTCGGCAGGTTGAAGTCAGCGCCATCAGCCGCGGCGTGAAGGAACTGGCCCGCGAGCTGAAGATCCCGGTGATCGCGCTCAGCCAGCTCAACCGCGGGCCCGAAGGTCGTGAAGGCAACCGCCCGCGCATGAGCGATCTGCGCGAATCGGGAAGCCTTGAGCAGGACGCGGACGTGGTTCTGCTGCTGCACCGCGAGGAGTATTACCACAAGGGCGAGCCGGGCTGGGACATCAACAGCCCGCAGTTCGACGAGAACAACCGCGACAAGATCGGTCAGGCGGAGATCATCATCGCCAAGCAACGCAACGGGCCCACGGGCGTGGTGGCCCTCTCGTGGGACGCCGGCACGACGCGGTTCAAGAACTTCGCACCCACCCACGCGGGCGACGACGCCTACGGCGGGTTCGGTCATGGCGGCGCGGGTGGCGGCGGTGGCGGACACGCGGGTGGTGGACATGTTTCACACGCGCCGGCGGGTGGGCATGGTCATAGTGGTGGTGGTGCCGGTGGAGTTGGCGGCGGGGGCATGGCCTATGGCGGGGATTTCGATGCCGTGGGTTTCGGACCGATCAACCCCGCGCCGCAGGCACCGGTGCGTAGCGCGGGCTGGCACCCGGGCAAGCAGGCGGGCATCCCCGACAATCACCGCGACGGCGGCGGGCCCGATCGCTCCGCGCCGCCTCCAGCGGGTGGTGATGGCGGCGACGGCGGCGACGAGCAAGCGCCGTTCTGACTTGATCTGAATCGGGGCCTTGGTGGTGGCACGGCTCTCCAGAGCCGTGCTTCGTTTGTGAACAAAGTTCGAAAGATGAAAGGCGGGTGGGTGGACACGGGGCGCACGGCTCTGGAGAGCCGTGCCACCAAGATGCCGTGCCACCGACCTTTGCTCGTTCACATCGGCGCGGGCGGGGGTGGCGGGGGAACCGGAATGGGCATGAGTGTCGGACGATCGCCGTCGTCCCCGCGCGGCGTGTTCTTGGGGAGCTTCGCACGCTGCGACTCGCTGAGGATCGTGTCGAGTTCCTTCATCGTCGTATCGTCGATCTGCTTGCGCTTGGCGCGCAGTTCCTGCATCTCGCTTGAGTCGCTGGCGGTGCGCATGACCGCGATTCGACGTTCGCGGGTGTTGCCGTTGTTGTTCGGGCCGCCGGTGGTTTTGGTGTTTTTGACGTGCTCTTCTTCCTGCTTGACGATCTGGGCTTCGAGTCGGTTGTTCAGATTGGTGCTCTGATCGGTGAATCTCTGCCGCAGCGAAGCGAGGGCCGAGCGCTGGTCTTTCGTCAGATCGTCCAACCCCTCAGCGGCGCTGAGCGCACGGTGGATCGCCCGCTCGCGGTGCACCGACGGGAAGATCGCGCGGTCCGCCGCGGCTTTGAAGCGCGGGCCGAACTCATTGCCCAGCTCGTCGGTGAGCCGCTTGGCCCAGCGCTGGTTGATCTCGCGCAGGCGCGCGCGTGCGCGGAGCTCGTCGAGCTCAAAGGCGGTGATCCCGTCCGGGTCGTTCTTCTCAAGCAGCGCATTGATCTTCTCGCGCTTGCTTTGCATGAGCTCGTTGCGGGTGATGATCGCCACGTCGAGCTCCTGTTCGTACTGCTCCAGCAGTTCGGCGAGGCCGGTCTGCGTCGCCTCGGGGAGCTTGAGCTGATCGACGAGTTTGGTCAGGTCGGCGCGCTCGCCCGCGACGCTGGAGAGGCTCATCCCCGGCGCGGGGCTTTCACGCCGGCGCAGGCGCTCGATGCGGGGCCAGAGTTGCTCCTGCTCTTTGGTCAGCAGGCTCTTCAGGTCGCTGATGAACTGCTTCTCGGCCGCGTCACGCTTCGTGCGGAGGGTTTGGAATGTGCCTGACAGTTTGCGTATGGCCTCGGTGGGGAGGCCGTCGCGCGTCTCGGCCTGGGCGGCATCGATGGCGGGTTTGGCTTCCTCGCGGGCTTTGGTCAGGTCGGCTTCAAGGCCCGAGCGCAGCGTCTTCGCCGCCTCGAGCTGTTCGGGGGTGAAGTTCAGGATCTTCCCCCAGCGGTTCAAATCGTTGTCGCTGATGCGGAAGGAGCCCGACGCGGGGCTGAGGGTGGTCGGATCGACGTCCTCGCCGTTGATGACCATGCGGACGGCTGCACCTTCGGGAAGGATCATCCCGCCGCCGTTGGGCGCGACGATGATGGGGACCGCGAGCTCTTCGGTGGCGGGTTGTTGAGCATGGGTGAGGCAGCCGCCGGCGAAGACGACCAGCGCCGCGATCAGGGCAGAGCCGGTGCGGGCGGAAGTGTCGCGGCGTGAGAGCGTGGTCTTCGTGCTGAACATGCGGTTACTCCAAGGTGTCGATGGCTATGCGTGCGTGTGCGCGAGGGTTTTTTGACGGACGCGTGTGTGCGTGTCGCAAGCAGGGCAGAACGCCCGGGGCCGGGTTGACGGCGGGCGGTGCGGCCGTCAACGCTGAACACGCAGATGCGCCGGGGCGGATGAACCGTCACGATGGAAACGAAAACGCCGCGACGGTCGGTCGCGGCGTTCGGGGATGGTCTGGTGATATTGGTCTGGTTCGGTGCGATGGAAGCAGCCGCTCAGTGGGCCGACGCGGTGGCGAGGTACGCCTTGGCGCTCGGCTCAAACGGCGCGGGGTTGATTTCCAGGTGGGCCCGCAGTTTCGACAGATCCGCGGTGGTGTCGACCTGCGCCATCGCGGGCATGCCGTCGTCGAAGGGGAGCAGGTTGCCCATCCCCAAGACCTTCGCGACCCGCGCGACGTACACGTGCGGCGTGCCGGGCAGGCCCAGGATCGGCAGGTTCGCCGAGCCCGGGGTGTTGTCGCTGAAGACCTTCAGCATGCGGTCGAAGGTCAGCTCTTGTGAGCCGACAACGTTGTAGATCTCATGCACGGTCTGCGGACGGTTCAGGCAGCGGACGAACGCCTCGGCGACGTCCTGCACCGTCACCGGTGCGACGCGGGCGGGCTCGAACGAGACGCGACCCAGCGGCACGCCGTCGTCGTGCTCGACCATCCGCGTGAAGAACGGCACGAACCAGAACGGGCTGGTCTTGCCCCTCACCCAGCTCTGGATCAGGCCCGTCAGCTCCCCCTCAAGCCCGTGGATGATCCCCGGGCGGAAGATCGTCCAGTCCATCGCGCTGCGACGCACCAGCAGTTCCGCGGCGAACTTCGACCGCTGATATTCCGCCTTGCCGTCGGGGTTCACACCCAGCGCGGACATGTGCACGAAGCGCTTGCACCCCGCTTGTTCGGCGGCGTCGAGCATGACCTTGGTCGCGTCGATGTGCATGCGTTGGAAGGTCTGCCCGCCGAAGGGACCTTCGTGCGTCTCGCGGAGGATCCCGATGAGGTGGATGCAGGCCTGGCAGCCGGTGAGCAGGGCCTTGGGGGCGCTGCCGTCGTGGACGTGACCGGTGACGACGGTGAGCTTGGCGTGATGCCCGAGCACGGCGCGGGCCTTCTCTGCGTCGCGGGCGAGGGCTCGGACTTCGAACCCGGAGGCGAGCAACCGCCGAACGATCTCACGCCCGACAAACCCGGTGGCCCCGGTGACCGCGATGGTGCTGATCTGACTCATGGTCGTCGAGGGTAGGAGTGCAAAGCCCGCGGGGAGAAGCGGTTGATCGTGCAAACACCGGCGCGGGGGCCGATACGGGGCGAGAGTCCGCGAGAAGAGCAACAATCGTCCGCATGACCCTGGCGTGTGAGAACCTGCGCTTTGCCTATTCCCCCGCGGGCAAGGCGGTGATCGATGGTCTCAGCGCCCGCTTCACGCCGGGGCGACTCACCGCCGTCATCGGCGCCAACGGCTGCGGCAAGTCCACCCTCCTGCGTCTGCTGCTGGGAACCCTTCAACCCCAGGCCGGTCGGATCACCCTCGACGGCACGGCCTTGAACGCCATCACAAGCACCCTTCGCGCGAAACGCTTGGCGTACGTCGCCCAGCGCCCGACCATCAGCGAGGCCTTCACCGCCCGGCGTGTTGTGCAGCTCGGACGCTACGCCTTCTCTTCGCCCATCGGATCGCACGCCGGTGCGGGCACGAACCACGCAGCGATTGAGGAGGCCCTGGTGCAGACCGAGTCGCTGGACCTCGCCGATCAGTCATTCGGCGAGCTCTCCGCGGGTCAGCAGCAGCGCGTGAGTCTGGCACGTGCGCTCGCGCAGCTTCATCGCCCCGCCTCGCCTGATCCGTCGAATGGGGTCGCGATGCCCGCGGGGATCCTGCTCGCCGACGAACCGTGCTCAGCGATGGACCCGCGCCATGAGCAGCACACCATGCGTCTGCTTCGGGGTCTCTGCTCGGATCAGCACATGACGAAAACCCGCACGCCCATGACCGTCGTGGTCGTGCTGCACGACCTCTCCGTCGTCGCCCGCTGGTGCGACGAAGTGCTCATCATGAACCCCCTCGGCGGCATCATCGCCCACGCAACCACGCACGAAGCACTCACCCCCGACAACCTCCGCGAAGCCTTCCAGACCGGCTTCCGGATCGTCCGCGAGCCCGCGGCGACCTCGGGCGGAACCGACTCGAATCGGATCCTCGCGGTCATCCCTGATGACGAAGGTGGTTGAACCCCCCGTGCCGCACTGAGCGTACTATTTCGCTCGTTCCTGCCACCGACCGGCGGCGTACGCCTGTCGGAGTGTGCAGCGGAAGGGATCGCATGGGCAACAACTGGCCTCAGTTCGCGATCGTCATCTTCTTCCTGCTCTTCTCCGCGATTTCCTGGACGGTGCGGAAGCTGAAGGAGCAGAACGAGGTCAAGCGCGCCCGCGAGATGGCCGAGGCTCGCGAGCGTGAGATCCTGCGGACCGGCCGCGATCCGAACGCCGAACCGATGCCCGACCTGACCCCGCCTTCGCAGCAGGTCAGGCCCGAGCCGATGTTGTCGCCTGGTGCGGATCGTCGTCAAATCGCCGCGGAGCAGGCGCGGGCCGAGCTTCGTCGCCTTCGGCAGATGCGTTCCCCCGGCGCGCCGATGCACGCCGCGGGGATGGGTGCTCCCTCGCCTCAACCGATGAGCCCCAGCGCGGGTGGGCAGGCGCCGATCCGCACCGAGCTCTGGCCCGGCGGGCCTGTCATCGAGATCAACCCCGGCGCGGGGGCGAATCAGCCCGTCCCGCCTCAGATGCCCGTGCAGCAAAGGCAGCAGCAGCAACCGCAACTGCAGCAGCCCATGGCCCGTTCCGGGGCATCGTCGGCTCAGCGTCGCACGCCCACCCCCGCGCAGCGTGCGCAGGCTGAGCAGCAGAAAAGGGAAGACCGCGCCGAGCGTGAGGATCGCGCCGAGCGTGCGCGGAAGCAGAAAGCCCTCGCCGCGAAGCGTGCGCAGGAGAAGCTCGAACTGGCGCGTGAAGCCCGCGAAGATGCGGCGGAGCTTGAACGCGCCGGGCTGACTCGCTCAAGCAACCAGCCCGTGAACATCAATCTGCCCAAGACGCCCGACCAGTGGCGCTCGGCGTTGGTGCTCAACGAAATCCTGGGTCAGCCTTTGGGCATGCGGAACAACCAGGCCGGGGATCTTCGCTGACGCTCGCGCGCGGGAAGACTCACTTTTTCTCGTTTTCGCCCTTACTGCTTTTCACGGGGCTGGTGATCCACACCGCGTCGCTGCTGCGTACGGGCAGGCCCAACGCCGTCACGCGCTGAATCTCCTGCTCCGCCACCACACCAAGCTCAGGCACAAACCAGCTCGTCGTGGTGTTCACGACCTTCGCGGGGTTCAGCTCCGCTTCGAGCTTCGTCCGCACCCGCGCCGCGATGAACTCGCCTTCCTTGGTCTTCACCCGTTCAAACCGCACCAGTTCCACCGTGTTCTTCGCCTTGCCCTGCGCCTTGATCGTGCCCGGGTTGTCCATGGGTCGCACGACCATCTCGAACTCGCTGACCACGGGCTTGCCCACCTCCAGCACCTTGGGCAGCACCACCATCGCGGGCGTGAAGCTCGTCGTCACGCGATCTTCAAAGTCCGCCGACCGCGAGAGCACCAGCCGCCCTTGGTCGTCGATGGTCATCTCCAACTGCGTGCCCTTCTTGGGAAGGTCGCTCCCCTTGCTGCTCTCAGCGATGGGCTTGGGCGTGCGGAGGGCATCGCTGGGTTCACTTCCTTCGAAGGGCACCTCACGCACCGACAAACGCTTCTCACCTTCAAGCACAACCCGTGTCGAAACCAGCCGAGATGCGGGTTTCTTCCCGTCGAAAGCCCGGCGAATGCCCATCACCTTCATCGCCAGACGCTCGGGCGTCAGTTCGCCCAGTTGTTTCGCCGCGTGCGTTTGATCGATGACGAAGAGCGAAAGGCCCGTGCCGCTATCGCTCTGCGAACCTCCGCGGTCGGCGCTCAGGCCCCCGCCGGGCGTGTTGGGTTCGATCTCCGCGGGTGTAGCGGCACACCCGCCCAGCAGCGCCGCCATCACGGCGCCGCCGATGACCATCACCGCCGCCGATGCCGCTCGTGTATGCACACCCATGGTGCAGAGCGTAGACCCCGCGTGGGCCTTATACTGGTTTTCCATGGATCACACCCCAGATGGGATCAACCACCAACGCCCCGCCCCGTGCCGTCGAAAGGACCGAGCGATCATCTCGCGTTGCGGCGGTCTTCGGCTCCTTCGTGATGCGGGCATCGCGGGCGTGCTGGCTTCGTGCGTGATGCTGAGCGCCTGCGACACCGCCGCCAACCGTCGGGCGGCGGATTCGGGCTCGATCTTCGCGATGATCGCCCCGCCCACACCCGCGGAGGCCGCACGCTGGGCCGTCGATCCCTACGACGCCAACAAGCGCATGGCGGGTCTGAACCTGCTGGCCAACGCGCCCTTCGGCGGCGACGACGTCTACGTCAAGGTCTACCGCATGGCCCTGGGCGCACCGCCCGCGGACAAGCCCGACGAAGACCTGGGCGTTCGTGCCGTGGCGGCCCGCGCGCTGGCGCTCCACGGGCAACCCTCCGATGTACCGCTGATTCTGCCGCTGATGTCCTCGACCGACCGTCGCGTGCGTGCAGAAGCCGCCCGCACGCTGCAGCGCCTGCACAACCCCGTCGCCGTGCCCGCGCTGCTCGATGCGACCCGCGTGACCAAAGAAGACGACGTCGACGTCCGCGCCGAGGCGTGTGCGGCTCTTGGTCAATACGCCGAGCAACGCGTGCTGCAGGCCCTCATCGGTGCGCTCAGCGATGACTCGCTCGTGGTCAACCGCGCCGCGAGCAAGTCGCTCTCGACCCTCACCGGGCAAGACTTCGGCGACGAGCCCCGCGACTGGCTCAAATGGCTCGATTCCACCCGCACGCCCTTCGCGCAGCGCCGTGAGTACATCTACCCCTACTTCGAGCGCGATAAGTTCTGGTACGAGTGGATCCCGCTGATCCCCCAGCCGCCGAACGAACAGCCCGGCTCGCCCGTGGGCATGGCCCCCGTCAACGCACCGAGCACGCCAACGCCCAAACCTTGAACGCGCGAAAGGTTCGCATTCATCGCCGACCGGCGCGGCAGCTACTTGTCTGCATTGCTGGTCTGCTTGTCCTGCGCGCTCGATGAAGCGGCGCTGACCGTCAGGGTCGCTCGCCTTTCGTGCTGCTTGCGTTTCGCACGCTTGCTCCAGAACGGCACCGGCACGATGTTCCGCAGCAGATACCCCAGCGCCATCAGCGCCACCAGCGTGGTAACCCAGAACTGCCAATCGTGCACGGGCATATCAGGAAAGCCCCGCGAACCGGGCGAGGTTGTACGCCAGCAGTGCGCCGCCGTACGCCACCGCGGTCATCCACACAAACTGCAAAGCCGCCCACTTCACGTGCCCGCTCTCTTTGCTGGTCAATACCAGCGTGGGCAGGCACTGCATCGCCAGCACGTAGAAGACCAAGAGGCTCCAGCACGTCGCGGGCGAGAAGACGCGCGTCACCCCGTCGGTCCGCGTCGCGCTGGCGAGTTCTTGCCGAATCGTCTGGTTGGCGTTCTCGTCGTCGCCTTCTTCCTGACCCGCGATGACCACGCTCATGGTGCTGACAAAGACCTCGCGTGCAGCAAAGCTCGCCAGCACGCCCACCGTCAGTTGCCAGTCGTACCCCAGCGGCTTGAAGACCGGCTCCAACCCGCGCCCCAGCACGCCCATCAGCGAAGCGCTCTTCGCCTCGCGGTGTTCGAGGTGATCCGCCCGCGCGGTGAGCTCTTCGACGATCGCCTTCTTCCGCGCCGGCTCGTCGAGCTTCGCCAACTCCGCCTGCTTCGCCGGGTCGTTCAAGTCCCAGGTCGTCGCGGATCCAGATTGGACCAACTTCGCCTGCTCGCGAAGGGCGACAACCTGGGCGCTCGGCTCGACCTTCGGGTAACTGCCCATCCACCACAGCACGATGCAGATCGCCAGGATCGCCGTGCCCGCTTTCTTCAGGAAGACCAGGGCGCGATCGGTCGTTGCCAGCACCGCGTTGCGCAGGCTCGGGCGCTTGTACGTGGGCAGTTCGAGCGCCATCGGGCGGCTCTGCCCGCGCAGGATCGTCCGTCGAGCCAGCAGGGCCGAGAGAATTCCCGCGCCGATCCCCAGCGCGTAACACCCAACGAAGGCCAGCGCCGCCGTGACGGGGCTGTCCTTGAACAGCAGTCCTGTCAGAAGCACATAGACCGGCAGTCGCGCCGAGCAGGTCATGAACGGCGCGACGAGGATTGTCGTCAGCCGCTGGCGTGAATCCGGGATGCACCGCGCCGCGACGATCCCGGGCAGCGCGCACGCGTGACTCGAAAGCAGCGGCACAAACGAATGCCCGGGCAGCCCGAAAGGCCTCAGCGCCCGGTCCATCACAAACGCCGCCCGCGCCAGGTACCCCGTGTCCTCAAGCAGGCAGATCAGGAAGAACAGCAGGCAGATTTGGGGCAAGAAGACCAGCGTGCTGCCCACGCCCGCGATGACGCCGTCTTTGAGCAGATCGTGCAAAGGCCCGGTGCGAAGCCCAAGCCCGTCCCAGCCCCAATCGAGTGCGGAGCCCAACCCGCCGAAGATCCCCTCGATCCAGCCCATGGGGTACTGAGCCAGCCAGAAGACGCTCAGAAAGAGCCCCGTCATGATCCCCGCGAAGGCCAGCACGCCCAGCACCGGGTGCGTCAGCACCAGGTCGGCTCGATCCGTGAACGTGCGTCCGATGAGCTCGCCGCTGCCGGAGGTTGCGCTGACGACGATCTCCTCCGCCCACGCACCCAGCGCCGCTTCATCGCCCGGCGGCGTCCTCGTCGGCACCGCGCCCACCGTCACCGCTTCACGCAGGGCGTCGCGCAGCTCATCGATCCCCTCGCCCGCGCGGGCCGAGATCAGCACCACCGCGCACCCCAGCCGCTCGCGCAAAACCGCCGCGTCGACGTGCAGACCCTGCTTCGCCGCCAGGTCCGCCATGTTCACCGCGACCACCGTGGGCAGCCTTCGGCGCAAAGTCTCGCCCACCAACAGCAAGTTGCGGCCGAGATTCGTCGCGTCCACCACCACCAGCACCGCCTGCGGCTCAAAGGCCAGCTCGCCCAGCGGAGCCGAGCGACCCTCAATCACCCCGAGCGCGACTTCAGACTCAAGCTGGCGGAGCTCAAGTGAATAGACCCCGGGCAGATCGACGAGCTCAACTGGAACAGCGCTCTCACCCTGACCAAGGGAGAATCGCCCGACGCGCGCGTCGAGAGTCGTCCCGGGGAAGTTGCTGGTCTTGTGCCGAAGGCCCGTCAGGCGGTTGAAGAGCGTGGTCTTCCCGGTGTTGGGGTTTCCCACCAGCGCCACACGCCGTTCGATCAGCTCTGCGGGTTCCAAGGCCTTACACCCCGCGCGCCGGTTCACCCGACGCGCCCACAGTTACCATGCTCACCATGATTTTCTCGGCAAGAGGACGCGCCAGCCCGATCCGGGCCGCACATCGACACCCCTGGGCATCCGCGCCCGGGCTCGAGGCGTGATGATGCCCCGAAACCACCGCGACAATGCACGGCTCACCGGTTCGGCACATCACCACCCGTCGGCCTGGCGCAAGCCCCATCGCTCGCAGGAGTTTGCCGTCGTCCTCGCTGAGGTTCGAGTCGGTGATGACGCCGGTCTGACCGGTTTTCAGAGCGCACAACGCCATCGATGACGGGAGTGAGGCTGTCGATGGGGACGCGGAAACGGAGCGAGCCCCAACCAATGCCCGATCGGCCGCTTGCTCGCAAGAACAGGGATCTTTCGAGCAGCCCGCTTGCTCGATCTGTGGCAGTGAGTTCGTGCCTGGAGTATGAGCGGGTTGAATAGGTTGATTGTTCAACGATGCTCGCATCAGGTGAGAGAAAGTGCCGCCACCAGACAAGGGACCCACGCTTCACAGAGTGTAGCGTTGATGAGATTCAATCTCAATGCGGCCCGCTCCGCACCATGAAACAGCGGGTTGTTTTACCATTTCAAGGCCAAACCGGAAAAAGATCCACCCGACCAGGCACATACAAAATATAAACAAGTGACTTGAAACCCCTGATTCGAGTGAAGATTCTTGTCAATATGTAGCCAATCCTGTAACACAGGAATATGTTCCGCTCGTGTTTTGGAGGAGGCGACGACAAGCTGGTGCGGGGCTGGTTGCGCTGTTGATGATGGCGGCGTATCTCGTGGCGTCGTTGGGTTTGATGCCCTCCAGCAGGCAGTTGGCGGGTTGGTTGGGTCGTTTGTCGGGAGAGCGTTACCCGTGCGAGGATTGCGGGTGCGGATGCGCCAGCGCTACGGAGTGTTGGACGCACTGCTGCTGTCATAGCGAGCATCAGCGGCTGGTGTGGGCGATCGAGAACGGGGTCGCGCCCCCCGCGGGTGTGGCGTTCTCCGATGAACAGTGGATCGCGGCGGCGAATAGCGTCAAGCCGGGAAGCGCGACCTGCGTCCTGTGCGTGGCGCGGATCAAGTCGGAGCTGCGTGCAGGCAAGGCGACACCTCGGCAAGCGGGTGCGGAGCGATCGGTCGCTTCGGGGTGTTGCGGATCGAAATCCTCCGGGTCGGGTGCTGATTGCTGCGTGAACGCCCGAGATGGATCGTGTGACGGATGGGGTTGTGTTTCGTGCGGGAAGAGTGAGCACGCAGAGATGGCGGTTTCGGGCGGTGCGTGCTGTGAGGGCGGGGCGAAGTCCGCGGCTGAGCCGGGGCGGCGCGGTGCGGCGATTTCGGCGTTGACGTGCAAGGGGCTGGTTGAGCTTCTGACGATGACGCTGCCGACGGTTGGGTTTGGTGATGCGCTCGTGTGGATCGTGCCCGAGCCGGCGGCGTTTGTCGTTCAAACTTTGGGGGAGGCGGAGTTTGAATCGCGGAACCTTGAGGTCCCGGAGCGGCCGCCGCGAGTTGTTCGCGCGTGACGATATCGACGCGTTGATCGGGCGGTTCGCATGTGGCGCTGGGTTGATCCTGCGCCGACTTCGAGGTGTCTCATGGTTTGGAAGAATGCCGAGCGGTCGGCGGGCTTTACGCTCGTCGAGCTGCTAGTGGTGATCGCGATTGTAGCGCTGCTGATCGGGCTTCTGCTGCCGAGTTTGGGGCGAGCGCGAGAGGCGGCGCGAACGGTGAAGTGTCTTTCGCAGCTTCGCACGCTGGGGCAGTTCACGGCGATGTACGCGGATTCGAACCGTGACGCGATGCCGCGGAGCCAGCACTCGGCATTTCCCAATCGGGTTGCGCCGTGGGGCTATGCGTTCTACGAGTACGTTGAAGGTGAGCGGTACATCCAGCCCGATGGGCGCTGGGACGCTCTGTTTAACGGGCTGTACCGCTGTCCCAGCGATCGTCGGACCGACCGCTGGAGCTACGGGTACAACGTGTACTACGAGCTGACGGCGGAGGAGACGCTCGGGCGAACGTGGAGGAGGTTCTCGCAAATCCCGAGGCCTTCGAGCAGCGTGCTCTTTGCGGAGCTTCTGCCCACCGCCAGCGCGGACCATGTGATGGCTCATTTCTGGACGCAGTTCAACGCGCCGTCGGAGGTCGATCCGGATCGTCACGGCAAGTCAACGGGCGTCGTGTGCGTGGACGGGCACGCGGCGTGTTCACCGTTTACGTCCTGGTTTGATCGTTCGAAGAGTCTTGATCAGTTCAACCCGGCCACGGCGAAGTGATCGCCGGGGCCTCTGATTTGAAAGCGAGTTCTGTATGAAGTTCGGTTCATTGATTTCGGCAGGTGTGGCGGTTGTGGTGGTGTCGGCGGGTTCGGCCCTGGCGCAGATGCCGCAGATGGGCGGGCCCATGGCGCACATCATGGTGCACCTGCACGGGACGAGTCTGGAAGGTCACGTGGACACGAGCGTCCCGACGCCCGTGCTGCAGGTCTATCCGCAGAGCTACGGCGGGAACGCGTCGGTGCTCAACGGGATGATGTACAACGCGCAGTACGGCTGGATGGTGGAGGGCTTCTGGGCACCGCCCGCGGGCTCGATGCTGTGGATCGAGCAGATCTCGGCAACGCCCGGGCTGCTGAGCTACAGCGGCGGGACGATGATGAGTCAGGGTTCGTTCGCGCCGATCTTCGGCACGGCGGGTTCGTCGAACCGGATCCAGTGGAGCGGCACGATGCTGCACAACTGGTACGCCGCCGCGACGCCCGGTGATTACTCCGCGACGTACCGCATCTACTTCGGTGATTCGAGCGGCGTGGCGATCAACGGGTACGGCGCCGACGAAATCACGCTGAACTGGACGGCGGTGCCGACGCCCGGGGCGGCGGCGGTGTTGAGCCTGGGTGGGCTGCTCGCCACGCGTCATCGACGTCAGGTCGGGCGCACCGCCTGAGTGACGATCGGTCCGTTCTTCTGTGCTGGATGCGCGTGCATCGACGGCCCGGACGCGTGTCCGGGCCGTCTTTTCATTCGGCTGGAAATCACACCGCACGCAGCGGGTCGGCGTCGGCGGTGCTGACGATGAACTTCGCGCTGGGCATGCGGGTTGAGAGTTGCTGCGCGAAGGTGGGGAGGTACCCGCGTTCGGTGGCGGTGTGCCCGCAGAGGAGGATGGAGAGCCCGGCCGCGGTCATCGCGAGGACTTCGTGGTGCTTCATTTCGCCGGTGATGAAGAGCTCGCAGCCGTCGCTGAGGGCGAGGGGGGCGAGGTCGCCGCCGGCACCGGGGCAGACGCCGATGGTTTTGATCTTGCCGGGCTTGGCTTGGGCGACGGTGACCACCGGGATGTTCAGGTTCGTCTTCAGACGCTGGGCGATGGTGTCAATGTCCTGCGGCGTGTCGAGAATGAGGCGTCGACCGAGTCCTGTATCGCGCCGCGGCTGGGGCTGAAGCTCGTAGACATCGATCGCGGGATGCTCGTAGGGATGGAACTGCTTGAGCGTCTGCAACGCAATCGGCAAGGCCCTTCGCGCACAGACCATCTCCAATCGCACCTCGCGGACGGACTCAAGCTGACCCGGGTTGCCCACCGCGGGTGTGGATTTCTCGGAGCCGAAGAAGGTGCCTGTTCCCTCCGCGGCGAAGGAGCAGACGGAGTACTCGCCGATCATTCCGGCGCCGGCGCTGGCAAGGCCCAGCCGCACGCGTTCGACGGCATCAACCGGCACGAAGGTCACGATCTTCAGTCGCTGCGAAGGGGGAAGGCTCGGCGCGGGGCGCAGGGCGCGCCGGTCGGCGCTGTGCGGCGAGCCGCTCTGGCGCGAGAGGAGGAGTTTGTTGGCAAGCCAGTCGGTCATGCCGTCGCGGGTGGCGTCGAGGGCTGTGTGGGGTGAGTAGATGGCGAGCCCGGCGCGGGCGGCGCGGAGGAGCGTTCGGCTCAGAGCGGAGTCGTCGACCAGACGCTTGATGGGCTTGAAGATTGGCGGGTGATACGCGATGACCGCGGAGGCCTTGCTGGCGAAGGCCTCTTCGAGGACGGATTCGGTCAGGTCGATGGTGATCATGACCGGCCCGGTGAGTGCGTCGGCGGGCGAGCCGAGCAGCAACCCGACGTTGTCCCATTCTTCCGCCAGCCACGTGGGGGCGAAGTCATCGAGAACACGGACAAGGTCGGCGACGGTTTGGTGCTGGGCCATGCGGGATGATAAGAGGAATGCGCGGGTGTTTGGAGAAGGGGGCAAGTGGGGGGAGGAGGGGTTTTGTGGCAGAAACGGGGAAGTGTGGGTGAGTCTGGCGGGGTGCGGTGCCGATACACTCTGTTGCAGGTTGGCACGGCAGTTGCAGGGGGAGCGGCTTGGGTATTTGCGGGTGGGGACGAAGGAGTGCGGTTTTCGATGCGGTTTGACGCCTCACAAAGCATGCGCATGAGCCAGCAGATGAAGCTGGCGCCGCAGATGATCCAGTCGATGGAGATTCTGCAGATGTCGCAGGCGGAGTTGGAGGAGCGGATCGAGCGGGAACTGGAGAACAACGCGACGCTGGAGATCGCCGAGGCGGGCGAGGGTGAGTTTGAACTGCGGGCGCAGCGGGAGCAGGAGCGGTTTGAGGCGAAGGCCGAGCGGGGTGAGTTGACGGTCGGCGAAGGGGCGGCGGACTTTGAGCGGCTGGACACCTTCGAGCAGAGCAACCCCGAAGCGGCGGAGAACGCCTTCGACGAAGGCGTCGGCGGGAGCGGGCTGACGCGCGAGCGCGATGAGTGGATGGACCGATCGCGCTCGGGGAGTGACAGCGGCGGCGATCGCGACGCGAAGATGGACGCGATGGCGAATACGGCCGAGCGGGCTAAGCCCGTGCAGGAGCAGTTGATCGAGCAGTGGGCCCTGACGGAAGTGGACGAGACGCTAAGGCCCCTGGGCGAGGCGATCCTGGCGCATATTGAGGATGACGGGTACCTGCGGACGGGGCTGGACAAGATCCTCGATCGGATGCCCGGGGCGACGATGCCCGGCGGGGCGGCGGTGACGATCACGGATCTGGAGCGGGCGCTGCGGGCGGTGCAGTTGCTCATGGAGCCCGCGGGGATCGGCGCACGCGACAGCAAAGAGTGCCTGCTGCTGCAGATCGATGTCAAGCTTGACGAACTCGCGGCACGCGACGGAAGCGAAGCCGATCGTGCCGGCTGGGAGCTGGCGCGAAAAATCGTCGCGGATTGTCTGGACGATCTGGCGAACAACCGACTGCCCAAGATCGCCAAGAGCACCGGCGCGAGCGTCGATGAGATCAAGGGCGCGCTTGAGCGATTGCGGACGCTGCGGCTCGCGCCCGGGCGCGGGCTGAGCGAGAGTGTCGAGCCGGCGATCATCCCCGACGCGTTTGTGGAGTACGACGCGGAGGGTGATCGCTACATCGCGTATCTGAACGAGTCGCGGCTGCCGAACTTGCGGGTGAATCAGGAGTACGCGAAGCTCGCGAAGGACCGCACGGCCCCGAAACCGACGCGTGAGTTCCTGAAAACGAACCTCGCGAACGCGAACTTCCTGATGGACGCCATCGAGCAGCGGAAGAAGACGGTCTTGCGGGTGCTGGAGGCGGTGGTGGACGCGCAGCGCGAGTACTTCGACTTCGGCCCGCAGGCGCTCAAGCCGCTGCCCATGACGAAGGTCGCGGAACAGCTGGGGATCCACGTCGCGACGGTGAGCCGGGCGGTGGCGGATAAGTATGTTCAGACGCCGCGGGGGATCGTGGCGCTGCGAAGGTTCTTCTCGGGCGGGACGGTCAGCAGCGAATCGGGTGAGGAGGTGGCGTGGGACGCGATCCGAGCGGCGCTGCAGGAAGTCGTCGCGGCGGAAGACAAGAAGAACCCGCTCAGCGACGACCAACTCGCGGAGGAACTGAAAAAGCGCGGGCTGGATATCGCGCGACGCACGGTTGCGAAGTACCGCGGGCAGTTGGGGATCCCCACTGGTCGGCTGCGGAAAGAGCATTAAGCGGGGGAAGGGATCGAGGGACCGAGGGATCAAGGGATCAAGGGATCAAGGGAACGAGTGAACGAGCGATCGAGGGATCAAGGGACGACGTGATGCGGACGATTTCGGCTCGGGCGTGGGGGAAGATCAACTTGGCGTTGGCGGTCGGGCCTCCGGAGCCAACGGGCAGTGCGAAGCCGGGCTGGCACCGGATCTGTTCGTGGTTTGCGCCGGTGCTTCTGCACGACGAACTGACGCTCACGCGGCTCGACGATGAGCGTGCGCCGAGCGTCTTTGAGATTTCGTGGTGCGACGACGCGCCGGTGGTCAGCCCGATCGACTGGGCGGTGGAAAAGGACCTCTCCGTGCGGGCGCTGCGGCTGCTCGAGCAGCGCGTCGGTCGACCCTTGGGTGTGAAGATGTCGCTGCGAAAGCGGATCCCCGTCGGTGGGGGGATGGGCGGCGGCTCGTCGGATGCCGCGAGCATGCTGCTGGCGGTGGATCGGTTGTTTGATTTGCAGCTGGGGCGGGATGAACTGCGTGCGCTGGGGGCGAAGCTGGGCAGCGACGTGGCGTTCTTTATCGACGACGAGATCGACGTCGGCGTTGACGAAGCGGACCACGACGAGGGCGACGTGGATCCGATCGTCGCGGACCTTCGGCGAGCGTGGGACCGCCCGCCGCGGTCGGCGGTGGTGAGCGGTTTTGGTGAGACCATCGAGCGTGTGGAGACGCCCAGCGAAGATGTGCTGTTAATTGTGCCGGGGTTTGGGTGCCCGACGCAGGCGGTGTACAAGGCCTTCGATGCGAACCCGAAGGCACGGGTTGATGAAGAGCGCGTGCGGGCGTTGGTTGAAAAGGCGGCGGACGAAGGAGCAATCCCCGCGATGGAACTGTTCAACGATCTCGCCGAACCCGCGGCGGCGGTGGAGCCTCGACTGGCGGAGGTCATGAGCCGGGTGCTGGCGCCGACGCAGATCCCGGTATATGTGTCGGGGTCGGGGAGCACGCTGTTCGTGCCGTTCGAGGTGGAAGAGGACGACGAGGCGATCAACCGACTGGCGGACCTTGCGGAGCAGAACCTGCCGCGGGAGGGAGCGGGGGAGGGGGGGGCGGGGCTGGGCGTGGTGGCGGTGCCGACGCGGGTGGTGTGAGGGCGCGGGAGTCTTGATCGGTCCGTATGGTCGGGACGTACGATTGGGATCAGATGGTCATCAACGGCGTGAACTTTCCGGAGCAGGAGATCGCGGCGTTTTGCCGGCGATATGCCGTTGCGCGATTGTCGCTTTTCGGGAGCATCCTGCGAGAACCGTCGGACGAGGGTGGCACGGGTTTTCGTCCATCGAGTGACGTGGACATGCTGGTGGAGTTTCGAGCCGGGCAGACCCCGAGTCTGCTGGACTTTGCGGGGATGCAACTGGAGATGTCGGCGTTGATCGGTCGCGAGGTGCATCTGCACACTCCGGCGATGCTGTCGCCGTATTTCAGGAATGCGGTCGCGCGTGAAGCGAGGATGCTGCATGCCGCGTGAGGCGTCGCAGGGCGGTCCGGGCGATCGTGAGCGGATGCAGCACATGCTGGACGCCGCGAGGGATGTCGCGACGATCGTTTCGGGGAAGACGATCGCTGAACTGGACTCGGACATGATCACTCGGCGTGCGTTGCTCAACGCGCTGCAAGAGATCGGTGAAGCGGCGGCGCGCGTCGGAGACGAAGGGCGTCGGCGCACGCCCACGCTTGCCTGGGGCAAGATCGTTGCGACGAGGAACATTCTGGTCCACGTGTACTGGGGCGTTGATCACGAGCAGATCTGGAAGATGGCCACGATCAACGTGCCCGAGATGATCGCCGCCCTCGAAGCGGCGTTTGCGGATTGGCCGATGGATGGGACGATGACCGAGTGAGTCGCGGTCGCACCGAATCACACGAACAGCCCGCCCTGCGTTGTCGGCGTGACTGTCATCGGCTCAAGCTTCTCACGCAGGCACTCGCGTGAGACCACGTACAGGTACTCTTTGTTCTTCAGGTGGCTGACCTTGCCGACCTTTTCGCCCTGCGGGTTGTAGATGCCGATCTGTGCGCCGACGTAGCGCTTGAAGTCGTTCTCGATGGTGGTGACTTTGCCCGTGCCGTCCCACAGCTCTACGAGCATGGCCTCCATCTCTTCGCGGCAGAGGAACCCCTCGTTGTTGAACGAGACGATCAGCACCGGCGCGCGGACCGTGCGCAGCAGGCGTCGCATCGCCTCTGCGAACTGCTTTCGGCTGTTGAAGACGCTCTGGCGGGTGCGCACGTCGGTGCGCTTGCAGGCGATGCCGTAGACCTCCGGCTTGTCCCAGCGGACCAGCGACTCCCACACGTGGTAGTTGCCCAGGTACGAGTGCTGGTTATACGGCGGGTCGATGTACGCGATATCCCCCTCAAGCGTCGCGGCGGCTTCGAAGGCATCGAGGCACGAGGCGTGGCCCTTGCCGTGCTTGGCGCGGGGAAGGACCTCGGGCACGCGGAGCTCCAGATCGTTGTACGCCCGCGGCGCCCATGACTTCAGGTACGCCATCTGCAGGCCCGTCGTCGAGTCCACCCGGTCCGCGGCTTCCATCAGCGACACCAGCATCACCGCTTCAAGCTCGGGTTCCAGCGATTTGCGCGCGATGGCCTCGCGGATGGTGTCGATGCGCTCGCCGTTCTTTGGTTGAAAGAACCGCGATTGCACGCAGAAGGTCTGCGTGAAGTAGCCCGGCGTGCACGGGCCCTTGGCCAGTTGATTGAACTCGCTAACCAGGAGCTTTGCGTCACGCAGGACGTCCTCCGCGTCGGCTTGAACGTAGCACCGCGCCAACGTGGCGGCGTAGGCGTTGTGATCGTTCGACAGCACACGGTACCCCGAGGCCTTCAGCGCGTGCCCGACGCGGGATGTGCCGGAGAAGAGATCGATCACGGTGCGGGCGTTGGTGAACGACGAGATCGCGCTGAGGATCCCGGGCACCAGCACGCGTTTGGATCCGATGTACTTGATCACGCTGAAGGGAATTGTTAGCCCGGGCACCGATCACTGGGACTTTCCCTCCCGGATCATCGAATTTCACGCCCACGGGCTTGAGTTTTATCGGGTTTGAGCCGACCCTTTGGTCTATGGCAACGCGAACCGATCGGCCCGTGGTGGGGATTGACCTTGGCGGCACGAACATGCAGATCGGCGTGGTGGATTCCACCGGGCGGATCATCGGGCGTGCGAAGAAGAAGACCCGGGCCGAGGAAGGCCCCGCGAAGGTCATGGGGCGGATCCACGACGGCATCCGCGAGGCGTGCGAAGAAGCGAAGATCCCCGCGCGGGCGCTGCTCGCGGTGGGCATCGGTGCGCCCGGCGCCATCGACCCCGCGACGGGCGTGGTGCTCGAAGCTCCGAACCTGCGCTGGAACCACATCCCGCTGGCGAAGACCCTCGCGAAGAAGGTCGGGCGCCCGGTCTACGTCGATAACGACGTCCGTTCGGCGATCTACGGCGAGCACCAACTCGGTGCCGGTCGCGGCTGTTCCGAACTCATGGGCGTCTGGATCGGAACCGGCATCGGCGGCGGGCTGATCCTCCGCGACGAGCTCTACCACGGCTATACCAACACCGCCGGCGAGATCGGGCACGTCACGCTCTTCCCCGGCATGCCCCCGGGATCGACCTCGCTGGAGAACAACTGCTCACGCACCGCGATCGTGGAGCGGATTCTCAAACTCATCAAGACGAACCACAAGTCGATCATCCCCAAGCTCGCGGACAACGATTTCTCCGATGTGAAAGCGCGCGTGGTGGCGATGGCCTTCGCCCGCAACGACCGCGTGACGAAGATGGTTGTTGAGAGTGCCGCGGAGAACCTGGGCATCGCCATCGCCTCGGTGGTGACGCTGCTGGGCCTGCAGCGCGTGGTCATCGGCGGCGGGCTGACCGAGGCTATGGGCGAGCGGCTCGTGGGGCTCATCCGCAGAAGCGTGCACAAACACGCCGCCCCGGAGATCAACCGCCATGTCGAGATCGTCAAGACCGAGCTCGAAGCCGACGCGGGCCTGCTCGGAGCGGCCATGCTCGCCCGCAAGGGCCTCTCCTCACGCTCACGCACCCGCGTGATCCGCGCGTGATATTGAGATTCGGTGGAGAATCGGCGGCGTACTCGTGCACTCGGGCCTTCGCGGCGTTCCTACGCTGGGCGATATGACCACGCCGAGCGGACAAACAGCCAGCCCCGCGCCAACCAACCTGGGCTACGTGAAGTACTTCAACACCCTGCCCTTGGTGGAGGGGCTTTCGACGTGCGCGGACCTTTCGCTGCACGCCGCGGTGCCGGCAAAGCTGGGTGACATGCTGGCGCGGGGCGAGGTGGACATCGCGCTGGCGTCGCTGGTGGATATGGCGCGGAGCCCCGTGCCGCTGACCTTGATCCCCGCAGGGATGATCGGCTGTGACGGCCCGACATTGACGGTGCGGATCTTCAGCCGGGTGCCGATGGACCGCGTGCGCACGCTGGCGTGCGATACGGACTCGCACACGTCGGTGATCCTGGCGCAGGTGATCCTGGCAAGGGTCTTTCAGGTGCGCCCGACGGTGCGCGACTTCGACGCCCGCGAGCGCGTGCTCATGCCCGCGCAGAGCAACGCGGAGACCGACCCGCACAGCGTCGAGGGCGATTGGCCCGAGACGATGCTGCTCATCGGCGACAAGGTCGTGACCGACTCACCCCCCGCGGTGCGATACCCGTACCAGCTCGACCTGGGCGAGGAGTGGAAGAAGCTCACCGATCTGCCGTTCGTCTACGCGATGTGGATGTGCCGGAGCGCGGATGTCGCCGCGGACTCGCCGCAGCGCGAGCGGTTGTTGTCGATCGCCTCGCTGCTGGATCGTCAGCGCCGCCGGAACACCGCCCGGCTGGATTGGATCGTGCAGAGCTACGCCCGCGAGCGGCGTTGGCCCGAGGACCTCGCGGAGCGGTACGTTCGTCAGTATCTGCGGTACGAACCCGACACCCGCGCCATCAGCGCGGTACAGAGGTTCCTAGGCGAAGCCGCGGGATTGGGGCTCTTGCCCGACGCGAAGGTGGATCTGCTGAAGGCGTGATCGCTGCCTGCGGCGGAATCGATCGCGCGGAACCAACTCACGCCGGTTGCTTGGGCTGGTCGTTCTTCGCGGGCTGCTCGTCCTTCATGGGATCCGCGTTCGGCTGACCCATTTCGGGCTTCTCACCCGCGGGGCTCGCGCTCTTCTGCCCGCGCATCTCACGGAGCTTCTCGTAGAGCACCTTGCGCTGATCCTCGTCGAGGACCGCGACGATCCTCAGATACGCACCGACCTTCTGCGCGTTGGTGGCCTTTGCGCCGTTGCGTTGCACCACGTCGAGCAGGATCTGTCGCACCTTCGCGTCCTGTTCGACGCTGAGGTTCAGCGAGGCGATCACCGCGTCGAGGTCTTTGCTCTGCTGCCCGATGACGCGCTCGTACGAACGCTTGATCTCTTGCCCGAGGATGCCCAGCCGCTCGCTGATGTTGAACTTGGCGTTGTCGAACTTCTCGCCGCGTTGCTTGTGGGCGTTCTCTTCGTCCTTCATGCGGGCGCCGTTGTATTCCAGCACCATCTTGCGGAGCTGCGTCGCCTCGTCCTTGCTGAGGACCTTCGCGAGCTGCTCAACCAGCGCTCCGCGTTTGCGCAGCGGCTGCGAAACCTCCCACAACTCACCGAGGTACTTGGTCACCTGCATCTTGTCGCCGCCCTGGGCCGCGCCAGCGACGTTGACGATGAGCTCGAAGTTGTCGCGGACGATGGTGTCCAGCACCGCCGCCTGCTCGATGAGCACCGCGTCGACCTTCTCACGCGTCTTCGGGTCGAGCTTCATCACCCGCACCGCCGCCTCCGCGGGCTGGATCTCCAGCTTCTTGCAACGTCCCTCCGCGTCGCGCTCCACGATCGTCGGCGCTTTCTGCTGCAGCTTCACGCTCGGGCCCGACAGCGGCGCATCCGTCGCGGGTGAGGACGCAGGCGTACTCGCCGGCTTCGTCGGCTGCTTCTGATCGTCCGCGTGCACCGCCGCCCCGATGGTCAGCCCGATCACGCTCCCCGCAAAAATCCCCAGCAGCTTCGTCAGGTTGATCGAACGATTCTTCATATGCGTATCCATTCCCGCGGCCGATGCGCCGCTCCGCCAAACCCTCCCCGATCCAACCCCAACGCCCAACGTGCGTCCCTCTGTGTTATTGGCAGAACTCGCCATCGGCTTCACTTTCCCGCGGGCAGATTTGATCGATAGGAAAGAGTTCGGTATGACTCACTCGTGCAAACCGCACAACAGACTTCGCGGCACGCCGCCGCTCGATTCATCATCGCCTCTTCGCGATCATTCGGGTCAGTCAGAGGACCATCGGGCCGACGGTTGTCATCGCTTCACACACCGGTGGCTCGCCCAACGCTCCGCGAGGCATCTATGCTGGGGGCATGAGCCTTGCCGGCGCACGCACCAAGCCCGCTCGCACCGCCCAACCCACGGGGCCTTGGCCTCATCGGCATCTGCTGGAGCTTCGGGGCATGCCCCCGGAGCATCTCCGCACGGTGCTGGCCCTCTCGCGTGACTACGCGAAGCTGCTGGAAAAGGACAGTGCCGTGGGCTCGATGGACGAGCTTGCGCCGATCGAGATCCCGGGGATGGACCTTTCGTGTCGGGGGAAGGTCGTTGCCAATCTCTTCTTTGAAGACTCCACCCGCACGCGTCTCTCCTTCTCCGTTGCGGCCCGGCGGCTGGGTGCCGAGGTTCTCGATCTCACTGGCGTCGGTTCGTCGGTGAGCAAGGGCGAAACCGTCGGCGACACCGCCGCCACCGTCGTCGCGATGGGTGTCGACGCCGTCGTCGTTCGCCATCGCAGCAGCGGGGCGGCTCACCTTGTCGCACGCACGCTCGAAGGCGACGCCGCCGTCTCGAACCTCCCTGGCGCGGAAAAGAAACACACCCCGGGTCCGCGCGGGCACGTCTGCTCGGTCATCAACGCCGGCGACGGCCGGCACGAGCACCCCACCCAAGGCCTGCTCGACATCCTGACCCTCGCGGAAGTCTTCGACCGCTGGGGCACCTTCGACCTCTCGGGCCTCACCGTCGCCATCGTCGGCGACGTCGCCAGCTCACGCGTCGCCCGTTCCGATATCGCCGGCATGACCGCCCTCGGTGCGCGCGTCATCTGCGTGGGTCCGCCCGCGCTCGTGCCGACGAGCCTCACGACCCTGGGCTGCGAGGTCAGCCACGATCTGGACGCGATCCTGGGTGAGATCGACGCGGTGAACGTCCTGCGCATCCAGTTCGAACGCCACGAGGTGAAGAACGCCCAGAGCGCCGAGAACGCCCCGAAGGCCACGAGCTCGAACGTCATCGCCAGCGTGCGCGAATATGCCGAGCTCTTCGGCATCACCTCCGACCGTCTCGCACGCATGAAGCCCCAGGCGGTGGTCATGCACCCGGGCCCGATGAACCGAGGCGTCGAGCTCACCCCCGACGTTGCCGACAGCAACCGCTCGATGGTCCTGCGACAAGTGACCCACGGCGTGGCCGTCCGCATGGCCGTGCTGAGACTCTGCCTCGCCGGTCGCTGAGGTTCTTTCGATACACTCGCGCCGAACCAACCACCCGCACACGAACCACGATTCGATCTCCACCAACCATGGCCCCCGACACGACCCAGCACCGTCTGCCCACCGACACCGACACCGGGATGCTGCTGGTGATCTCGGGCCCATCAGGCGCGGGGAAGACCACCATCACCCGAGCCGTCGAACGCGCCATCCCCGGCGCGGTCTTCAGCGTCTCCGCCACGACCCGCGCCAAGACCGACGCCGATGTCGACGGCGTCGATTACCACTTCGTCAGCGAAGAGCAGTTCCAGCAGATGGTCGAGCGCGACGAGTTCCTCGAGTACGCCGGGGTCTACGGCAAGCGCTACGGCACGCCCCGCGCGTGGGTCTTTGAACAGCTCCGCCGCGGGCGATTGGTGATCCTCGAGATCGACGTACAGGGCGCGAAGATCGTCAAGGGCAAAGTGCCCGACATGTTCTCGATCTTCATCCTGCCGCCGAGCGAGGAAGAGTTGCTCCGCCGCCTGCGCTCACGCAAGCGCGAAGATGAGCAGAAGATCCAACGCCGCTTCGCCGCTGCGAAGCAGGAGATCCTCGACGCGGAAGCCAGCGGGGTCTACGACCGGTTCATCGTGAACAACGTGCTGGAAGCCTCGATCACCGAAGCCATCGGCGCGGTGCAGGCGGAACTGAACCGGCGCAGCCGCCGAGGTTGAAAACCAGGCTGCTCGATGGTTCTGTCAACGACGCAATGAAAGGAATCGAAGTGACGATTCCATGTGCAATGTGCAATGTGCAATGTGCCTGCTCCAAAAACACCAGTGGCCCGCCTGAACACCAGAGCGGGCCACTGCGTGATTGTGTACTGTCGCGTGATCGATGAGTGACTCGATCAACGCGGATGGGTCCGTGCTTGAGGCTTACGGGCAACCCAGGAAGAAGTTGTTGAAGAAGCAGTTGAAGTCACCCTCGTTCACGCCGTTGTTCGTGCCCGAAGCGCCGAACGGCGCGCGGGGCGAGCCGTCGTCGTTGGCGATGTCGCACGAAGCGCCGATCGCCGCGGGGCCCATACCCGCCTGCGTGAAGAACCCGTCGGCGGCGAAGAACAAGTTGTAATCGCCCTCGTTCACGCCCGCGTTGGGGTTGGCGCTGGGGAGCGGGTTGCCGCCGTCGTCGGCGATGTCCGCCGGCTGGCAGCGTGTCACCAGCGGCGTGGTGGGCGAGGCCAGAACCAGGCCCTGCGTCCCGTCCGCAAACCGCACCATGAAGGCCACGTCGCCCGCGTTGTTGAACGCGGCCTGGCCCTGCATGACGATCTTGGGCGAAGTTGTCCCGAAGCCGACGACGAGGCTGCCGCCGTTGGGGTTCGAAATGGTCTGCCCCTCGCGCATCAGGCGGAAGGTGCTCTGCCCGTCGGAGATGAACAGCCCGTTGCCGGGCTGCGTGGTGCCGGTGATCTCGGCGCGGTAGACGACCATGCCCAGGTCGTTGATCGCGGGGATGTTGGTGGAGAACCCGCTGTTGCTGATCCCCGAGCCGGGCCAGGCGACCGCGGAGGCGATGGAGACGTTCGGGTTCACGCCGTCACCGACGAGCAGCTCCCAGAGGAAGCTGCCCGAGCGGCGCGCAAAGAAAGCGACCTTGCCCGAGGCGTTCACATCGGTGGAATCGCCGATCGAGTCGTACAACCCGCCCGAGGTCGCGGGGTTGAAGATCGACACCGGCGCTTCGTTCTCGCGGAAGCGGGCGATCTCTGACCCGCCCGCACGCAGGTACGCACGCGTGCTCATGTACCCCGTGGTGCTCACGGCCGGGGCATTGAGCAGGTTGTACGCGCTGTCGAGCGTGCACGTTGCCAGCGCGGTCTGCTGACGCTCGCCGTTGACCGTGCGGTCGACGATGTACTTGATGGTCGAGCCCGGGTTGGTGGGGCTGGTGGCGCAGCTTGCGCGATAGGCGACCGCGCCGTCGTTCAGACGTTTCACGCCCGTGAACTGCCCGTAGACCTGCAGGGGCCCGCCGAGGGAGATCGGCTCTTCCAGCGTGCCGTCGGTCTGGCGAACCTCCGCGGAGTTGATCAGCCCGGCCTTGGTCAGCACAAGCTTCCCGTCGCGCAGGTCGATTGAGTTGTTGTAAAAGCTCGCGGTGATCGCCAGCGGCAGCACGCTGCTGACCGACTGCGAGTTCTTGTCGTAGATCAGGATCGCTTCGGAACGCTGCGGCGTGCCGGCGTTGACGACGTACCGCAGCGCGACGTTGCCGTTCTCATCGAGCCCGATCTCGTTGGGCACGCCCGACTCGGCGAACGTCGTGTTCACGGGGACGTTGATCGCCTGCGTCGCGGTGCCGGTCCGCGCGATGAGGCGGTAGTTCCAATCAGTGGGAACGGCGGCCAACGCCGAACCGGCAAAGGCGAGCATCGCCGCCACCGGCGCCACCGACTTGAAACCGCCGCGACCGAAAGTGCAAACCGTCGTGATCATGACCGACTCCTGCAAGGTGTGCTGCTGCTGCTGTTCTGCCGACGCGGAAAAACTGGCTGACGTTGCGAACGACCGCGCCCGTGGACATTGGCCTCGAGCATGCAGACCGAAACGCAAAAGGGACCGAACCGGTGAAACGTCGACGGATTGTCGAGCGACCGATCCAACCAACCTCCGGGGGCATTCACTCGCACCCGCAAGGCGGCACACACCCGCCGCGTTCGTCCGTCATCTCAATACCCTGAGATGGTGGATACGGTCCGAACGCGCTTCGGTTCCAATAGAGTGCCATCAGGGAACCCCTATGTCAACAGTTTCCCGGCAAATCAAAGCAGTATCGATCATCTTCGATCCAAGATCGATCATGGATAGCCCTATTCGGGTATACCCTCGAACGGTATTTGTTTACCATGGGAAAACCGAGGGGGTCCCGGCAGTTCTGTTGGCGTCAAAGTGGGGGGGGATTCAGGTTCCCGTTCGAGCTTCAGCGTGAATGGGTGGCGAGATGCTCCTAAACTTGCTCGGATCGTCCGCGATTCGGACTCCTTTTTGAGTCACAGGGCATCCAGTGTTTCGACGGGCCCTGAAGGCGGGGCGCGGCGACGACCAGTTGAACGTTGTTGAAGAGCGATGATCATGGTGAAACCCCCCGAGACGCAGCCGCACGCAAAATCCCCCGAATCGGTGCCCGTTGATGCGAGCGGGGCCGTGGCGATTTTGGAGAGCTTCTCGGACGTTGCGGGTGCCGCCGGGCGGAGCTCATCACGGACCGCGAGTCTCGGTGCGGATGTCGGCGGCGGTGTTGATCGCCTCGAGCTCCGCGCCGCCATCGACCGCGCGTGCGAGTCGCTCTACCGCAAACAACGCCGCGACAAGGTCAACTTCCCCGGGGTTCACTGGTGCGCCGAGCTGGAGGGCGACTCGATCCTCTCCAGCGAGTACCTGCTGATGAAGTTCATCCTGAACCAGGAGCAGGGCGAGATGGAACGCCGCCTGCTCCCACGCCTGGCGAACCAGATGCGCCTCTGCCAGCGCGACGACGGCACGTGGGGGCAGTACCCCGGCGCGCCGGCGGACGTGAGCGCCTGCGTGAAGGCGTACCTGAGCCTGAAGCTCATGGGCGACGACGTGAACGCCCCGCACATGGTCCGCGCCAAGAAGGCGATCCTGAAGCTCGGCGGGGCCGAGTCGATCAACACGTTCTCGAACTTTTATCTCGCGTGCCTGGGTCTGGTCTCGTGGGACGCGTGCCCGGCGATCCCGCCGCAGATCATCCTGGCGCCGATGTGGGCGCCGTTCCACATCCGTCGCATGGCGGCGTGGACGCGGACGATGATCCTGCCGCTGGCGCTCTGCTCCGCGACGCGGCCGGTGCGTGAGCCCGCGCTGACGGTGAACATCGACGAGCTGTACGTCGACCTGAAGAAGAAGCACACGCTGAACAAGCCGTGGGACCGTCGCGATGTGACGAGCCTGAACAACGTCTTCCTCGTCATCGATCGGCTGATGAAGCTGGCGCGGAAGGTCGGCTTCACGCCGATGCGCAAACGCTCGATCAAGCTCGCGGAGCAGTGGATCGTTCGGCGGATGGACCCGCGCACAACCGAGGGTCTGGGGGCGATCTTCCCGCCCATGGTCTATGTGCAGGTGGCCTTCAAGAAGCTCGGGTACACGCGCGATCACCCGCTGATCCGTCAGGCGGAGGCGGACCTCGACGCGTTTATCATCGACGAGCCCAACGCGGATCCGAAGCTGGATCACACGAGGTTGCAGCCGTGTTTCTCGCCGGTGTGGGATACCGCGATCGCCATCGACGCCCTGACCGAAGCGGGGCACAGCGCCGCAAGCGATCAGCGGCTGGCGCAGGCCTGCGACTGGCTCCGCGCCCGCGAGGTGAAACTCGTCGGCGACTGGATCGAGAACCTGCGTCCGGAGCACCGCCACCTGCGCCCGGGGATCGACATGGCCTGCTGGGCCTTTGAGTACCGCAACGACTGGTACCCCGACGTCGACGACACGTGCATGGTGGCGCGGGCGCTGTTCAAGGCGGGCGATCGCGCGGGCGAGACCAGCAACCGCGACGCGGCGAAGCGCGCGGTGCAATGGCTGATCGCGATGCAGAACGACGACGGCGGCTGGGCGGCCTTCGACCGCACCAAGGACCGCCCGTGGATGGAGGCCGTGCCCTTCGCGGACCACAACGCGATGCAAGACCCCAGTTGCTCCGACATCACCGGGCGCGTCATCGAATCGCTCATGGTCTGCGGCGTCAGCCCCGAGCACCCCAGCGTGCAGCACGGCGTGGACTACCTCCTCCGCACCCAACGCAGCGACGGCTGCTGGTGGGGACGCTGGGGTGTGAACTACATCTACGGCACCTGGCAAGCCGTCAACGGCCTGCGCAGCGCGGGCCTCTCGCCCTCGCACCCGGCGCTGGCGAAGGTCCGCTCGTGGCTGCTGAGCATCCAGAACCCCGACGGCGGGTTCGGTGAGACCGCCAACAGCTACCTCGACCCGCGCCTGGCGGGCAAGGGCCCCAGCACCGCGAGCCAGACCGCCTGGGCGCTGATGACCCTGCTGAACGTGCTGCCCGAGGATCATGTCTCTGCGGCACGGGCCGCGGAGTACCTGATGAAGAGCCAACTCTGCGAGGACAAGCCGCCGTTTGTTGCGAGCAAGAGCTTCGGTGATGCGCAGTCGCAAAGCCGAGCGAACGCGAACGCCGGCAAGCCCAGCGCACGGGCGAACGAGCTGGCCTCGGTCTACGACCTTCCCCCCGAGCGGCTTGGTGTGTATCCGCCTGAGGATCACCGCGCGGTTGCCGACGCGTCGATCGACCACATCCGCGACTATCGCGGCGGTTGGAACGAGCACTGGTTCACGGGCACGGGCTTCCCGAAGGTCTTCTATCTGCGGTACCACCTGTACCGCCACAGCTTCCCGCTCAAGGCGCTGGCGCGGTACGAACGCCGCCTGAAAAACCCCGGCGTGTATTGATCGCGGGGCGCTCAGCCCCAGATCGCGTGGATCATCGAGGCGATGATCAGCGACATGCCTACGAGTCCCACGATGCTGACCTTGATCAGCGTCGCGGCGAGCCGTCCCGCGGCCGCCCCGATGCCGACCTTCGTCGAGTGCTGCATCGTTGAACCGGTGTGGTAGCGTTGCAGGAGCATGGCGAAGAGCCCCGCGCCGATGGCCGAGCCGATGACCGTGCCCAGCGGCGGCGGCGGGACGAACGTCCCGATGATGGCACCGATGATCGCGCCCACGATGGACCCGATGGAAGCGGAGCGCGAGCCGCCGGCCTTTTTGCTGCCGTAGGCCGAGGCGACGAGCTCGAGCACTTCGCCCAGAAGCGCAATCGCCACGCACGTCACCAGCAGCCAGACCGGAAAGACGGTCTGTGAGTACGTCGAGCCCCACCACTGCACCCCGCCGGCGACGATGAGCAGGAACCACACGCCCGGCAGCGTGAGCAGCGCCATCCCCAGCGCGAGCAGGGAGGCGAAGAGCATGATGGCGAGCCAGAGCAGTTCCATGGGCGTGGTGTCTCGTGCGATCGTTCAGACGGATGAACCATCAGACATGTTCGGAAAAACGTCAGGGTGATTGCAAGCGATGCCAGAGCTCGTCGAGCTTGGTGGGTGAAACGGGCGTGGGGCCCGCGAGGTCCTGCGCGAAGATCGTCACGCGGTACTCCTCGAGCAGCCAACGGTACGTCGCGGCACCTTCTCTGCGTGGATCGTCGGGCGCGAAGTTCTCGCGCAGCGCGTCGAGATCATCGAGCCGACGGTGCACGTCGCGGGCCAGCCGCTGGTCCTTCTCAACGCCCGCGGCACCCTGCGCCTTCGCCCGGCTCAATCTTCGCTCCAACGCACGCAGATACTTCGGATAGTTCTTGAACCAAGGCATCGGGGCCGCGACGAGGAAGTCGGGCGTGATGAGCGCGCCGAGCTGGTCCAGCGCGTCGTCCTTGATCGGTTCAGCCCACGATGAGTTCAGCGCGTTGAGCGCCAGCGCCACCCGCTGCCGCTCGGTAAGGATCTCGCTGAAGAGCTCCGCGGTGACCTTGATCTGATCGTCGATCCACGGCTCGGCCGGCTTGAGTCGGCGTCTGAACTCGCCCTGCGTGCGGACGAGTGCGCCGTCGCGGACGAACGTCAGCTCGCAGGCGCGCAGGGCGATCTGCTCGCGGAGCTGTTCCTGCGTGCCGAAGGGCGAGTAGAGCAGCGCGAGCTGGTTGAAGCCCTTGATGCTGGAGAGGTACTTGCGCAGCTCGTCCTTGATGGCCAGGCGGAAGAGGCGCACCTGCGCCAAGCGGTGCGAATAGACCGCCTCGGGCAGGCTCGCGAAGAGCCGCAGTGCGCACAAGCCGTCGGCCTGGTTCGCTAGCGCCGGGTACGCGCTGACGCGGAAGGCGTTCTCACGCACCAACGCGTCGATCGGCGGCAGATCGACCTCGAGCATCTCGGGCGGGTCGTCGAAGCTCCAGTTCGTCAGGTTGTCGATGATCCACGGGCTCTTCACGCGCTCGTTGAGCGCACGCGTGGCGCGGGCGTTGACCGTTCGGCGCAGCGCGAAAAGATCACGCCCCTGCAACATCGCACGCCCCGTTCGATCGACCACGATGAAGTTCATCGACAGGTGCCGACGAAGCTCGGCGAGGCTGAAATCCCCGGGCAGAATGTCCACCCGCGCCATGGTGGAAAGCTCGTGCGCTAAAGCCTCGATCATCGGGCGATCGGTTGGTGTCAGCGTGCGGGCAAGGTCCGCCGCCACGGGCGCAACGGGGCTGAAGGCGACGCGCAATCGCTTGGGCAGCGAGCGGATAAGCGTCTCGAAGAGTTCGCTGCGGAACCCGGGCACAAGCCAGCTTGTTGCGCGGTGATCGATCTCCGCGAGGCGATCGATGGGCACGACGACGCTGACGCCGTCGGCATCGTCGCTCTCGTCGTGCAGATAGCGGAGCTTCATCGCCTCACCCGTTCGGCAGAGGTGCAGCTCGTCGGGGTACAGCCCATCGAGGTCCGCATCGTCGCTGAGGGCGATGACGTCGGAGCGCTGCATGAAGAGCAGGCGGGGCTCTTTGAGCTCCGCGTGGTGCCGCCATTTCTCGAACGCCGCCCCGCTGAGGGCGTGCTCGGGGAGGCGGTCGTCGAAGAACGCGAACCGCCGAGATGTGTCGGCGAGGATGTCCGCGCGGCGCAGCTTGTGCTGCAGGCTCTTCGCCTCGTGCAGCAGGCGCTGGTTGTGCGTCATGAACTCGCCCCGCGTGGGCAAGAGCCCCTCGACCAGCGCGCTGTGGATGAAGATCTCGCGCGAGAGCTTCGGGTCGATCCGCTCGAAGGGCACCCGGCGTTTGGGCACGATCGTCAGGCCCAGCAGCGTGACTTTTTCGTACGCCATCACGCGTGCGGAGCGTTCGTCGTAGTGCTCCTCGCTGTACGAGCGCTTCAGCAGGTGCTCGCCCGCCTGCTCGATCCACTCTGGCTGCACGCGTGCGACCGCGCGGGCGTAGAGCTTGGTGGTGCGGACGAGCTCCGCCGCGACGATCCATTGCGGGTTGCGCTTGAAGAGCGACGAGCCGGGGAAGATCTGGAACTTCGCCCCGCGTGCGCCGTCGTACTCAAACAACTCGCCCTTCTTACCGATCCCCGACAGCAGGCCCGTCAGCAGCGCGCGGTGGATCGCCTCGTACAGCGGCGTGATGGGCGTCTTCTCTTCCACACCCTGCGCCGTGTGCAACTCGCGGCGTTGCGTGTGACGAGGCAGGAGCTGATCGCGACGATCGCGCGAGCGTTGGTGGTGGTGATGGCCGTGGCTTTGCCCGCGCCCGTGGTGTGAACCTCCGGAGCCATCGCGACCGGCGCCGCTGTGCCCCAGACTCCCGCCCGGCAGCTCGCTGATCATGTCCAGCAGTTGGCGGTGGACTTCGTCCCACTCGCGTAAACGCACGAACGACAGGAACTCGCTCCGACAGAGTTTCCGGAGCTTGGCGGCCGAGAGCTTCGCGGACTGATCCTTGAAGTACCACCACAAACGCAGGTACGAGACGAAGTCGCTCTGCTCATCACGAAACCGCGCGTGCAGCAGGTCGGCCTTCTGCTGATGCTCCAGCGGCCGTTCGCGCGGGTCCATCACCGAAAGTGCGGCGACGATGATGAGCACCTCCTCCAACGCGCCGACCATCGCGCGGGTCTCGCGAGGTGGGTTGGGCGTTCGCGAAGGCACGGGCGGCTGCGCACCACCGCGCGCAGGCGCGTTGCGAGCGCTGCTTCCTTCATCACGTCGTGAAGAGGCCAACGCGTTGGGCTGATTCACTCGCCGGTGCGTGCTCGCCGCTTTCATCTCGCCGTCGCGCGCCGCGAGGATGATCCGCGCGATCGGCGGATCCACCGGCAAACGCGCCATAAGCGTGCCCAGACTCGTCAGCTCGCCCTTCTCGTCCACCGCTTGCAACTGCCGAAGCGTGTCGAACGCGTCGGAGATCATCCGATCTTCCGGCGGTTCAACAAACGGGAATGTCGCAGGGTCACCCAGGCGTAGCGCGAGCATCCGCAGAAGCACGGCCGACAGGTTCGTCCGCAGAATCTCGGGCGTCGTGAACTCCGGACGCATCCCCAGATCCTGCTCGCTGTAGAGTCTGATGCACACCCCAGGCCCGACGCGCCCGCACCGACCCGCACGCTGCTGCGCGCTCGCCTTGCTGATCGCCTCGATGGGCAGGCGGTGCACTTTCGTCTTCGGGCTGTACCTGCTCATCCGCGCGAAGCCCGAGTCGATCACGCTCCGCACGCCCGGCACCGTGATCGACGTCTCCGCCACGTTCGTCGCGAGCACGATCCGCCGCTTGCCTGAACGCTGAAAGACCTTCATCTGCTCCGCGCCGCTGAGGCGTGCAAACAGCGGCACGATCTCCGCGTGATTCCCCCAGCCCGCTTCTTCGAGAAGCTCCGCCGTCTCACGGATCTCGCGCTCGCTGGCAAGGAAGACCAGAATGTCACCCTCGGTGTCGTGCGCCAGTTCCGCAACCGCCGACACGATGGCGTGCTCGACCTGATCTTCAAGCTCGTCCTCGGTCTGTGCATCGACCGGGCGGTAGCGCACCTCCACCGGGTACGTCCGACCGGAGACCATCACGATCGGCGCGTTGTCGAAGTGGGCGCTGAACCGCTGCGGGTCGATGGTCGCGCTGGTGATGATGAGCTTCAGGTCGGGTCGTTTGGGCAGCAGTGTTTTCAGGTACCCGAGCAGGAAGTCGATGTTCAGCGAGCGTTCGTGCGCTTCGTCGATGATGATCGTGTCGTAATGCTCCAGCAGGGGGTCGCTCTGGATTTCTGCGAGCAGCACGCCGTCGGTCATGACTTTAATGTGCGTGTGTGGCGCGGTCTGATCGCTGAAGCGCACCTTGAAGCCCACCGCGCCGCCCAGCTCGCTGCCTAGTTCGTCTGCGAGTCGCTGCGCAACCGATCGCGCGGCGATGCGTCGTGGCTGCGTGTGCCCGATGAGCCCCGCGACGCCGCGGCCGAGTTCGAGGCAGATCTTCGGGAGCTGCGTGGACTTGCCCGAGCCGGTCTCGCCGCAGACGACAACGACCTGGCTCGTCGAGAGTGCGCGCGCGATCTCCTCGCGCTTCTCGCTGATGGGCAGCTCGGGCGGAAAGGTCGGCCGCGGACGAACGGCCGCCCGGCGCGTGCGACGCAACGCCGATCGGTCGAGATCGCTCGCGAGCTTCACCAGCGCCTGGGGATTCTCACGGCCACTCGTTCGAGCTCGCACAAGACCTTGCAACCGCTGACGAAACCGGCGTTGATCCGCCGTCATGCACTGCGCAATGCGCGAGCGAAGATCATCCACCGTGGGCACAGATGGCGGTGGAGAAACGGGGGATTGAGCGATCGTCAACGCGGGCGAAGGAGCCTCGGTCGCGGCAGTGGGGGGTGAGCCGCCGGCTTCGTCCCGGGGTGATTCGGTCGGCGTGGACGGGTTGTGCGGGGGATCGGCGTCCACGGGTTCAGCAAGCGTAAGCGCACCTAACGCCCCGGTCTGTTCGGAGCGCCGGTCATGCTGGGAGAAGCACCGATGCCCTGTGCAAACAGCGCAAGGAAAAATCCCGGGTCACAGAGAACAACGGGCGTGACACGGCGCGAACGAACACGGAAGAGCGGAACGGTTTAGAGCTGTTCTTTCAGGTTCGCGCTGGCGCGGAACCCGCAGGAGGTCGAGGGCTTAATCTCGATGACTTCCTTGGTGATCGGTGAAACACCCTTGCGGGCGGGGCGTTTGCGCTTGACGAACGTTCCGAAGCCGCTGATGGCGACCTTGTCTTCGTTCTTCAGCCCGTCGGTGATCGCCTTGAGCACCGTATCGACAACGCGGGCCGCGTCGGCTTTGGTACCCTTGAGTTCGGCGGCCACCGCTTCGATCAGGTCGGTTTTGTTCATACCCGCGATCCTCGTTCTGGGAGCGATCGGACCCTGAAGGAACACTCGGGAGAATGCCCGAGCCGCTGGATTCCCACAGCATTCGGCACGTACAGCCTATCAGATTTTCCCACGCTGTCAATCTGGGAAGTTTGGACATGCCCAAAGAAGTTCCTTCCCCCTCAACTTCTTTACCGTGCCGAGCGGGCAATCCGAAAGATCGGGCGTAAACTTCGTTCTATGGCTCAGCAGGGTTCAAGCTCGCAACCTTCTCCCCACGCGCAGGGGGGCCCGTCGGGCGGCTCAAAGCAGCCCGCACGCTGGAACGTTGTGCTCTTGAACGATGATGACCACTCCTTCGACTACGTCATCCGCATGATGCAGGAGCTGTTCTACCAGAATCAGGAACAGGCCCAACGCATCGCCGAGACCATCGACACCTCCGGTCGCGCCGTGGTCTTCACCACGCACAAAGAGCACGCGGAGTTGAAGGTCGAGCAGATCCACGGCTACGGACGCGATCCGCTCGTATCGCAGAGCAAGGGATCGATGGCCGCGGTGATCGAACCGGCTGAGTGATGCCCAGTGCGAGACGCGTGACGCGTTCGTCACACACACGCACGGCTCATCGCCAACGGCGCGTCGCGAACACGCCTCGAATGTGAAAACAGGCAAGATCCCATTTCTTCGCGAATCGGGCGATGTCAACGTCTTCGGGGGCTTCTCCCCGACGGGTTCCCCTGTGTTGTGCATGTCGGGTTTGGCCAACGTACGGACTGACTTTGGAATCCGCGCGGGTTGTTGCTCAAGCGGGCTGTTTTCGCTGGATTTCGGGCTCGAAACGGTGATGATGAAGTGAGCCCTCCGCGCGTGTGCGCGGGGCGTGGGGCCGGGTTTTGATACCGACTTTGACTCGATTTTCTCTCAACAGGAGGCGGACAATGAAGAGCATCAAGAACAGCTCGCGCGCGGTGCGTGCGACGACGTTGGCGACCGGTTGTGCGGTGATCTCGGCCCTGACGCTGACCCTCAGCGCCGGCGCGCAGACCCCCGTCATGGTCAAGAACATCAACCTCACCGGCGGGCCCGCCTCCAGCCCCTCCACCCCCGTCCGCTGCGGGACCAAGGCCTTCTTCACCGCTGAAGACGGCGTCAACGGCGCGGAGCTCTGGGTTACCGACGGCACCGCCGCCGGCACCGTGATGGTCAAGGACATCCGCCCGGGCCTCAACGGCGCTTCTATCTCCGGGATCACCAACCTCGATAACTCACGCGTTGTCTTCTCCGCCAGCAACGGCGTCGACGGCAGCGAACTCTGGATCAGCGACGGCACCGACGCCGGCACCAGCAAGATCATCGAGATCAACCTCCTCGGCAGCGCTGCCCCCGGCTCCATCACCAACGTCGGTGGCGGCGTCTGCGTCTTCACCGCCAACGACGGCAGCACCGGCGTTGAAGTCTGGCGCACCGACGGCACCGCCGCGGGCACCTACCGCATCAGCGATATCGCCCTCGGTAACGCCAGCTCCAGCCCCTTCGGCTTCACCGTTTACAACAGCAAGGTCTACTTCCGCGCCACCGGCACCACCGGCGGCTCCGAGCTTTACTCAACCGACGGCACCAACCTCGCCTCCACCGCACTCGTCAAAGACATCAACACCACCTCCACCACCTCCGGCTCAACCCCCGACAACTTCGTCGTCCTCAACTCCAAGCTCTACTTCACCGCCACCGACGGGCTTACGGGCACAGAGCTCTGGACCACCGACGGCACCGCCGTGGGCACCGTTCAGGTCAAGGACATCCGCGCCGGTTCCAACAGCTCAACCCCCACCTCCCTGACGGTCTACAACGGCAAGATCTACTTCGCTGCTGACGACGCGACCAACGGCGTCGAGCTGTGGGCCAGCGACGGCACCAACGCCGGCACCACCCTCTTCGCCAACATCAACACCACCAGCCCCACCGCCTCCTCAAGCCCCACCGGTCTGCGCGTGGTCAACGGGCTGCTGACCTTCTCCGCATCCGACGGCGTGCTCGGCACCGAGCTCTGGAAGTCCGACGGCACCCTCGCTGGCACCTCCATCGTCAAGGACATCAACCTGGGCATCGGCAGCTCCAGCCCCGTGAACTTCACCGTCGTCAACCTCACGGGCGTCGGCGAACGCCTCTTCTTCTCCGGCACCTCGCCCGTTGAAGGTCAGGAACTGTGGGTCAGCGACGGCACCAGCGCCGGCACGATCCTCCTCCGCGACTCACGCGTCGGATCCGCCAACGGCTCGCCCCTGGCCCTCATGGATTTCAACGGCGTCCTCCTCTGCTCCCTCGATGACTCCGTCGTCGGACGCGAACTGTTCAAGAGCGACGGCACCGTCCCCGGCACCTCGCTGCTGAAGGACATCCGCACCGGCACCGCGGGCAGCAGCCCCTCGAACCTTGGTGCCGTGGGCTCGTCCGTCTTCTTCCGCGCAACCGATGGCATCAACGGCATCGAGCTCTGGAAGTCCGACGGGACCGAGAGCGGGACGTTCCTTGTGAAAGACATCAACCCGGGCACGGGCGACAGCTTTGTTCAGAGCGTCGTCGACGCCAACGGCACCGCGTACTTCAACGCCAACGACGCCGTCAACGGCGCGGAGCTCTGGAAGTCCGACGGCACCAGCGCCGGCACCGTCATGGTCAAAGACATCAACCCCGGCTCGCTGAGCTCCTCGCCCTCGAACCTCGTCTGGACGGGCAGCGAAGTGGTCTTCGCCGCCTCCGACGGAACGGTTGGCAACGAGCTGTTCAAGAGCGACGGCACCGGCGCGGGCACGCTGAACGCAGCGGATATCCAGAGCGGCCTCAGCAGCAGCACCCCGGGCGCGGGGATCCGCGTGGGCAACAAGGTCTTCTTCTCCGCCTTCACCAGCGCGCAGGGCACCGAGCTGTACGTCTATGAGGCCGGCACCGTCAGCCTCGTGAAGGACATCGCCCCCGGGACCAGCGGCTCGACCCCAAGCAACTTCGCCGTCATGGGCGGGGTGCTCTACTTCGCCGCCACTGACAACTCCGCCCTGGGCGGCGGGCGCGAACTGTGGAAGTCCGACGGCACCAACGCCGGGACCGTGCGCGTGAAGGACATCCGCCCCGGAACCACAGGAAGCAGCCCCCTGCAGCTCACCACCGTCGGCAGCAAGGTCTTCTTCACCGCCAACGACGGGACCAACGGCGAAGAGCTGTGGGTCACCGACGGTACCGAGGCCGGCACCGTGCTGGTGAAGAACCTCGACAACAGCTCCAGCAGCAGTTCGCCCAGCAACTTCGTCGCCCTCAACGACACCACGCTGATCTTCTCGGGCAACGCGGGCATCGCCACCGGTGCGGAGGTGTGGAGCAGCGACGGCACCAACGCCGGCACCGTGCTGGTCAAGGACATCAACCCCAGCGGCGGCAGCTTCCCCGTCAACATGGCCGCCGCCAACGGCAAGGTCTACTTCCAAGCCACCGACGGCGTGACCGGCAGCGAGCTCTACGTCACCGACGGCACCACCAGCGGGACCAGCCAGGTCGCCAACATCAACCCCGTCGGCAGCAGCACCCCCCGCAACTTCCGCCTCGCGGGCAGCAAGCTCTTCTTCACCGCCGACAACGGCTCGGAAGGTGAAGAGCTCTGGGTGATCAACTTCGCCTCCGCCGTCGCGGGTTGCAACCCCGCGGACATCGCCTGCGACGACGGCACCCCGCTCTCGGCCGCCCCGGGCTGCGTGAACAGCACCACCGGTCCGAACGAAGGTGACTTCAACGCCTTCTTCGCCGCGGATGGGTTCTTCTTCCAGGCTGGCAACGGTCTGGCCGCGGTCGGCGGGACGTGCGACATCGCCTGCGACGACGGCACGCCGCTCTCCGATGCCCCGGGCTGCGTGAACAACGGCGTCAACGAAGGTGATTACAACTGCTTCTTCAATAACCTCTTCCTCCCCTGCATCTGAACCGATCGATGCCGGGCACCCGCCCGGATCGCCCGGTCCATATCGAGAATCTCAGGAAAACCCCCGGTCCAATCGGATCGGGGGTTTTCGTTTCTCCGTATGTGCGGATGTTCGGTCAAGGCGGCTGCGCTACGCTTCTGACCGAGCGCCAAGACGTGATGTTCAGGCGCGAGCAAGCGAGCCGACGAGCGTGGACGAACCGGTCAAAGCACCAGCCAGCGAAGCAGCAACACCCCAAACAGGTGGTCAGCAGGGTGTTTCATCGGCGGCTTCATCGAGCGAGCCGATCGATTACAAGGGGATCGCGAAGAAGACGTTCCCGGCGTTGATCATGGCCGCGGGCGCGGCGTTGCTGACGCCGATCGGTTCGCTGGTGCTTTTCTGGCACATGAACGAAGCCTCGGACTGGCTGAATAGTCACGGGGATATGGCCTTTGCGATCTTCGCCATCGGGTTCGGTCTGGCGGCGGGCTTCGCGTGCCTGCCGACCTACGCCGCGAGCATCCTGGGCGGGTGGGCACTGGGTTTTCAACTCGGCTTCCCCGCGGCGATGGTGGGCTTCACGCTCGGGGCGATCATCGGCTACGGCGTCTCGCGTCTGGTTGTGCAATCGCGGGTTGAAAGTGTTGTCGAGAGCAGGCCCGAATGGCGAGCGGTGCGCGACGCGATGGTGGGGCAGGGGTTCTGGCGGACGTTCCTGATCGTGACGCTGGTGCGCGTGCCGCCGTCGTCGCCGTTCGCGATTACGAACCTGGTGATGGCGTCGGTGCAGGCGCGGCTGCTGCCGTTCATGCTGGGGACGCTGGTGGGGATGGCCCCGCGGACGGGGCTGGTGGTGTATCTGTCGGTGCTGGCGCACACGAAGTACAAGACGGCAACCGAGGCGGCCAACGACACGCCGTGGTGGTACGTGCCGGTGGGGATCGCCCTGGGCGTGATCGTGCTGGTGGTTCTGGGGATGATCGCCAAGAGCGCGCTGCGCCGCGTGACGCAGGTTCAACCCGCGAAGGCGTGAGGCGATTCGTGGCTTCGGGCCTGATTACGGGATGTACGAGAAGCCCACGACGCCATCGTTGTTGGCCGTGACCTTCACGGTCTTGGTGAAGACTTTGGTCTTGTACACCGCGCGGACCTGATACTCCCCGGGTTGCAGCTTCGGGATCCGCAGCACCGGGCCGTCCAGCGGCACCGAGTTGGCTTTGAACGTCCCCGGCGCGACGATAAACACACGCCAGTTGGGCCAGCTCTGCTCCGGTTCGATCGAGATCACCAGCCCGGTGTGGTAACCCAGCGAGGGCGGCTCGGGCGAGCGCGGCGGCGTGAGCGGCGCGCCCACGGCCGACATCGGCAGCGCCACCGAAAACGCCAGAACCCCGAGGCTCAACAGGCCCAGACCGACGATCAGCGAACGTGACGGACGACGGGGTGCGGTGCTCATGGGTGGTGCTCCGGGCGTCGATGGCGTTGTTGGTGACGCTCACCGTTCGGGTTCATGAACGCCGCCGACGCCCTCAACCGGATGCTCGGAACGCGTCGGTCCACACGCTTGATCTTGTCGGAATCGGGGAAGTTCCTGATTCCCACGCAAATCAGGGGTGAACCCGCGCGACGTGAAGAAAACCCGCGCGACGTGGGTGGCTCGGTACACTGGCGCGATGAATACACCAGCACAGCGTCGCGTTTCTTCTGCCATTGTGCACGCGTTCCTGCCGAGCAAGAAACACCTGAACCTGTTGGCGCGTGCGGGCCTCGTTGGTGTGATGGGCATGAGCGGCTCGATTGGTCTGGTGGCGTGCGCGGGGCGCGATGACACGCGGACCGGTGTGTCGACCGGCGCGCCGCTGGTCTTTCCCGCCACGCGGAAAGAGTTCGCCAGCGACACGTTCCACGGCGTCACCGTCACCGAGAACTACCGCTGGCTTGAGGATCCAACTGGGGCGGGCGTGCGGCCGTGGATCGATGCGCAGAACGAACTGACGCGAACGAGCCTGAGCGCCTTTCCGGGGCGAGCGAGCATCGAGGCGCGGGTGAAGGAGATTCTCTCCGCGCCCACCACGCGCTGGCTCGATGCGCACGTGCTCAGCAGCGGCACGGTGCTGGCGGTGAAGCTCCAGCCCCCCGCGCAGCAGCCCGTGCTGGTGGTGCTCAACAGTTTGAACGACGCCGATGCGCAGCGTGTGCTGGTGGACCCCAACGCCATCGACGGCGGCGCGACGACGATGGACTGGCACATCGCCTCGCCCGACGGGCGCTTCGTCGCGGTGTCGCTGAGCAAGGGCGGGACCGAGTCGGGCGATGTGCACGTCTACGACATATCGACCGGCAAGCGCGTTGATGAGGTCGTCCCGCGTGTGCAGGGCGGCACCGCCGGCGGCTCGTTGGCGTGGTTCCCCGATAGCACCGGGTTCTACTACACCCGTTACCCGCGCGTTGGCGAACGCGCCGGCGAGGACATGAACTTCTACATGCAGCTCTGGTCGCGCAAGCTCGGCACGCCCTTGAGCAGCGACAAATACGAAACGGGTAAGGAGCTACCGCGGATCGCGGAGATCACGGTGCAGGTGCTCAAGTCCAAATCCGCGCACAACGGCTCGGCGCTCGCGACGGTTCAGAAAGGCGACGGCGGGGAGTTCATCTTCTTCCTCCGCTCGCCCAAGACCAACGCGTGGACGCAGATCGCGCAGTACGAGGACCGGATCGTGCAAGCCGAGTTCGGGCCCGACGACGCGGTCTACCTCATCAGCCGAAAGGACGCGCCGCGCGGGAAGCTGCTGTGCATGACCCTCGACGCGCCGACGCTCGCCAGCGCGAAGACGATCATCCCCGAGGGCAAGGACACCCTCGTCAGCGGCTTCGGCGAGGACACGGGCAATCTCGTCATCACCGACTCGCTGATCTACGCGCTCTACCAGCTCGGCGGGCCCAGCGAGGTCCGCGCCTTCGATCACAGTGGCAAGCCGATGAGTAAACCCAAGCAGCTCGATATCGCCGCCGCGGGCGGGCTGCACGAGCTCGAGGGTGATCGCCTGCTCTTCAACCAGGTCTCGTACATCACGCCCTCAGCGTGGTACGTCTATGACCCCAAGACCAACCAGACCGTGCGCACAAGTCTCGCGACCACGTCGCCCGTGAGCTTCGACGACTACGAGGTCGTCCGCGAGATGGCCACCAGCAAGGACGGCACGCAGGTCCCCGTCAACATCGTCCGCAAGAAGGGCATGAAGCTCGATTCGTCGGCGCCGGCGCTGCTGACGGGCTACGGCGGCTACGGCATCAGCCGCGAACCGGCCTTCAGGCCCGTCAACATCGCGCTGCTGGAGCGCGGGTTCGTCTGGGCAGAAGCCAACATCCGCGGCGGCGGCGAGTTCGGCGACCGCTGGCACCGCGACGGTGCGCTCACGAAGAAGCAAAACGTCTTCGACGACTTCATCGCCGCGGGCGAGCATCTGATCAAACGCGGGTATGCCGCGAAGGGCCGACTGGCGATCGAGGGCGGCAGCAACGGCGGCTTGCTCGTTGGCGCCACGCTCGTGCAGCGCCCGGACCTCGTCCGCGCGGTGGTCGGGCACGTGGGGATCTACGACATGCTCCGCGTTGAGCTTTCGCCCAACGGCGCCTTCAACGTGCCCGAGTTTGGCACCGTGAAGGACCCAGAGCAGTTCAAGGCCTTGTACGCGTACTCGCCCTATCACAACGTGATCAACGCGCGGTACCTCGCGACGCTGCTGCTGACGGGGATGAACGACCCGCGTGTGGACGCGATGCAGTCGCGGAAGTTCGCCGCGAGGTTGCAAGAGGCGGCTTCGGTGGTGACGGACCCGCGCCCGGTGCTGCTGCGGACGAGCTTCGACAGCGGGCACGGCATGGGCACGCCCCTGAACGAGCGCATCGCCCAGACGGTCGACGTGCACACGTTCCTGTGCTGGCAACTGGGTGTCAAGGTTCGGTAAGCCCGAGCACGAGATCGTGGAAATCGAAGGCAAGCGGTTGAGGAGTCCGCCACCGGCGCGGTAGGCTGTACGCATGAGCCACGAGCACACCGAGCCGACGATGAGCGACCAGCGTTTCAACTCTCGCGATATTGCCGCCACCACCAAAGCTGGTAACAGCGAGGGCGCGAGCGCCTTGCCGCCGATGGTTGATGGAGCGGAATGGTCGCGGCGTGATCTGCTGCGAATCGGCGGCGTGGGCGCGCTGATGGCGGCGGCGGGCTCGCTGACAGGGTGCAAGACCCGACTGATCCACCTGGACGAGCGCGAGACGCTGCCGCTGACGGGCGCGCCGCTCGCCGGCCCGCGTCCGAGCGGGGCTTTCCGTCTCGTGCACTTCACCGATATCCACATCAAGCCCGAGCACAACGCCGAGCAGGGCACCCGCACCGCCCTGCGCCACGTGCGCCAGACCGCCCCCGACGCGCAGCTCCTCATCACCGGCGGCGACCTGCTCATGGACGCCATGGACCAGACCAAGGAACGCACCAGCGAGTACTGGTCGCTCTTCCAACGCGTCCTCAAGGACGAATGGAAAGGCCCCGTCGAGCACTGCATCGGCAACCACGACATCTGGGGCTGGGGCAAAGAGAAAAGCAAAACCACCGGCAGCGAACCCCTCTGGGGGAAAAAGTGGTGGATGCAGATGGTCAACAAGCAGCGCACCTACGGCAGCTTCGACCAGGGCCCATGGCACATCGTCATTCTCGATTCGGTGCAGCCGTACCTTGATGGCTATCAGGGCGGGCTCGACGACGAACAGTTCGCCTGGCTGGAGAACGACCTCGCCAGCGTTGCGCCCGGGCGCTTCACGCTCATCGTCTCGCACATCCCGATCCTCAGCATGGGGATGATCGACTGCGACGCACGCAAACCACCAGAGCCCGGCCCGCGGCGCGAGGGGTTCCACATCGGCATCGGCGCGATGATGATGGACGCGCACCGCCTGCTGCGGCTCTTCCAGAAGCACCCGCACGTGAAGGCCTGCCTCAGCGGGCACATCCACATCGTTGAGCACCTGCGATACCTCGGGATCGACTTCTTCTGTTCCGGCGCGGTCTGCGGCATGTGGTGGCGCGACTTTGCCGCGAATCGCGAGTTCATGACGAGGCGCTTCCGGCAGGGCGATGTGCCGGTGGAACTCCGGCCGGCGCGGGCCGATCCGGGGTACGCGGTGGTCGATCTTCACCCCGACGGGCGCGTGACGAGCGTGTATCACACCTTTGCGTGGACGCCCTCGAAGTAATGCCGTTCGCCAGTGGCATCAGCCGCCGGTGCTGTCGGGTCCGCCGCCGCGGCCGCGCTTGATCTCCGCCTTGCGGTCGGCCCAGCGCACCTTCAGCCTGTGCTCGATCTTCAGCAGATCAAGGCACTTGCCCACGACGAAATCAACGATCTCGTCGATGCTCTGCGGCAGCAGATAGAACCCCGGGTTCGCCGGCGCGACGATCCCGCCCGCGAGCGTCACCTGACGCATGTTCTCAATATCGATCAGGCTCAGGGGCGATTCGCGGTGCACGAGCACGAGCGTTCGGCGTTCCTTCAGCGTCACCATCGCCGCCCGCGCCAGCAGGTTGCTGCCTGAGCCGGTGGCGATGTATCCAAGGGCGGTGCTCGAGCACGGGATGACCACCATGCCGTCGTGATGGAACGAGCCCGAGGCGATCACCGCGCCGACGTCCTTATGCGGGTGCACGAAGTACCGGCTCTGCATCTGCTTGAGCTCCGCCGCGGGCACGTCCTGTTTCAGGCTCGGGCACAGCTCGGGCAGATCAAGGCGGGTGATGTTCAGTTCGTCGTGCAGAAGCTGCCGCCCGTATTCGGTTGCGACCAGGTGTACCTCGTGCCCCAGCAGCATGAGCTGCTCGACCAGTCGCGTGGCGTACGCGGCGCCGCTCGCGCCGGAGATCCCGACGACGACGCGTTTCTGGCCGTTGGTTGCGGCGTAGGCGGGGGTTGGGGGGGTGGAGGAGGCGGAAGGCGAAACCGAGGCCACTTTGCCCCCCGTGCGTGAGCGGCGTGGCTTGGACGTCCCTGCACCCGTTGCGGATCGATCGGCGCGCGTGCTGCCCATGGTGTTTCGGCTCGTGAAAAGAAGGAACCGTCGGGTGCGAGGGCGTGTTTGGTCCTCGATGGACGGTGATCGCCGCGGCGCGTGCGACCCGGGGGCGGAGGTGGGATGAATGCTAGTCCGCGCGTGGGCGGTGCACGGGCCTTGGGGGCGTTGAACCCGCGATCATCAACCCGCCGGCATAAACTCCGACAGCGAAGGTCGATCAGATCCCTGACCACCGCGGAGTCCACACGTGAGCACACGTTCTGCCAACGACGTTCTTTCTGCCCAGTCTCTCCAGCTTGCCCAGCCCAACGGTCATGCCGCTCGTCGGCGTCTTCGCGGCGTCTTCGCCGCCGTCATGCTCGCCGGGTCGCTGCTGGCCTTGCCCGGGTGTCCGACGGCGGGCCTGGTGAACTATCCGGAGATCCCGGGCGATTCGATCTCCAACTCGGTGAACAACCCCCCGGTGCCGCAGGTTGTGACGGCGGCTCTTGAGTATACCGTGCGGCGCTTCCCGCCCACGCCCGTCCGCACGCTGGGCGAAATCTCAACCGAGCCCTTCGCGGTCAACCTCCCCGCGCCAATGAACAAGGAATCGGTCACACGCATCATTCAGGACAGCTCCCCCCACGCCCGCGCACTGACCGAAAGCTCCAAATCACTCCCCGTCTACCACGTCTCGCGCATCATCGTCCGCGGCGGCTCGGCCACCGTGGACATCATCCGCCCCGTGCTGACCCTCCCCGATCAGCCCACCAACCCGCTGTACCAGGGCGTGAGCGTCAACCTTCGCGGGCTCCGCGGGCCTTGGACCGTCACGAGCATCCGCCAGTTCCCCGTCGGCTCCCCCGATCTCCCCGCCAACTCCATCGTCCCCGAAGACTGGGACCCGCACGGCAACGTCTCCGAAGAGAAGTAACCCGCCCGTCACGCCCGGCATCTCGCCGCTCGCTTTACACCTCCGACCATGAGCACCGACCGAACCCACCTCGCCAAGCTCATCGCCGACGCCTGCGTCCTCCGCGGGACGTTCACGCTTCGCTCTGGGCAGATCTCCAACTACTACGTCGACAAGTACCTCTTCTCGACCCGCCCCGAGGTGCTGAAGCCGCTGAGCACGCTTTTCGCTGAACGCATCGAGCAGATGGGCCGACAGGCCGGCATCGCGCCCACGCGACTCGCGGGGGCCGAGCTTGGTGGCATCCCGCTCGTCACCGTCGCTTCGCTCGCAACGGGCCTGCCGTCGATCTTCGTTCGCAACGCCAAGAAAGACTACGGCACCGCCAAGCAGCTCGAAGGCAAACTCGAAAAAGGCGACCCGGTCGTCTTCGTCGAAGACGTCGCCACCACCGGCGGGCAGGCCCTCGAAGCCGTCAAGGTCCTCCGCGAAGCCGGCGCGAACGTGCTGGGCGTCATCGCCACCATCGACCGCCTGCAGGGCGCACGCGAGAACGTCGAGAAGGCCGACCTGCGCTTCGACGCGCTCTTCACCAAGCGCGATCTGGGCATCAACGAGTAATCCGTCATCGCGAGCGCACCGCACCCCCAGAGCCCTCGACTTCAGTCGAGGGTGCTTTGGTCTTTCTCAAACCACCGCACACTCGCAGACGAAGCGACGAAGACTACTTCTTCTTCTCGCCTTCGCCGGTCTTCTTCTCAACAAAGGCCTCCGGCGCCACCGCCTTCAGGATCGGTTCCAGAAACGCCCGGTTGTCGAACTTCGCCCCCGCCGAGGTATTCTCCGCAAACCGCACCACCACCAGCTCAAACTGCGGCAGCACGTACAGCCGCTGCTTCCCCAATCCCGCGGCCATATACACCTCCACCGGTTTCCCATCCGCCGTCGTGATCGGCTTGGCCTGCTGATCAAAGTTCCGCCGCTTGAGCGCCTCCGACAGCCCCTCACGTCCGATGCCGTCGGCGACCGACGAGGTCGTGTCGCCGCCGCGGAGCAGCCACCACGTCAGCCCATAGTTGGGGTTGTGCTCGCTGCTCTTGAAGCACTCCGCCAGCAACTCGGGCTTGATGATGGTGACCTTCTCACCTTTCTCGTTGGTCCATGAACCCTGGTTGAGCATGAGCTGCCCGAACTTCACCCACTCGCGCGCCGAGAGCCCGCAGCCGCCGGGGAGGTTGGCGTTGCCCTTCTTGTCTTTGCCCACGAAGCCGACCTTCATGCCGATGGGATTGAAGATCTTCTCGGCGTACCAATCCCACACCGTGCCCTTGTATCCCTTCGCCTTGAGCTTGCGTTGCAGCAGCTCGCCGAAGGCGTAGTAGTGGTTGCCGCCATAGGCGAACTGCTCCCCGGGCTTGCCCGTCATCGGTGCCGCGACCGCTTGCCCGAACCAATCGTCGCGCCCGGTTCGGTCGATCGCTCCCGCGAAGCCCGGCTTGCCACCATCGCCCAACAACGCACTGCCCTTGCGTGCGCCGGGGTTGGAATCGGGCTGAATCCCGCTCGAAAGCGTGAGCAGGTGCCGAACGGTGATCTGGCTCTTCACCGGATCGTCTTTCCATTCGCTGATGGTCAGGCACGCCTTCTCGTCGAGCGTCAGCAAACCTTCCTGCACCGCGATCATCGCCGCCACGCCCGTGAAGCTCTTCGTCCCCGACGCCAACGGGTGCGGCATCTCCGCCCTCCAGTTGTTGTCGTACCGCTGATAGAGCGTCTGCCCCTTGTGCTGCACCAGCACCGCGCGCCCGGCAAGCTTCGCGGAATAGTCCGCCGAGGTGTCGAAGAGTTTCCGCTGCTCAGCGCTCACACCCGCCGCCACCGTCGCCTCGCCGATCTTCACATCACCTTCCGCGCCTTGTTCCTGCTTCTGATCTTGCTTCTGATCTTGCTTCTGCCCCATGCGCTCGGCGATACGGTCGCGCAGCCGCCCGTTCTGACCAAGCGCGGCCGAACTCACGCACAGCACACCACCCGCAAGGGCCATCACCACCGCCAGCCGCGACGTGCTGAAGGCGAACGATCCAGCCGAACGATTGAAGCGAATCATTATCAAGCTCCCCAGAGTGTGAATCACCGGCTGAACGAGCAACCATGCCACGGATTGCCTCCGCGCCGCGAGCGACAACCGCCCCTTCCGCACCGATCATCCACCGACCAACCAGACTTCACACGCCGCCACAAACGCTTTACACTCGCAGCATGGCCGACGTCTCCGCATTTCCCAATCTCGTCGTCTTTAATCACCCGCTGATCCAGCACAAGCTCACGCACATCCGTGACTTCGCCACCAGTTATCGACCGTTCCGCGCCCTGCTCTACCAGATCGCCGGGCTCATGTGTTATGAAGTCACCCGCACCTTCCCGACGCGCTCGGTCCCCGTGCAGACCCCTGTCGAGCTGACGCAGGGTCATCGCCTTGTCGGCACCATCACCGTCGTGCCGGTCCTTCGCAGCGGGTTGGCGATGGCCGAGGGAATCCTCGAGATGATGCCCGAGGCCCGCGTGGGGCACCTGGGTTTGGTTCGCGACGAGCGCACGCTGAAGCCCACGGTCTACCTCAAGCGCTTGCCCAAGGACCTCGACGCCGGTCCTGTCGTGCTCGTCGATCCGATGCTCGCCACCGGGGGCAGCGCCTCGGCCGCCCTTTCGATCCTGCGTGAAGCCGGCGCGAAGGACCTGCGCATGATCTGCCTCGTCGCCTCGCCCGAGGGTGTGCAGCGGATCAAGAACGACCATCCGGAAGTGATGATCTACGCCGCCGCCCTGGATCGTCAACTCAACGACAAGGGCTACATCATGCCGGGCCTAGGCGACGCGGGGGACCGGATGTACGGCACGGGCTGATCGATTTCACACATTCCAACCGCATGTTCAAACCGCCGCGGTGTCGTCCTGTTGTACACTGCGCGGAGTTGACCACCACGCGTAAGCCCTTCGACCGAGCCGCATCCACACGCAATCCTCGGAATCAAACCATGCGAATCAACACCCACACACGCCACCGCCATCCCCACGCCTTCGCGATGCTCGATGCCTTGGCCCTCGTGGTCATCGCCGGCGCGTTGGGCAGCATCGCGATGGTCGCGAACCCCGTCTCCAGAGCCCGCGAAAGCTCGAACCAGCTTAAAGACGCCACCCAGATCCGCGGCATCGGTCAGTCGATGATCACCTGGGCCGGCAGCAACAAAGAGCAGTACCCCATCCCGG
>JAVTWO010000089.1:0-61666 GCA_032229765.1 Phycisphaerales bacterium | reverse complement strand
CACCACCGCCAGCAGCACGCCCACCAGCAGCATGAGCATCGTGTACTTGAACAGGAACCCCGCACCCACCACGGCGCCGAAGGCGATCCACGTCCACCTCGCACGCTCTTCGCTCAGACCACGCAGCGCCAGCGCCGCCGCCACCGCCCAGCACGCGCAATACGGCCCATCGATCGTCGAGATCAGCCCCGTCACCTGCAACCCGGGCATCAGCACCATCAACCCCGCACCGATCAATCCCGCGCGTGCCTGCGTCGGCGCACTCAACCCGCCAAGCCGCGCGACCCGCACGGCCATGCACGCAACCGCGAACATGCACACAGCCGAACTGACCACCGCGACCATCCGCACCGAGGCCATGCTCGTGCCCAGCACCTCGGTGGCAACTCGAATACTCCACGCGATCCCGGGGCCTTTGGTGTTGTAGCTCCACGCCAGGTTGCGCGACCAATCCCAATAGAACGCCTCGTCCTCGCTCAGGTCGTACGGGCAAGCGAGAAACAGGTACACGGACCGCACGATCAACACCGCCGCGATGAGGATCAGCGCCGGGCGAAGCACCCGAACCATCGCGCCGATCCCGTCGCCCGCGCGATCCTCGGCATGATCACTCGCAAAGTTCGCGCTGGGCGTCGTCATCGGCTTCATCTTCTTGGTTTACGCCACCGCCCAAACCTCACCACGCCCAGCTCACGTCCACTTCAGCGCCCGGTACTGCGCGAAGGTCAGCAGCCCCATCGCGATCGCCCCGCCATAAATGATCACCAGCCCCGGCGCGCCCCACGCCGCCATCGCACGCTGCCCGCCGCTGATCAACAACACCGCCCCCAACGCCGGCAGAAAACTCCACAGATACACCGCCAGCGGGTAGCTGCTCCCCAGCCTCATCCCCATCACCGCGCCGAGCACCACCATCAGCCCGCTGACCATCGCCGCGGCGATCCGCTCGTGCAGCTTGCTGAGCACCTCGCGCTCGCCGTTGATCACCGCGCTGTCATACCGCGCGAGCGCCGAGGCCAGCGACTTGTCCTGCGGCTCGCTCGATAGCCGCTGCCGCGTCTTGGCGCGCAGCTCCTCGCTGCTCATCGCCACAAGACCCGGCAGCGGATCGTCGCTCAGCCGCAGGTTCGGGATCTCGTATTCCTTGATCACCCCCGCGACCGCGCCTTCTTCATTCCCAACCTCGCGCTCGTTGGTCGTCGTTGTCTCGCCATCCGCGCCGCCGAAGGTCGTGACTTCCTGCATGCGGATCGACAGCAGGCTCGCCTCGCCCTCCAACGCCGGCGGCACACTCGCCCAGGCCCTGCGCGAGCGCTGCGTCCGCACGCGACCGTCCTCCAGCGTCGTCCGCGCCTCGATCCAGCCGCCCTTCGCGATCAATGCGAAGCCGTCCTTCGCCGTGGGCGTTGCGCTCGTCACGCCCTCGCTGAGCGCCCCCGAAGCGATCCCCGGCACCCTCGCCAGCCCCGCCGCCCGGATCGTCACCGTACGCCCCGAAAGATCGCTCATCGTCGCGCGCCCGTCACGCTCCAGCGTCGCACGCAGCCGGTCCGCCGCCGACCGCTCCGCGAGCATCGACGCCACACCGCGGTGCAACGCCGCCGCATCGCTCAGCCGCCGCGGATCGTTCAGCGCCTTGGCCATCTCCGCGAAGGAGAAGAACTTCGGATCTTCGCGCCATTCGCTGGGCACAACGAAGCTCAGCGTGCTTTCGCCCGCCTGTCCGGTTGTGCCACCTTTCTTGCCGCCGACGGAATCCGCCAGGCGCATCACCACCGTCAGCGAGCGTCCGCGTTCTTCGCTTTCCTGATCGTCGCCGCCGCGGTAGACCGTCACCGACGCGCGGGCCGCGCTCGCCTGCCACGCCAGCCCGGTGCCGATCTTCCGCTCGATGACCACCACGCCCAGCAGCGTGAAGTGCTTCACCGCGCCCGCGGAGGCCGCCACCGGATCGACCTCGCGCTCGATGAGCTTGTCGGCATACAGCACCCGCCTTCCGTCGGGGGCAACCAAGCTCTGCCCCCGCGCGATGCTGCTGGAGATCAGCCGCGTGAAATCGTTCGTCACGATCTCCTGGATCTTGCGCCAGAACCGCGGCATCGCCTGATCCGCCATCAGCAGCAGCGCCACCGACAGCACCGCCCCGCTGATCATCGCGGGCACCAGCACCGCCCGATGCGACATGCCCCCCGCATAGACCGCCGTCAGCTCGTTGTCCTGCGCCATGCGGTGATAGCTCAGCGTCGCGGCAAACCCCGCGGCAAAGGGCAGCGCGTACTGCAGCATCGGAACCGCCGCCAGCGCCATCAGCCAGAGCGCATCCAGCGACGATATCCGCCCGTCCGCCAGCGGCTTGATCGCCAGCGCGAACGAAAAGACCACGACCATCACGAGCGCCGTGACGAACAACAGCTTCCACAGCTCGCCTGAAAGGAACCGCCAGAGTGTCGAGGGGCGCGCAATCCGCATCGCGAACATAGGTTAGCACGATGCCAGGGCCGCCGTGACCGTCAGCAGAAGGAAGAAGTGGTCGAGTGGTCAAGTGGCGATACGCGCCCTTGACTCGCCGCTATGCGGCTACGCCACTTTGCCACTTTGCCACTTCAAGTTCGCGTTCGCGCTCACGACTCACGCCACCATCGCCGCCGGCTTGGGCGTGTCGTCGCCGATCCGCTCAGACTTCACCGCCCCGCCCACCTCATCCACCGTGAACAGGTGCATCTCATCGCGGTACCGCATCTGCAAGTGCACAGGCCTGCCCCACAGCTCGCGCAGGGCCCCGAGCACCTGCCCCGCGCGGGCACCATCAACCTCAAGCCCCGACCACTGGTGCGCCAGATACAGCTCCCCGCGGTTGAGGTAGTTCCCGTCCACCACATAGATAAACGGCTCGCCGCGGTTCGTCAGATAGTGCAGCAGCGTCTGCTTGACCTTCGCAAACTCCCGGCTCGCAATCCGCGTCTCCCCCGTCTGCCCGTCCGTCCGCGTCTGATACATCCGCAGCCGCTCGGCAAACTCCTCCGTCAAAAACTCGTCGACAAACATCACGTCGTTGTAGATCTTCCGCACCTGAAAAATCTTCTCCCGCCCCGCATCGCTCTTGTCGTTGTACCGCTGCTTCTCCCCCACGCCGTCGAGCGCTTCCCACGCCGGCCCGTGCTGACCCGTGTCCCACCGCCGCTCGATGTCGCGCCACAGCTCGATGCCGATCTTGTACGGGTTGAACCCGCCCGCGGGCATGTGGATCACCCCCGAGTGCTGGTCGCAATAGTGCACCACCTCGTCCGCCCCGCAGAAATGGTGCGTCATCAGCTTGCTGTGCCAATAGCTCGCCCACCCCTCGTTCATGATCTTCGTCATCGCCTGCGGCACAAAGTAGTACGCCTCCTCCCGCACGATCGACAACACGTCCCGCTGCCACTCCTCCAGCGGCGCATGCCGCGTGAGAAACGCCAGCACGTCGCGCGTGGGCCGGTCGGGCACGCGCCCGCGCGCCGCCATCGCCCGCTGCTCGTGCTCGCGCCGCTGACGATCGATCTCCGATCGCGGGTTCACGAACGGGTCCATGTAGTCCTTCGATCGCAGCCGTTCAGGAACAAAAGGCCGCGCATCATCCTCGCCCGTCGCACGCTGCACAAACTGCCCGTGCGTATCGATCAGCGACTCGATGCTCTGGCACGTATCGATGAACCGCTCGACGCGCTCCTGCCCGTGCCGATCGATGTGCCGCCGGATCCGCGTGGCGTGGTTCGCCATCTCGTCGAGCATCTTGCGGTTGGTCATGCGGAACCACGCGTTGTTCTTGAAGAAGTCCGCGTGCCCGAAAACGTGCGCCATCACGAGCTTCTGATCCGTGACGCTGTTGCTCTCCTGCAGGTACGCGTACACCGGGTCGGTGTTGATCACCATCTCGTAAATCCGCCCCAACCCGTACGCGTCGCGCTTGCTGAGCTTCTCGTACTCCATCCCCCACCGCCAGTGCGGATACCGCACCGGGAACCCGCCGTACGCGGCGATCTGATTCATCACATCAAACGGCAGAACCTCGAAGATCACCTCGTAAAAGTCCAGCCCATACTCCACCGCCTTGTCGCGAATGGCGTGCATCGTCCGCAGCAGTTCCGCCGAGAGCTCCGTCCGTGGTGCGCCGCCCATATGCCGTCGCCTCCGCCGCATCCGCGGCCAGATTCACCGCCCACCACCAACACCCAGCACACATCGAGTTCGCATCAAGCCTTGTTTTCCGCGCTTTGAGTTCTGAGCTTTGAGTTCTGAGCTTTGAGATTCGAGCTTTCCCAACCCGCGCACACAACCGCCCGAACGACCACGCGCCGAGCCTCGCCGCCACCACATTTATCGGTCACTCCAGCACCCCTCTATACGTCCGAGAAGCCCGCGCGGTTGATCCCGCCCGCGAGCCCGACGTCCCCGCTCACCGCTCCATCGCCAGATGGGCAACCAACCGCCCCGCCCCAACCTCACCCGCCCAATCGCCGGGCAGTTCGATCACCAGCGCCTCGCCCGTCCCCATCGACAGCCCCGCCTTCCCCAGCAGCCGCGCCCCGGCGTCTTCCATCGTCGGGTTGTGCCCAACCAGCATCACCGCCCCGCCCAGCTCGCGTGCCTGCTGAACCCGATAGTCCAGCTCATCGAACAGCTCGGTCAACCCGCACGCGGTCGACAGCTTCCCCGAAAGCTCCATCGTGAGTCCGAGCCCTTCCGCGATGATCTCCGCGGTTTGTCGCGCGCGGACGATCGGGCTGCTGCTCACGAGGGCGGGCTTCGCCGCCGTGCCGTCGAGCTCGATCAGCCGGGCGATGCTCGCCCCCAGCCAGCGCGCCTGCGTCTGTCCAAGGCCCACCAGTGCGCGCACATCATCGCCCGCCGCCTCTTCCGGCCGCTGTGCTTTTCCGTGACGAACCAGATACACCCGCACTGCACACCTCCCCTTCGCTCAGCCCGCACGCTTCCGCACGCGTCATCACGCGTCCATCTGGGCTTCGCCCAGCGCGATCCCCGTGATGGTCGCCTCGAACGTCACCCGATTCCCCACCACACCCTGGATTCGGCTGTGAAACCGCTTCTCCGAGCACTTGATCTCGTCCGCCAGGATCAGCAGATGGTCCCCGGGCTGCACCTGCCCGCGGAAGCTGCATTCCTCGATATGCGTAAAGGCCGCGAGCTTCGGGCGCACGAACCGCGAGTTGTACAGAAACACGCTCATCTGCGCCCCGGCTTCAACCTGCAAAACGCCCGGCAGCATGGGCTTGCCCGGGAAATGCCCCGGAACCCAGAACTCCGTCCCCTTCACGCGCCAGACCCCCACGCCACGCTTGAAGTCGTCGCTGGTCCACAAAACCGCGTCCAGCAGGGCCATATCCCCGCGGTGAGGATTCCGCCGCCCGATCGCCTCGCGGTCGAAGCGGTCTTTCGAAAGATCGATCGCCGACAGGTCAAAGAGAATCCCACGCCGGGCTTCGCCCGCGCGAGGTGACGCCGACCCGTCCACGACCGGGCGCGTCTGCGTCTGTGTCGCCTCGCCGCTGCTCATATCGAAAGCCCCACGAAAAAACCGGTTCCGACCGTCCGTCGGCCCCTGGGATCCGAGGTGCCCGAGGGTTTGATCGAAAAAACCGGGTTCGATCCAACCATCAGGCCTTCTCTTCGCCTCCCTCGGCACCATCGCCCGCTTCGCCCGCGAGCAACGCCTCGCGCACGTCCTGGGCCGCTTGCTTGATTTCCTGCATCTTCTTCCGCGCCCGCACCTTCGCGGCTTTGTTCCCCCCGGCACCCTTCATCACGTCCACCGCCGCCTCCGCAACCAGGCTCTTCAGTCGTTCGTAGGCTTCCACGCGCACTCCTTCCGCAGGCTTTCTCCGGTCTCCCGGCATCGCCCGCTGGTTTGTGGGTCAATCTCCAGTATATGGCTCCCCCGCATCCCGTCGCAGCCCCCGGGAAACCCCGGTTATCGGTCTTTTGTTCATTGAGATACCAATCAAATACCAATCATCATTCCCATCAACACGGGTCGTTCGTCGGCCATACGGTCACTCGTGGCAACTCCCTCGCTTCCTCAACCCGCCGCCCACACCTCTTTCCCGCCCATCCGCATCGACGACGGCGTCGCCCTGATCAGCTTCGCCTACGACGTCGGGCTCGCCATCGACCTCGACCGCGCCCAGCACCTGCTCAGCACCCCCGACCGCAAAATCGACCGCGAAAGCCTCCGCGTGCAAGGACGCGACGGCCCGCGCGCCCCGGAACACTTCGAGTTCAGGCCCGAACCCCTCCGCGTCGAACGCCCCGCCCAACCGATCGACCTCGGGCTCGGCTTCAACACCGAGCCGGTCGTCGAACTGACCCTCTACGACTTTGGAGGTGTCGCGGTCACCTACCGCCTGCCCATCCCCGCCACCCCCGGCCGCTGGCTCAAACTCGCCGAGACGCTCTACGAAAACCAACCGCTGCAGCTCGCCTCGAAACTCGCGGCGGAGGAAACGCTCCACGCTATCAACGCCGCCGTACGCCGCCCGCTCTTCGCGCCGATCGTTGAGGACTACGTCATCTACCACGTCCGCAAGGGCGAGGGCCTGCCGCCGGCGACGAACTCCATCGAGCTGAACCGCTTTCTGGCGCGGATCCTTCGCGCCGAGGGACAGAACCTGTCCGACCAGCAGACCGAGGAAGCCCTCGCGGGCGCGCTGAGCTACAGCGACCGCGACGTGACGCACATCGACTGGAACGCGGCGATCGTCGTCAGCGAGAACGCCGACGACATCATCTCGGTGCTCGAGTACGCGAACATGGAGCTGGCGGAGCTGCGCTTCATGGACGACCGTCTCGACACGATGCTCGAGTCGGCGTATGAGGCGCAGCTTCCCTCTGACGCGCGACCGGCGCGGAAGACCGGCTCGCAGGAACGCAGCGAGTCCGAGCTGCGCGAGCTGTTCAACCGCGGGCTGACCAGCCGCAGCGCCCTGCGTCGTCTGGCGGCGATGCAGATGGACAGCGCGCTCATGTTCGAGGGGATCAACAACGCCCTGAAACTGCTCGGCGATCAGTACCTCGCCCGCGTGTACCAGTCCGCGGCCCGGCGCCTGCACCTGCCCGACTGGGACACCAGCGTCCTCCGCAAAATCAACATCCTCGAAAGCCTCTACCAGAAAGCCAGCGACCGCCAGACCAACCGACGCATGGAAATCCTCGAGTGGATCATCATCCTGCTGATCGCTTTCGAGATCGTGATGAGCCTGCTGAAGCTCTGATACGCTGGAACGCCGCGAATCACAACGGCACGAATCATGAGCTATTCCCACACCCCACCCCCCCCACCGCCCCGAGAGAAACCCGGCGAGTTCGACACCAGCCTGAGTCGCCCGCGGCTGATCAACCCCGAGTCGTGGCTCTTGCCCGCGGCGCTGTTGCTGCTGATCGCTCTCATCGCGGCACACGCCTTCGACCTTCCTCTCGTGCCCGAGATGGACAAACGTTTCGTCGAAGGACGGGATTGGCACCGCCTGACGCGCCTGATGGGCTACATCGGTACGTGGACAGTCTTGTCGCTGCTCTTTCTGCTGATCAACATCACGCGCCGGAACGATCCCGAGCGCTTCAGCGCCCAGCCCGCGGCTGGCAACGCCTCCACGCCGCTGTCGATCCCGCTCTTTCTGGTCGGCTGCGCGGGGCTTGCGGGCGTGCTCGCTGAGGGCTTGAAGCTGCTGATACGAAGAGGCAGGCCCGACGCGCTGATCACCGCCAACCCGTCATTGCCGATCAATGAGCCGAGCACGTACGCGTACACCTGGCACTGGTCCGCGCCGGTCCCCAAACCCGGTGAAGCACCCGCGCCGTTCTTCAAGTGGTTCTTCGACACCTCGGACCTTGGGCTCGCCTCATCGCACGCCGCGGTGGCCTTTGCGGGCGCGTGGGCCCTGGCGTTGATCTTCCTGCGCTCGCCGCTGGTGGGTGTGCTCGCCCTTTTTCTGGCGTATCAGACCGCACTCGGGCGCTTGCACGTCCGTGACCACTACCTCAGCGACGTTGTCGCGGGCGCGCTCGTCGGCACGCTGACCACAGCGCTCGTCTGGTCGCTGTGGAAGCGTTCAACGCGTTGAGTTTTTCAGGTCTTGGGCAGATCACTCAGCCGCAGCGCACGAACGTGCCCATCAGCCATGCGCGAGGCTCGGTGTCATCGCTGCTGGGTCTGGGGTCGGGAACTTGTCGCAACTCGCCGTGCGGGCACAAACCGGCGGCGGAGAACAAGTCCGTCAACTCGCCGCGCGTCAGAGGCCAGGGCGGCCCGTCGTGCATGTCCATTTCGTCGGCTTCGTCGCGCGTCCGCGTCAGCACCATCACCGTCCCGCGGGGTGTGAGCGTGCGGGCAATCCCGCCGACGATCAAGCGACGCAGACTCGGATGGACCGATTGGATGGTGCTGATCTCCACCGCGAGATCGAACCGCCCGACCAAGCGTGCCGGCAGGTTCATCAGGTCCGCCGCGATGAACCGCTCGGCGTGCTGCGAGTGCCTTCGGGCGGCCCAGCGGATGGCGGTGGGCGAAACGTCGATCCCCACCGCGTCGTACCCGCGCCGGATGAGTTCGAGCAGATCGTCGCCCAGGCCGCAGCCGATGACAACCGCCCGCGCACCGGGGCGCACAAGCTGGCAGGCCTCGCGGTTCATCCACTCGACCAGGCACGGGTTGGGTCGGCACTCCGCCCAGGGGACGCGCGTGGGGTCGCCCTCCGCGCACTCATAGATCGATTCAAAGAACTTCTCAGGCGAACAGCACGGGCACGCCTCCACCGCTTCGAACTGACTGCCGGGCAGCCCTTGCCTTGGTGGCTGTGCGTGCAGATCGGTGGTGGTGTCGATCTTGGGCAGCGCAGAAGACGCCGCCGACGGCTGGCCATCGGGCTGTTGAGAAGGTTCAACCATGATGCACCTCGCAACGCTTGGTGAATCACGCCCCGAGCAAACGCCCGCGGCGGTGTTCCTCAGGCACATCGCCCGAGAACCTCTCACCCCTGACCGTTCACCCACACCCGCAACGAGTCCAAATCCCCCAAACCACCACGCTCTCTTCTCGTTCTACGCTAACACAATCGCCACGGATTGGAAAGGGAATTTACTGATATCCCCCATATTGGCCAATATGGCATCGTATTGACACGAACATGATGCGAATATGCCCGAAATCGCGGGGTCTCACCGGGGCGTTCTTGACCACTTAGCGTGCGTTTTCAAGCCTTCACGGACATGGAGATCATCTCGTTGACGGTGCCTTGGAACGCATTCGTCGGAAGTCGGCCACTGGCTGTGGTAACGTCCGCGTGGTGAGCGACGCGACAAACAAACCCAACGAGACACCCCCCAGCGCGCCCGAGCAAGGCAAAGCCCTGCGCATCACGCTGGTTGGGCTCTTGGCCAGCGTTGGGCTCGCGACGGTCAAGCTCGTCGGCGGGATCGTGGGCAACTCCTCGGCACTCATCGCCGACGCGATCGAGTCGTTCGCCGACTCCGCCAGTTCGCTCGTTGTGCTTCAGGGCATTCGTATCGCGCGTAAGCCCCCGGATGAGGACCATCCGTACGGGCACGGAAAGGCGGAGGCGGTCAGCGCGCTCATCGTGTGCGTGCTCCTGCTCGTGGCGGCGGGGTTCATCGCGGTGGAATCGGCGCAGCAGATGCTCACGCCCCACGGCCCGCCCAAGGCCTGGACACTCTTCGTGCTCGGTGGCGTGGTGGTGGTGAAGGAAGTGCTCTTCCGCGTAGTTGGGCGGATCGCGGAGATGGAGGAAAGCAACGCGGCCCACGCCGACGCTTGGCACCACCGCGCCGACGCGATCACGTCGGTGGCGGCGTTTGTCGGTGTGACGCTGGCGGTCTGGGGCCCCGGGTGGTTCGGCTCGCCGCAGTTGGTTTATGCCGACGAAGTGGCGGCGATCGTCGCCTCGGGGATCATCGTCTACACCGCGCTGCGATTGCTTCACGACCCGTTGCACGAACTGCTCGACGCGGCCCCGCCCGATCTGCTGGAAGAGATCCGATCTGTGGCGTCGTCGGTCGAGGGCGTTCGCGGGGTTGAGAAGGTGCTCGCGCGCAAGAGCGGGCCGAAGTATCTGGTGGACATGCACCTGCACGTGGACGCGACGATCAGCATCCGCGATGCGCACGCCATCGGGGGCAAGGTCCGTGCGACCGTGCGGCAGCGCGTGCCACGCGTTCGCGATGTGCTGACGCACGTTGAACCGGCGTGAGGCAAGCGTTCAAGGCACGGCCTGGGTCGGGCCCCGCTCGCGGTCCATTGCGCCGAAGAGCACGAGCTTGCCCGCGATCGCCAGCGCCGCCAGCAGCATGATCAGCAAGACAACCCACGCGCCGTGGAATCTTGGCGTGTCGCTTCTCTGCTCGGCCATGGTGCTGGGCTCGTGCGGTGCCGTGGGGCGTGTATTGGTGCTCGCGGCTTTCGGGCGGTCCTGTCGAGCACCGGCGGGTGTGACTTTGCCGCATTCGGGGCAGGGGCGGTCGTCGGGCACGTGGGTGATGCTGTACCCGCAGTGGATGCACGAGTCGGGCGGATCGGCGCGGGATTCGTCGCCCACATCGACCTCGTTCCAATCAATATCGATCGAATCGGCCTTCACGGCGCGGAGGATTTCCGTTGCGCGGGGCAGGTCCATGCGTCGGACGATCACACTCGCCAGGGCCGGGGCCTCGGCGCGCATGCCCGCGAGGTTGCCGCCGAGGACGCGTGCCTGGATCCCTTGCGCACGCAGCGCCTCCGCGATCGCGGCGGCTTCGAACTCCGTGTTCGTGCGCACCAGCTCGACGGGACTGGTCGGTTCGCTGCCGCCGGGTTGCTGGGGCTGGTGTGGTTGCTGAGCGATCGGAGGTCTCCGTTCTTTTCCGCTTCGGGGCGATTCAACTCAATCCCAGATCGACTTGAAGTCCGAGGGCTTCTCGCCCGCGGTGGTGAAGATGCCGAAGAAGTTGTTCGTGCTGATCGGATCGTCCGGCTCGTCAAAGAAGGCCATGTCCGGGCGTTTGGTGTTCTGCTTGTCGTCGTAGGTCTTGCCCGTGACGGTCTTGTGCTTAGGCGCGAAGTGGTTCTCAACAAGCTCCACACGCCCGTCGGCGAAGGCGACGCACCCCGACCACTTGCCCGCCCGGCTCTTCTGCTTGAACATCAAGAACGTGTTGCTCTTCTCGTCCGCGAAGGTCGGCGACGCGGTCGATTCGTCCGCCGCCTGCACCGAAACAATCCGCGGCCCGCGCGTGCAGATCACCGCGTTCTCGGCGCTGAAAGTGTCCTTCCATCGCTGCCGCCGACTCGTCGAGAGTTCCAGGTGCGCGAAGCTGATGTTCGCGGGGCCCGCGGTGAAGTCCGCCGACATGCCGGGGTCCCAGAGCGCCTTGCCCGGGTCCACGGCCTTCTTGGGCAGCACCAGCTCGTAGCCCTTGTACTCGCGGATGTTGGGGTTGTTCTCCACCGCGCTGATGAGCTGCTCGGGCGTCAGCAGGTTGTTGAAGACCATGAGCGAAAAGATGTTCGCGGTGGTGTTCTTCGCCAGTCCCAGGGGCGAAACCGTCGTGTCGGCGCGATCCACATCCGAGGGCAGCGGGTACGCGTCCTTGTTCGAGCCCGCCCAGATGATCATCCCCTGGATCATCGCGCGCTGGCTGGTCGCGTCGCGCATCATCGAGGCCTGCTCACGCGCGCCGAGCGGATCCGCGGCACCAGCCTGACGCAGCGCCCCCACGCCGACCGTCGCACCCAGCACACCCGCGAGGATTACGCACGCGAGCGCATCGACAAGAGCAAAGCCACCGCTCACGGTGCGAGCAGTGCGGATCTGCGCTGGCTGTGAACCGACTCGAAACATGGATCAACTCCGAACCGTTCGCACGCGAACGAGGCGACGGGCTTCGCGTCGACACAGACAGGATATCTGTTCCGTGACGCTGTCCGGGCGTGATTTCGCTCCGGAAGTGCGATCGGACGCAGGTCTTCTGCAAGATCACCCGCGCGGGTAGACATTGGTGAACGTCCGCTGGTCGGTTCCCGTGCTGACCAGCGGATACCCAGTCGATCGGTCGGCACGCTGCAAGCCGACCGGTTCACCTGCCCGACGTTCGGGCAGACCCCGCCCGGTTGATGGCGCACACGCCGAGGCGGAACGAGCCGGGTTGCTGCGAGGCAATGCGGCTCGTTTCATTTCTCCGCGATGCAAGACCACAGCCCCAGGCGAAGAACGTCTCCGCCCACACGCACGCCGTACGCTTGGGCTATCGCTTCGAGTACTTCCGACAGTTCGTCGTCTGTACCAAATTCCTCAACCGGGCTGAGCCCGGCGCAGGGGATCGGGCTCATCGTCGTCACGATGCTGTCGTGGGCCAGTGTGCCCCTTTTCCTGCGGGCGCTCTCGGTTGAACATCATCTCGACCCGTTCAGCGCCAACGGCTGGCGCTACGCGATCTCCGCGCTCTTCTGGCTTCCCTTCCTCATCGTCGCCAGACGTAAGGGCAACCTGCCCAACGCGCTGCTGAAGGCCGCACTCATTCCCACGGCGTTCAACATCCTCGGGCAGACCACCTTCGCCCTCGGGCCCGCGCTGCTCGAGCCCGGGTTCTTCAGCTTCGTCTTCCGCGTGCAGATCATCTTCGTCACGCTCGGGGCGTACCTGCTCTTCCCAACCGAGCGGTCAACGCTGCGCTCGCCCCGGTTCTGGATCGGCATCGCGCTGGTGGTCATGGGCTCGTCGGGGTTGATCCTCTTCAAGCCGTCAACGAACGTCACGGGCTCGTCGGGCGTGGGCATCGCCGTGGCGCTCACCTCGGGGGTGCTCTTCGCGGGCTATGGCCTGAGCGTGCGCAAGTTCGTCAGCTCCTACTCCCCCATCGTCAGCTTCGGCGTCATCTGTCAGTTCACCGCCATCGGCATGCTCAGCATCGCGGGGATCATGCCGCGCGTTGACCCCGCGCTGGTACCCGATGGCCTACCTCCGCTGGACTTCACCAAGCCGCTGACGTCCTTCGGCCCGTGGGCGTGGACGCTCTTGATCAGCTCCGCGTTCATCGGCATCGCCATCAGCCACGTGACGTACTACGCCAGCATCCGCAAGCTGGGCGTGAGCCTGAGCATGGGCATCATTCAACTCCAGCCGATCTTCACCGCGGTCGGCTCGGCGATCATCTTCCGCGAGCAACTCAGCCCTGAACAGTGGATCGCCGGGATCGTGGGCGTCTGCGGCGCGGTGCTCATGCTGTCGGCAGGAAAGCACAAACCGCGCGAAGCGCCCGAGACGCAGGACGAGCACTGAGGTGATGGGTTTCGTGGGGATCCAGCGCACGGCTCTGGAGAGCCGTGCCACCAGAACGCCGTGCCACCGAATACACGATCACGCCGCCAGATCGCCGTGATCGTCGTTGGAATCGAACCCGTCGGCGGGCTCACCCAGCTTGCCCCACTTGTCCTTGGGCAGGTGGCGGTGGTGGATGCGCACCACGCGTGCGAGCTGCTGTCCGAAGTGACGCGACAGCTCGCCGAGCAGTTCGCGGATGTGCGCGGGGAACGGCGCGTGGCGCTCGCGGAAGATCATGAAGACCGCGAGACATTCACCCTCGTGGTGGCAGCAGAAGGCCAGGGCGTTGTGCCCGTTGAGCCAGTCCGTGCCGTGCCCGACGTGGGATTCGATCGAGGCGTCGTCGGTCATGCTCAGCACGCCGACGGTTTGCTCGAGCTTCGGCGCCGCGACGTTTGCCAAGTGATCCAGCAGAACTTCGACGGTGTCCTTGGGGCAGGAGAAGTTCACGTACGCGCCGAGGGAGAAGTCTCCGCTCGCGGCCGGCAGAAAGACCGCGGCGTTCGTCGGGCCCGCGTGGGCGAGGACGAACTCCAACGCGTGACGCAGAAGGCTCTCGACATCGAGCTCGCCGCGGATCGTGGCGGCGAACTGCGCACCCTGCTCCTGCACGGTCGGGGGCGGGCCGAGCTGCGCATCCTTAATCTTCTTGGCCTTGGGGAGCGCGGGCGTTGAGCCCATGTCGTTCGAGTTGCTTGCGCCGCCGCGGCGCGGGCCGATGGTCCCCGCGATCAACCCGTTGGGCTTCCCGCGCGAGGCGATCCGCGCCGCCTCGGGGTCGACATCTTCGAGCAAAGGCACGCCGTCGTCGCTCATCGTCGCACGCTGATTCAACGCGGCTCGACGCTGGCTGAGCGCCGTGCGCACACGCTTGACCACCTCACGCCCGCGAACGTTGCCCGAGACAATGTCCGCGGCACCGGCGCGCATCGCCTGCACCGCTTCGTCAAAGCTCACCTGCGGGCAGAGGATCACCGTCGAGACATCGAGGTCCGCAAGCTCGCGGACGAACCGCATCGCCGGGGCGCTGCAGCGTTCAAGGTCGTAGATCACCAGCTCGTACCCGTCGTTCTGGGCGACGCTGGTGACGGGGCGCTCACGCGGGACAAGGATGTGCAGCGCCTCGTCCGTGCTCTGCGCCAGCGTGCAGTCCAGCCCGTCGTGACGCATCGAACGCGTCAGCGCGCTCTGCCGCTCAGGACTGGTGGAAACGATCAGCACCCGCGGCTGAGCAGCGTCGGCTTTGTTCTTGCGGGTTTGACCGGGGAGCTCGGAATCGAACGGACCGCTGTGCATATTCCCGTCCTTCAACCAGCCTGCGTACCTGTCTTCGTCGTTCACCCGTGAAACACTTCGCGGGTCGATAGATCAACTTTCGGTTATCCCCATGCCTCACTTCACGCCGCGGCGCGATCCGCCCCTTCTGGCTCTTCCTTCCACCCTTTCAAAGCCAGAAAAACACTGGTTCCCACCCCTTGTTCAGAAGTCATCCACAATTCACCCCCGTGAAGTTGGACGATCGACCGCGCAATGGGCAGCCCAAGACCCGACCGCCGACCGGCCTTCTTCTCTGAGAAGAACGGGTCGAACGCGTGTTTGAGGGCGTGATCACTCAAGCCCTGCCCGTCGTCGCGCACCTCGATCAGCAATCGCCCGTCGAGCTCGTCCACGCTGGCGCGGATCGTCACGCCCGTCTTGGGCTCGCTCTGCAGCGCGTTCGCCAGCACCTCGCCCAGGGCCCGCGCGAAGAGTTTCGGATCGAGCATCGCCTTCTGACGGACGCCCGACGCTTCGACTCGGATCGCCGGGGGCTCCTTCGCGCCGGCACCGGCGCTGCGGATCTGCCGCGCGAGCGTCGAGATCAGCTCTCCCACGGCGATGGGTTGGCGGTTGGGTGTCGGCGGCCTGGCGATCAGGTGCATGCTCGTGACCAGATCACTCAGCCGCAAGGCCGCAGCGGCGATCTGCTGCGCGTCGGCGCGGTCCTTGGAGTCCACCGTGCGCTGCGCCAGCACCTGCGCCCGCCCGCTGATGACCGTCAGCGGGTTGTTCATCTCGTGGGCCGCGCCCGCGGCCAGTTCGCCCAGACGCGCCATGCTCTCCGCCTCGGTGAGCTGTGCCTGCGTTTCGCTCAAGCGCCGCGCCGCCTGCGCGAGCTCTTCGCTCAATCGGCGCGAGCCCTCGGCTTGCAACGCCGCCGCGAGCGTGCGAGCCCAGGTGTTCAAGAGCGCCTCGCGTGAAGAACTCGTGAGCACCGACTCGGGCAGCGTCGAGTCGTGCACGATCGCAGCGCTCGACCCCGGCGCCAGCGTCATGGGCAGCACGCTGAGGGTGCGCACGTCGGGACCGGCGCTTGAAGCGCCCGCGATGTTCTCGCGCAGCCAGTTCATCAGGCTCATGGTGCCGCCGAGCGAGCCCGGGCGAAGGACGTTCTCGAGCGAATCAACCGCCCGTGGGGGCGTGGGGGCGTTGGCTGGTTGCGGCGCGCTGGCGTTGGAAGGTGCGGACGCATCCGGCGCGGGCGAGATCAGCGCGTCGCGCGCCGGCTCGTACTGCCACAGACGCCAGGGCTCACCCTCGCGGGATTGCGTGATCACCGCACAAAAACCCGCGGGCGTGTTGGCCCAGCGTGCAATCGCCGTGAACGACCGCGCGATCTGAAGCACCACCTCATCGGCGCGCTTGCCCGCTACGCCCGCGGTCGATGCGGTGAACGACGCGATGGATTCGATGATCTTCTGACCCGTGCGCCCGTGCTGCACGCGCTGCTGACAAAGCTCGTGCAGGCGCGTGAGCTGGCGGTTGGCCGAGGCAATGGACTCGACGACGAGCGTTTCCGGTGCCGCGGTTTCGAGCCCCAGCTCGGCGCAGCGCGCCGCGATGGCCTTGTGCAGCCCCGGCGCAATCGCCATCACCTGCGACTCTTCGAGATCGAGCTCGGCGCACAGCGGCGCAAGCGTCGGCGGCGTGTCGGCGCTGCCGCTCCACCCGATGTGCAGCCTTCGGCACAGCGCCGAGGCGAGCGTCACCAGCGCGATCGTCAGTCGGTGAGCAACGTTGGGCAGCGCCGAGATCGCCTGCCCGCCCAGCCACATCGAATCCTGCATCACGTGCGGCAGCGACCACATCTCACCCAGCCGCTTGCCCGCCAGATGATGATCAACGCCCAGCACCTGCCGCTCTGCTTGTGAAAGCTCCCAGCCGCGCACGTGCGCCAGTTCGACGCACTTTCGGTACGACTTGGGCAGGGCCCAGTCGAGCGCGAGCTTGCCCAGATCGCTGACCAGCCCCGCGGTGAAGGCCTCGTCGGGCTTGACCTTAAGTTTCTTGTGCTGGCGCGCGAGTTCCTCCGCCGCACACGCAACACCCACCGCACGGCGCCAGAACCCAACGCGGTCGAAGCCGACGGCGCCCGAAGCGTCGGTGGTCATGGCCTCGCGCTTTTCGCGAGAAATCGCCGCCTGCCCCATGACTTCGTAGATCTCAACACTCAGCACCGCGGATTGGACCGCTTCTAGACCCAGGTGGACCACCGCGCGTCGCACGGTGGTGATCGATCGCGCCGCCGCCACGTCCGCACGCCGACACATCGAGAGCATCCGCGCCGAGAGCGACGGGTCGGCCTCGATGAGCTGGATGATCTCGTCAAAGTTCGCGTCGTCCGTCGACGACAGCGACATCACCCGCGCCGCGATGGTCGACAACGTCGGCAGGCCCGAAAGCTGAGCAAGCACCGCCTCGACCTGACGCGCCCGATCGCCCGCGCCGGGCTGCGCACCACCCGCAGGCGCGGCCACACCGACGCTCGACACCCGCGTCGCATCACCAAGCGTGCTGATCGTGCTGGTCTGGGTCATGTCGAAGTCCGCGTTTGCCTGCGGGAGACGGTGCTGAAGCGCTCAGACGGGCATCACGCCCGGCTTACGCCCCCATCCCCCCCACTCCGCCGACCATCGCTTGCAGCTTGCCCAGCACCTGCTGGATGTTGAAGGGCTTCTTGACGAAGTCGTCGGCGCCCGCCTTCAGCAGCTCGTCGATCTCCGCCTGGTTCACCACGCCCGAAACCACGATGATCTTCGTCTCCGCATGCTCGGGGTTCTCGCGGATGCGCTTGCACACCACGTTGCCGTTGATGTCCGGGAGCATGTAGTCCAGGATGATCACGTGCGGCTTGAAGCTCTCGGTGAGCATCCCCGCCTCGTACCCCGTGCCGGCGCTGCGGACGCTCCAGCGCCCTTCACGCGCCAGCATGTCCTGGAAGAGTTCCACGATCGCCGGGTCGTCGTCGACCACCAGCACGCGCTTGGTGGCAACCGCCTCCAGCACGTCGGTGGGGATGTCGTTGGCCTGCATGAACTTGATCAGCTCCGCACGCGGGATCCGCCGGAACTTGCTCCCCGGCACGCGGAAGCCCCCCAGCCGACCCGAGTCAAAGCAACGGATGATCGTCTGCTGGCTGACCTTGCAGATCTCCGCCGCCTCCCCGGTGGTGAAGATCCGCTTATCGGCCCACTTGCTGTGCTGCACGGCGGTGTTGGACATCATTGCGTTCCTTCCAAAGAAGCGGGCCCGAGCAACCTCGAAAAGGCGCCCCGACCGACCTGTTCCAAGCCGCTCGCGCCCCGCGGCGGCTTTTCCCTGCGACCCGTAACAGGCCCAAGCCCATCACAACCACCCCGCAGCCATTCCCGCGAGCGGTCCACAAACGAATCGTCGCCCAGATTGCCCAACTTCACGCCGCAACCCGCACCGAACCAACGCGGGTTCCGGTCGCACCGTCCACGGTTGTTATTGGGCAAAAAGGCTGCAAATTCGGACGCGTACCCGAGGGCTTCCCCCCCATCGCCCGCGCGAGCACAGCCCCTGCCATCGGTGCAAACCCTCCCGCCGACATCTCCATGGGGTTGATGAACCCCACCGGGGTGGGGGCGTTGCCCGCGGGGGTCACGCTGCGTATCGTTCAGGCCCCGCGAAAGCGCCCGAAAGGGCTCCTTCGCACCGGGTCAAGTCCGCGGGCTTGTAGCTCAGTTGGTTAGAGCGCACGCTTGATAAGCGTGAGGTCGCTGGTTCGAGTCCAGCCAGGCCCACTTTCAGATCTCCGCCGGGACGGCCTGTTGGTCGTCCCGGTTGTCCATCAGGACCGAGCGACTTTCGTACATCCTCGTTTCGATCCTGAAAACCGCGTATACCCCATGGCTCAGCGTTCAGGCTCACACGCGCGACCGACCGGCAAGCGGGCAACCGCCCCCAAGGACGAGTCCATCGATTCGGTGGCCTTCGTCTCCTTGGGCTGCCCGAAAAACCTCGTCGATTCCGAGAAAATGCTCGGGCTGCTCGCCAGCGACGACATCATGCCCGTGGCCTACGACGCCGCGGAGCAGGGCGAGCAGGTCGACGCGATCGTGGTGAACACCTGCGGGTTCCTTGAGGCCAGCAAGGACGAATCGCTCGAGGTCATCCGCGACGCGGTTCGTCGCAAGGAAGCCGGTCAGATCAAGCGGGTCGTCGTTGCGGGGTGTCTGGTGCAGCGTCACCGCGCCAAGATGCTCGAGTGGGTCCCGGGGATCGACGCGATGGTGGGGGTCTTTGATCGCGACAAGATCGTCGAAGCCGTGCGCGGGGCCCAGAACCGCGAACGCGGCAAGCGCGCTGCCAGCGCTCAGGAAGCCTCGGACCAGCCCAAGTACTGGATCGCGGCCAACGCGCTCGTGGCGGCCGACCAGCGCGGGCTGAAGACCGCCGGGCTGACCGTCAACGGCAAGGACGGCAAGGGCATCGGCTACTTCGAGGACGACAGCGCCCGCCTGCGCCTGACGCCCCGGCACTACGCCTATCTCCGCATCAGCGAAGGGTGCAACCAGAACTGCGCCTTCTGCACCATCCCCAGCATCCGCGGCAAGATGCGCTCCAAGCCCCTCGACCGCATCGCCGGCGAAGCCCGCGAGCTCATCAGCGACGGCGCCGTCGAACTGCACCTCATCGGTCAGGACACCACCAGCTACGGCGACGACCTGGGCATGGGCCTGAACGCGGGAGTCGGGTTGCCCGGCATGCTCAAGGCCGTGTCGAAAGCCTTCGACGAAACGGGCGCGGGCGAGGGCTGGGTGCGTCTGATGTATGCCTATCCGACGAACTTCAGCGACGAGTGCATCGACGCGATCGCCAATACGCCGCGGGTCTTGCCGTATATCGACATCCCGCTGCAGCACGCCAGCGACGCGATGCTCAGCGCGATGAAGCGGAACACGAGCCGATCGCAGCAGGAAGCTCTCATGGAGCGTCTGCGCAAGCGCGTGCCGGGGATCGCGATCCGCACGACGTTCATCAGCGGCTTCCCGGGCGAAACCGACGACGATCACCGTCAACTGCTGGAGTTCATCGAGCAGCAGAAGTTCGAGGCCGTGGGCGTCTTTGAGTACTCGCAAGAGCCCGGGACCGTCGCGGGGACGATGGAACAGGACCCCAAGCTCGCGGTGCCGGCGGATGTGAAGGCCCACCGCCGCGGCGAGGTCATGGCCCTTCAGCAGAAGATCGCCTTCGAGCGTCAGGCCGCCCTGGCGGCGAAGTTCGACGAGCGCAACCCCGCCACCACCGGGGTGAAGGTCGACGTCATCATCGACGCGTCACTCCGCAGCAAGGGCAAGGCGACCTCGGGCGTGGGCGCGGGCGGGCGGCTGTATCAGGGACGCACCAAGTCGCAGGCGCCGCAGATCGACGCGGTGACCTTCGTGCAGAGCAAGCGCGAGCTGGCCTCGGGCGAGATCGTCACCTGCAAAGTCGTCGGCAGCGACGGGTACGACCTGGTCGCCAAGCCCGCCGACGAGCTTGAGAAACGCGTGGCACTGAAAGTGCTCTGAATCGCTCTTCAGACAGTTTCCCTCAACACCATGAACCGGCGTTTTCGCGTTGAATCGCGTCCTTCCACGGATCGACGAACATTGCGTGGTCCTTCATGCTTCGGGATCGGGTGATACGCTTACGCTGTTCGCCGCAGGATTTGCGAATCAAACGCGGGGAAGGCATCCGGGAGTTTTCACCATGAAGATCGTCAAGAAACTCGTCATCGGTGTTGCGGCTTTGGCGCTGCTGCTGGTCATCGGCGTCGTCGTGGCGCTCATGTTCATCAACTCCATCGCCAAGGCCGGGATCGAAAAAGGCGGCACCTACGCCCTGGGCGTTCCCACCACCGTCAAGTCCGTCGACATCAGTCTCCTCGGGGGCACCTTCGCCATGAGCGGCTTCAACGTCGCCAACCCCCCGGGCAAGTACAAGACCACCGACTTCATGGGCCTCGGTCAGACCAAGGTCGCCGTCAGCCTCGCCTCGCTGAACAAAGAGACCGTCGAGTTGCCCGAACTGACGCTCGAGAACCTCACGCTCAACCTCGAGAAGACCGCCGACGGCGCGAACTACCGCGTCATCATGGACAACCTCGCGAAGCTTCAAGGCGCCGGCGGCGGCACCAAGACCGAGCCCGCCGCGGGCGATTCGGGCAAGAAGTTCGTCATCAACAAGCTCCGCGTGCGCAACGTGAAGATCAGCGCGCAGCTCATCGGCGCGCCGGGCGCCGTCGGTCAGGTGCTCAACGACGCCACCAGCGCCAACGTCACGCTCGATGAGATCAGCCTCGACAACGTCGGCAAAACCGGTTCGGGCGTCGCGGGCAGCGGCGTGACCATGGGCCAGCTCATCTCGATCATCACCCAGGCGGTGCTGTCCGCCGCGGTTGACAAGGGCGGCGGGCTGCTCCCCGGTGACTTGGTGGGCGACCTCAAGGGCGGGTTGGGTCAGCTCAAGCCGCTGTCGGACCTGGGGATCAACGTCGCCAGCGGAGCGGCGAAGGCGGTGGGTGAAGTCGGCAAGGAAGTCGCCAACAAGGTCGGCGAAGTGGGCAAGGGCGTTGCCGACAAGGCCGGCGAAATCGGCAAGGGGGCGGCCGAGAAGATCGGCGAAGGCTTCAAGGGCCTCTTGCCCGGTCAGAAGAAAGATGAACCCAAGTAATCAATCACGAGAACTCGCGAAGAACCCTCAGAGCCGTCGACTTCAGTCGACGGTTTTTCTTTGTGTGTGTTCGATTCCGTGTGTTCACACGCGCCAGAGAAAGAACACCAATGTCACCGACGACTGAAGTCGTCGGCTCTGAATCGCTCGATCACACTTCACGGTGCGCGATGGACGCGCTCGTCGCTCACCACCGCGTGCACGCGCGCGTCGTGCGCGTCGGTGGGCACTTCGTCGACGATCTGATTCGCGAAGACCACGCCGATGGTAATGCACGTGCTCGGCAGCGTGCTCAGGAAGCGGTCATAAAACCCGCCGCCACGCCCCAGGCGTCGCCCCTGCGCATCGAACGCAAGCCCGGGGACGATCACCACGTCGAGCGTCGCGGGATCAACCCGCATCACATCCGCCCTCGGCTCGCGCAGCCCGATGCGGTTGAGCACGAGGTCTTGGTCCCAGTCGGTGATCGCCGCGGGGCTCATGCCCTTGGTGGTCCAATCCAGCGCGGGGACGCAGAGGCGGTGCGTCCAGTCTGCCGCATCGCTGCCGCGGTTGTGCCGAGCGCTGACCATCGCCCACGCCGCCGCGATCGGCGTGACATCCAGCTCGCGCTTCAGCGGGGCGTAGACCATCACCGTCCGCGCCGAGCGAAAGACGTCCATGCTCAGCACGTTCGCGCAGGCGAGGTTCGAGCGCTTGGAGATCTCCGCGGGACTCATCGCCTCCAGCGCGCGCTTCATGTCGCTTCGGAGCTGGTCTTTGCGAAGTTTGATGCCTTCGTCGCTCATGCCTCACCGCCCTCGGCTCGTTCGCGGGGCTTCTCGTTGGCCCTCTCACCGCCGAGCTCGACTGAGCGTTCCTCGTCGGGCGTCCCTTGCGCCCGCAGGCGCAGGGCTTCCTCGAGCCGTTGCTTGAAGAGTTTCTCGTTGCCGTGGTCGGTGGGGTTGTAGTAGCGGGCCGAGACGCCCAGATAATCCTGCTGTCCCACGCGTCCGAGCAGCGCGCTGGGGATGCCGGTTTCGTGGGTGTACTCGTACCCCTCGCTGGGTTTCGTCGCGCCGGCGGACTTCTGCGTCGCCTTGCGCACGTTGCGATCCTTGATATGACTCGGGACCGCGACGCTGCGCCCTTTGCGAACATCGTCCAGCGCCGCCTCGATCGCCGAGTAGCTCGCGTTGCTCTTCGGACTCAACGCCAAATACGTCGTGCACTGCGCCAGGGTGATGCGCGCCTCGGGCATGCCGACGCGTTCGACGAGTTCCCACGCGGCAGCCGCGACCATGATCCCGCGCGGGTCGGCGTTGCCGATGTCCTCGCTGGCGAGGATCGCCAAGCGTCTGGCGATGAATCGCGGGTCTTCCCCCGCTTCGAGCATGTGCGCAAGCCAGTAGAGCGCCGCGTCGGGGTCGCTGCCGCGGACGCTCTTGATGAACGCGCTGATGGTGTCGTAGTGCCCGTCGCCCGTGTGGTCATAGGCGATGGCCTTCTGCTGGATCGAATCCTCCGCGACCTGGCGCGTGATGTGCAGCTCGGGTGCGCCATCGCCCGCGCCGCCGCTGAGCACCGCGACCTCCAGCGCCGTCAGCGCCCGGCGAGCGTCACCGTCGCTCTTGATGGCCCAGAGCTCCAGCGCGTCGTCATCGACTTTCAGCCGCATCGAGCCGTAGCCGCGCTCAACATCACCCACCGCCCGGCGCAGCACCGCTTTGATCTCCTCGACCGTCAACGGCTCAAGCCTCAAGAGCGTGCTCCGGCTCACCAGCGCGCTGTTCACCGCAAAGAGCGGGTTCTCCGTCGTGGCGCCGATGAGCGTGATCAGCCCGCGCTCGACATCGCCCAGCAGCACGTCCTGCTGCGCTCGGGTGAAGCGGTGGATCTCGTCCAGGAAGAGCACCGTCCGTCGCCCGCCGTCGGCCAGCCGCCGCTCCGCGAGGGTGATGATCTCGCGGATCCGCGCCACCCCCACCGCGGCGGCATTCTCCTGCTCAAATGCCCGACCCGTCGTCCCCGCGATCAGCCGGGCGAGGGTCGTTTTGCCCGTCCCGGGCGGGCCGTGCAGGATCAACGACGACAACGCGTCGGCCTTGAGCATCCGCGAAAGCAGCTTCCCCGGCCCGAGGATGTGGCTCTGCCCCACCACCTCCTCGATCGTCCGCGGGCGCATCCGTGCCGCCAGCGGCTCAACCGCCCGCACAGCCGCCTGACGCTTCTGGACCCAAAGGTCGGACATCTCCACAGCGTACGCACAGCCACGCCACATCCCCCTCTCACCCTTCTCAGGTCTTTTCCCCCCCCACTTCCTCACTTCCCAACGCTTTCCCTCCCGTTTGCACCGCGTTCGGCCACAAACCCGCTCAGGCACCGTCTTTTTCGACCGCCACCGCCCCAAGGGCCGATAGTTCCAGCACGATGTCCCGCGCACTTTCAGCCTCTTCGAACAACGTCGCCGTCTTCCAAACCCCCATCAGCCGCCAGAGCAAGGCCGGCGTAGGTACCTACCTCGCCTGGGTCTTTCAGCTCATCGCCTTCCTCTTCTTGCTCGCGGCATGCATCTCCTTCAGCCCAGCCGACTGGCCCGGGGTGTCGCAGGTGCCGCACAACGACCCCTCCATGAACTGGTGCGGGCCCCTTGGCGCCGTCCCCGCCTACTGGCTCTTCTCGACCTTCGGCTGGGCGACCTGGGCCCTTTTGGCCCTCTGGGGTCTGCACCTCTTCGTCTCCGCCTTCCTGACCAAGGTCAGCCACCTGGCCCTGCGCGTGGTCGGGGCCTTTGTCCTCATCGGCGCACTGGCCGGTTTGCAGGCGCTGGTCTTCCCCTCCACCGGACCGATCCCCGATCTCGCCGGCGGGCTCGTCGGGAAGAACCTCGCCTCGCCCCTCGGCGGCGTCCTCTACACCTCACTGAACACCCTGGGCACCTTCCTCGCCCTGGTCATGATGTTCCTCGTCGGCGCCACCGTCGCCCTCGATGTCTGGGTCGTCCTGGCGCCCATGTGGGCCTACCGCCAGATCAAAGAAAAGTCCCCGCCCGTGACGGCCGCGGCGGCCGTGGGCGCACGCCACACCGCCTCCGCTGGCAAGCGCCTCTTCGGACTCTTCGGCTCGCTCACCTCACGCAAGGGCTCACGCCGCGGCGATGACGACGAGGACGAAGAAATCGACCTTGACGAAACCAAGACCTCCTCCCGCAAGGGCAAGGGCTCAAGCAAGAAGAACGCCAAAAACCAGCCCAAGAGCGCCATCGACGAAAACGCCGGCGGCATCGGCGGCACCGACGCCTTCGACCCCGAAGAGAACGAAGTCCTCCTCGACGAGAACGGCGAAGTCATCGCCAAGGCCGAGGGCGCGGGCAAGAAGAAGTCCAAGAAGTCCAAGAACGTCGAAGCGACCGACAACGACGACGACGACGCCGAAACAGGCGAGGAATCGACCAAGCCGTCCAAGGCCGCCGTCATCAATGCCGCCGCTGACGAATCGGACGAAGCCGAGGGAGACGGCGAGCCCGAAGCCATCGCCACCGAGCAGCCGGCTGCGAAAAAGACCTGGACCCCCGACGAGCTGCGTGCCAAGATCAGCAAGCTCCCGCTGCGCTTCGCCGCCAATGAGCGCCGCAGCGCCACGCAGGACGACCTTCGCGACATCCAGAACAGCGGGGATATGGAGGGGTACAAGTTCCCGCCGCTGGACCTGCTCGAAGAGCCCGAGGCGAACTACCCCGCGCAGCTCGAGCAGTTCATCCGCGAGCAGGCCACCGCCCTTGAGCGCGCCCTGAAGGAATACAAGATCGACGGCGAGGTCGTGGGCATGGACTCAGGCCCCGTCATCACGCTCTACGAGGTGCGACTGGCCGCGGGCACCAAGGTCGCCGCGCTGAGCGCCATCGCCAGCGATCTGGCGCGTTCGCTGAAGGCGGTGAACGTCCGCATCGTCAGCAATACCGCGGGCAAGGACACCGTGGGCGTTGAAGTGCCCAACCCGTTCAAAGAGAAGGTCCGCCTGAAGGAGCTGATGACCAAGAGCGAGCTCTTCCAGGGGATGAAGCTGCCGATGTTTTTGGGCAAAGACGCCAGCGGCTCGCCCCTGATTGCCGACCTCGCCGCGATGCCGCACATGCTCATCGCGGGTACCACGGGCAGCGGCAAGTCGGTGTGCATGAACGCGATCCTCATGAGCTTCCTTTACACGAAGAAGCCCAACGAGCTGAAGCTTGTGCTGGTTGACCCGAAGATGGTCGAGTTCGCTCAGTTCAAGGACATCCCGCACCTGATGTGCCCGGTGGTCACCGAGATGAGCAAGGCCGCGGCGATCCTCGAATGGGCCGTGCGCAAGATGGACGAGCGCTACGAGCTGCTCATGGAGGCCGGCTGCCGCGATATCACGGGCTACAACGCCCTCTCGTGGGAAGAGCTGAAGGAACGCTTCAACCCGGAGAACGAGGTCGAAGAGGCCCGCATCCCCAAGAAGCTCCCCTACATGGTCTTCGTCATCGACGAGCTGGCCGACCTGATGATGACGAACAAGGAGGTCGAGCACTCGATCGTCCGCATCGCGCAGAAGGCCCGTGCCGTGGGCATCCACCTCATCGTCGCCACCCAGCGCCCGCAGGCCAACGTCGTCACGGGCCTCATCAAGTCCAACATGCCCGCCCGACTCTGCTTCAAGGTCGCCAGCGGCATGGACTCCCGCATCGTCATGGACCAGAAGGGCGGCGAGCTGCTCCTCGGTCACGGCGACTCGCTCTACAAGTCCCCCCGCACTACCGAGCTCAGCCGGGCGCAGGGCTCGCTGGTGGACGACAAGGAAATCCGCCGGGTGACGAAGTTCCTCAAGGAGATCGCCGCACCGACCTTCGAGCGTTCGCTGCTGCAGATCAAGACCGGTGCCAGCGCCGCGGGGATGGTCGGCGGCGACGAGGACGCCACCGCCAACCACGACGGGTACGCCGTGGCGCAGGAAGACCCGCTCTTCGAGAAGGCCGTGGACATCGTCATGGAGACGAAGATCGGCTCGGTGTCGATGCTCCAGCGTCGCCTGGCGATCGGGTACACCCGCAGCGCCCGCCTGATCGAGCTCATGGCCGCCGCGGGGATCATCGGCAACCACAAGGGCACCGTCGCCCGCGAGGTGCTGGTGAGCCCGGACGAGTGGGAAGCGATGAAGGCCCAGGCCGCCGCGGACGCCGAGGCCCGCGACGCCGCCGCCAGCGCCCCGAAGGACCAAGGGACGCTCTTCACGAAGATGAGCCAGAACGCCGCCCCACCCTCGGGCGATGGCGAGGTTTCGGACTTCGACGACCAGCCGCAGGTTGTGACCAAGGGCAACAAGCGCAAGGGCGCGAAGGCGAACTCCTCGGGCGACATCAGCGACGACGAGTCGTTCGTGGAAGAAGACGACGGCCAGCCGCTGTGATCCCGCCCAGCCGGGTCGATCGCTTCACCCGGGCCTGTTAACTTCAACCGATCTCCCTTCCTGTGGCCACCGACTCGCTCGGTGGCCACGGTGTTTTTGTACGCCCCAGATTCCCCGGAAAAGCCCACGAACATGCCACGATCTCACACGAACGTGCCGGGGATGAAGGACCGCGCGAGCGATCGTTGCATCTGAAACCCAACCGGGGTCGAACCCATATACTCCGGGCCAAACCAAGGCCGGGCCGCGGGCGTTTCAGGGTTACGCCCGGGTCGGCAAGACCCTCGCAGGTCCACACACAGCCCTGGCAAGAAAGGTCATCGATCATGTCGCGCCTCTTCCGTTCCTCGTGCGTTCTGGGTCTGTCGCTGCTCTCACTCGCCGGCACGGCCCACGCCCTGCCCGCGCTGATGGACCGCGTCCCCGCCGACGCCTTCGTCTCCGTCGTGGTTAGCAACCCCCAACGCTTCGAGCAGCGCATCAAGACCACCGCGCAGGCGATGGGCCTGCCCCCGGAACAGATCGCGCAGATCAACCTTGAGGCCTTGCTGCAGATGGCCGGGATCGCTGAGTCGGTCAAGACCGACGGCGGGCTGGCCTTCTTCATGCCCGTCCCGAAGGAAGACAAAAACAACGCCGGTGGCTCCGCCGATGACCTGGGCATCATGCTCGTCCCCGTGAAGGACTACGCCGGGTTCGTCAAAGCCATGGGCGGCACGGGCTCGGCCGCTCAGGAAAAGGTCAACGTCAGCAACGAGGACATGTTCATCCGCAACCTCGGTGACGGCTACGCCGCCATGGGCAAGAACGAAGCCGCCCTCTCGGCTTTCTCCGGTAAGGGCGGGAACCTCGGGGCTCACCGCAAACTCATCAGCGCCGGCGCGGACAAGATCTCCGAAACCGCCGACGTGGTCATCATGATCAACGCCGAGGTCGGTCGCCCGTTCATCAAGAAGGCCATCGCTGAAGCCCAGGAGAACATGCAACAGCAGATGATGATGATGGGCCAGGGCGCACAGAACACCGAAGCCGCCAAGTGGTTCACCAACCTCATGGTGGATAACTCGCGCTCGCTGCTGATGGGTCTGAGCCTCGACGGCTCGGGCATCTCGGCCGACGCGGTGACGACCTTTACCGAGGGCTCGAACCTCGCGAAGATCACCTCGGGCAAGGGCCTTTCGGGGATGCTGCTGGGCAAGCTGCCCAAGCGTGAATACCTCGTCGCCGGCGCGCTGGACCTCTCCAACGCCGAGCTGAAGAAGCTCATCGGTGAGGTGCCCGTCCCCGCGGAAGCGAAGCCCCAGGGCTTCGACATGATGTCGATGATGAAGAACACCGACGGCGCGGGCTTCGTTCTCGGGTTCAACCCGGGCGGCGTCATGGCCGGTGCGTTGACCCAGACCGTCTCGTACGTCGCGGTGAAGGACACCGACGCGGGGCTGAAGGCTTTCCAGGACAGCGTCGCCTCGCTGCAGACCAACAAGATGGGCAAGGGCAAGTACACCCCCGCGAAGGCCGAGGTCGACGGCGTCAAGGTCGACGAATACGAAATGCAGATCAAGGCCCCCGAAGGCCAGCCCGGCGCGGGCCAGGCGATGGTCATGATGTTCGGGCCCAGCGGCGGCCCAACGGGCTACCTCGCCAAGGCGCAGGGCGGCTACATCCAGACCTACTCCAAGTCCTCCGAACTCATGAGCGCCGCGCTCAAGGCCTCCAAGGGTGAAAACACCCTCTCCAGCGACGCGAGCGTCAAGCCCGTCATCGACCGGTTGCCCGCCAACCGCCTGGCCGAGCTGTACATCAGCCCGCGCGGGATCATCGAAACGATCAAGCCCTTCGTCGCGATGATGGGCGGCGGCGGGATCGACTACGACACCCCCGCCCAGGTCGCCCCCATCGCCCTCTCCATCGCCCCCAGCGAAGGCTCCGCCATCGCCACCATCTACGTCCCCAACCAGTCCGTGAAAGTCATCACCGACTTCAGCAAGGCCATGCAAAAGGCCATGAACCCCGAAGATGAGCCCGAGGCCGAGCCCGCGCCGGCGAAGAAGGACGACGGCAAGAAGGACGCCAAGCCCAAGTTCTAATCCCCACCTACCACCACCAACGGGCACCCCAAGGTCCCTGGAATCTTTGCGGAGTCATAGGGTTTTTACCTTGGTATTTCCCCGTTTTTCGGGATTCTGTGGAAAACTGGGGAGACGAGTTGACAGCGTTGTTGGTGGTGGTTATAGTTCTTTCATCAATCAGCACCCCCCCCCTGAGGCCTCGCTGGCTTTTCGCCGCGGGGCCTCTTCTTTTTTGCTTTGCTTGATCGGGCTGCTTGCCTCGATTTTGAGGCGGCAACCGGGGTTGGGGAGAATGAACCGAAGCATCCCCCGTCTTCTGGCGCGGAGCGCGTGAAACCATCCCTGCAAAGGGGTGAACAGACCCACGCGAAGGTGTCGGGCTCGCGCGGGCGTTGCGGAAGTGCGAAGCTGTCATTCGAACATGTGTTTGAGTGACCGTTCGCGGCGTGCGATCAACGCTCGGCCGGGTCGAGGGTCAGGTTGTCGGGGGGCAGTTCCTTGTCGGTCTTCACGAGCTCGACACGCTGGTTGCCGCGGCGTTTGGGCTCGTCGGGCGCTGCGCCCGGACGGACACTCTCCGCATCGGCGCACGAACGCACGCGGATGAGCTTCATGTCGATGCCCTCTTCCACCAGCACCTTCGTCACGGCCATCGCGCGCTCGAAGGCCAATCGGTGCCCGACATCAACCGGATTCTGCCCTTCGATGCGGGCCTTGGCCTCGAAGGCGCTGACGTGCCCGAGGACTTCGACGATGAATCGCTGACCCTTGACGGCGCTGGCGAAGGCGGCGATATCTTCGCGCGCCTTGCCCGTGAGGACGGCGCTGTTCTGCTCGAAGTTCACCGTCATGTTCTCGCTGATGATCTCGGCGCGGTCGATGGCGTTGCTGTCGGGTTTGTCGTCGTTGCCCCGGCCGTTCTGTCCGAGGTGCGGGGTGGCCTTGGCGCGGTCTTTCAGGCGTTTGACGAGCAGCGCGTCGTTCGGATCGGTGGAGTTGATATTGACGGGGTTGTTGAACGCCTCGCGCATGACGATGGAGAAATCCGCGAACGAATCGCTGCTCGAGGCGGCGACGCCGGGCTTGGTGTCGGCGGGATCGACGGGCCCGGTGGCTTTCAGGCCCATGTTCATCGCGAGGAGAATGGCGAAGAAACCCATCTGCAAGAGGGCGTTGTCGGCGAAGGAGACAACCCATTCGGGCACGCCTTCTTCGTGCTCTTCGTGACCGCCGCCGTGACCACCGTGACCGCCGTGACCGCCCTTGTGCCCGCCGCCGCCGTGGTCGTCGTGACCGCCGCCGCCGCCGTGGGCTGCGTCACCGTGCGCGTCATGTTCTTTGTTCTCGGCCATGGTGTGTCAACCGGTGGAGATCGTGGGTGGATCAGGCGGCGATCTTGATTTTGGAGCGGACGGCGCTGGGGACGAAGGCCATCATGCGGTCGGTGGTGACGCGGGGGTTGTCGCCCGCCTGGATGGAGAGGATGCCCTGGATGATCATCTCGCGAGAGAGGATCTCTTCGGCGCTGCGGAGGGCGAGGCGATCGCCGATGGGACCGGCGATGCAGTTGGCCAGCACGGTGCCGTACATGGTGGCGACGACGGCGACGGCGAGCATCTTTCCCATGACCTCGATGGAGCCGCCGAGGGCGGAGAACATACCGACCTGACCGATGAGCGTCGCGGTGAGGGCGATACCCGGGCCGTAGACCTTGATGAGGTCAAAGAACTTTTTGCCGGTCTTGTGACGATCCTGCATAGCCATGACTTCGAGTCGCAGGGTGGACTCGATGGATTCGGGGGCGACGCCGTCGATGGCGGACTTCAAGCCGGCCATGAGGAAGGGGTCCTTGAGCTTGGCGACGTCACCTTCGAGCGAAAGGATGCCCTCGCGCCGGGCCTTCTCAGCGAGGTCGTTCATCTGCTTGACGATGTCGGCGGGGCTCTGCCCCTTGTAGAACAGGTAGGCCTTGCACCACCCGGGGACGTTCTTCAGCTTGTCCATGGGGATGGCCATCAGGATGACGGCGATGGTGCCGCCGATGACCATGATGGCCCCCTTATCTGACCAGAGGGCGATGAGGTTGCCGTGGGTGGCTTTCCAGAAGACCACCAGGCAGACCACAAACATCAGGATGGAGCCTACGAAGCTGCCTTTATCCACGGTGCATCACCTCGAACGATCGCGCATTGCCCGCATGAGCCGCTCACCACCCGGCGGGCCCGCTCGCTGCGTTCACAACGACCGACATCGGTTGATCGACAACGGAGCAACCCATCTCAAGGGTGCAAGCGTTCTTCGGACCGCACGCGTGAGAACCCGTGCCGATGAACGGGCGCAGTCGAAACAGACCACCAACCCGATCGGTTATCGGGACGAAGCTCTCGGACGTGATCGCGAGAATCGCGCGCGTCAAAACGAAAAACACGGCCTCGATCGGAGGCCGTGCTTTGGTGTTGCTGCTCGTGAACGCTCAAAACGTGCGTCAGTTCAGCACGCTGATGACCACGTCGTCGAAGAGGGAGATGGGGTCATCGAAGGGGGTGAAGCGGAGCTGCTGCTGCACGGCTCGTGCGCCCTTGTCTTCTGAGGAGAGGAACCAGCCGTCGATCCCCGCGGAATGGAAGACCAATCCGCCACGGGCGCTGGCGGGTTGAGCGGGAGAGGTATTGCCCGGCACCGGGAAAGCGGGGTTGCCCAGCAGAGCCGCGAGCGCGCCGGAAGAACCCGAGTTGCCCACGACGTTCTGTGAGGCGTTGCTCATCGCGCCGCCGCCGATGAGGCTGTAGAGCCCGCCGCTGGCGTACTGGCTGTGATCGCGGAGTGATCGCCCGACGGCGCGGGCGTTGAGGATGCCCGCGTTGGAGTTCCAGTAGAAGCGGGCGACGTTCTGCGAATCCTCCGCGGCGAAGGCGGTGGACGAGCCGCCGCGGTCGTCACGCTGCCAGGCGAGGATCGGGTTGCCCCAGGCGTCGACGAGCTCGGGCAGGGCGCGGTGGTCGTCGACATTGGTTGCGCGCGATTCGGTGGTGCAGAACTTCACGAAACCGGACTGAGCGGGGTTGAAGTATGCGCGGACGTCTGTGCCGCGGGAGAGGTCTTTGGTGGGCGAGCCGATGGCGTTGAGGCTGACGCGGACGATCGAACCGGCCTCGGGGCCGACTTCGATGATGGCGCCGCCGTCGGAGCAGGGATCGGAGAGGTTGCGGGTGCCGTTGGACACCACGCCACCGGCGAGGTCGAGCAGGACGTTCTGCATGGCGGTGAAGCCGCGATCGCGGTTCTCCCGGCTGCCCATCTGTTGAGGCGAGAAGTACCCGGGTGTGGTACCGTTGCGGTCGGCGGAGAACTGGTTGCTGGCGGTCTGGAGGTCCTTCATCAGGGCGCTGGTGGAGGCCTTGCGTGCGGATTGGCGCACGCCGCTGATGGCGGGGACGAGGATGGAGAGGACCATCCCGATGATGAAGAAGACCACGAGGAGCTCGACGATGGAGAAGGCGGGTCGAGCGCCGGGGTATCGGGTGGCTTTGGACTGCGTGCGCATACAAACTTCTCCGCGGAGGAGTCAACGAGCGGGGCAAAGATCAACAACTCATCGACGCGAAGCGCGTGCGAAGGTGAAGACCAAAGACTGTTCGCACCAGCAGGCGGGTGTGATCCGCCAACCGGTCCGGAACGGACGATTCAGGGTAGCCGAGGGCACGGAAATCTGGGGGATTTGTTTATAAAATTGGGGATTGTTTGGGTGATTCGATGCCGAGGGGCGATTCGCGGATTCCGATTGAACTTTTCGGGGCGATTTCTCATACTCCAGAGGACAACCGGTGGATACTCCCCCAACGGGCTTGCTTTCACCTGCCGCTCCTACGAATCCACGAATGACCAGTTCCGCGACCAATCAGAACCCGATCAACCCCAATGATCACCGAGATGGTTCGGCTGCGCAGGGTGTCGGTCTGCAGAGCGGATCGGGTGGCGGCGATGGCGCGCGGGCTCCTCGGATCATCCCCGCGGGGCTGTTGGATGGCACGAGCGCCGAGGCGGCCGCCGCGCTTTCGACGTTGAAGCAGGCGCTCGATGCCGGGGGCTTGGTCGTGCTGCCCACCGAGACCGTCTATGGCCTGGCGGCGGGTGGGTGGTCGGCGCTGGGGATGTCGACGCTGCGCTCGGCCCGGCGGGCGGGAACGACGGGTGACGGCGGGGTGATGCCGCCGTCGACCTGGCACGCGCCCGACGGCGCGAGCGTGATGGGGATCTTGCGGACAAGCGGCAGTGAACCGCCCGCGCAGCACGCCCGGCTGATGAAGCGGCTGTGGCCGGGGCCGGTGACGTTCATGACGCCGCTCGACGGCTCGGGGCGTGTGCTGCGCGAGTTGAAGATCGCGCCGGATGTGGCGGATGACGGCAAGCACCTGTTCGTGCGCGTGCCCGAAGAGGAAACCTGCGCCCGCGTGCTGCGCAGCATCGGGCTGAACTCGGGCCCGGTGGTCGCTGAGGGGATCGTCGGCGGCGACGGGCGCGCCTGCACCGATGCGACAGCCGCGAGCAGTTCACTACTCGAACGCGGCATCACGCCCGCGATAATCATCGACGGCGGGCCTTCGCGCATTGGCAAACCCTCGACGCTGATCCGCCTGAACGTCGGCGGATCGTGGGATCTGCTGCGCCCGGGGATCTACGACCGCGCGTACATCGAGCGGCGGATCCGTCTCAACGTGCTGTTCGTGTGCACGGGCAATACGTGCAGAAGCCCGATGGCGCAGTCGATTGCGCAGGGGATGATGACGCGCGAAGCGTCGGTGAACGCCGTGCCCATGCTGGCGATGTCGGCGGGTTTGGCGGCTTCAGAGGGAATGCCCGCGACGATCGAAGGTGTGCGTGCGGTGCGCGAGCGCGGCTATACGCCCGTAGGCGCGTCGAGCAAGCTGCTGACCAAGCAGATGATCCGCGATGCGGACGCGATCTACACCATGACGCGCTCGCACCTCAGCGGGATTCTGCGTTTGGACCCGGAAGCGAAGGACAAGGCGAGCCTGCTGGACCCGACGGGTCAGGACGTGCCCGACCCGGTGGGCGGGCCGCAGTCGTTGTATTCGTCGCTGGCGGTGAAGCTTGAAGAGATGATCCGCGTTCGGCTGAAGGAGATCGCGTCATGAAGATCGGACTGGGTGCGGACCATCGCGGGGCCAACAGCGCCCGCCTGCTGCAGGATCGTCTGGCGAGCATGGGGCACGAGGTTGTCGTGCTCTCGACCCTCACGGGCGATACGTGTGATTACCCCATCCCCGCGTACGCGGTCGGTACGGCCCTGCGCGAAAAGAAAATCGAACGCGGCGTGCTGATCTGCGGCACCGGGATCGGGATGTGCATCGCCGCGAACAAGGTCCAGGGCGTTCGCGCGGCGCTGGCGCACGACGAACTCTCGGCCGAGATCTCACGCTCCCACAACGACGCGAACATTCTGTGCCTCTCCGCGGACCTACTCGGACAACGACTCATCGAGAAGATCGCCGAGACGTGGCTTGCGACGCCGTTCCAGGGCGGGCGGCACGAGCGTCGGCTCGCGGAGATCAACGCCATCGAGCAGGGACGCGACCCGGCCCGCGGTGTGTGAGCGCCGGCGGGCGTCGCCTGGCCGGCTTTCGAGTGATCTTGAAGGGAATCAAAACCTACTGAAGACCGGCGCCGATCAGCGTTTGGGGTCGGTGTTGTTCTGCGCCGGGGCTTCGCCCGCGGGCGCGTCGAAGATGATGGTGTGGTGATCGCTGGTGATCGCCAGCAGGTTGTCAATCGCGGCGACACTACCCGGGAAGAGCCCGATCCGCGCGGGGGTCGATGAGCGGAGCATCGCGGAGGTGTTGTCGAGGATCATGACGTTAAAGGCCGAGCCCGAGCTGTCGCGCAGCGGGGTGGATGTGTAGGAGACCGAAACGAAGCCACCCTGGATGGGCAGGGGCGGGCAGAGGCCGTCGGCGGGGTTCAGACCGTCAACGCCCGTGAGCTTGCCCGTGCGGTCAAAGAGCAGCAGGCCGTTGCTGCTGCGGACGGCGATGGCGTTGTCGGTGCTGGAGACCTGCACGCGTGAGGTCGGTTCGACGCGCCCGCGGACATCGAGGGGCGTTTGACCCGCGCGTCCGGTGGCGAGCGAGACGAGCCAGAGGTCGCGTCGTTCATCGAGCACCACGAGCTGATCGCCGGCGATCCACGCGTCGACGGACTTGCCGCAGGGTTGGTTGGCGGTTGACCATTCGGTTGCGCCGGTCTCGGCGTTGATGGAGACGATCTGCGATTCGAGGCCGACGATCAGGTCGCCGCGCTGCGTGAGGCGGATCCAGCGGACGGGCCCGTCGGGGCAGGGGATCTGGCGTTGCACCTGCCCTGTGCGGGCGTCGATGATGAGCAGGGCGGGGCGGTTGTCGGCCGCGGGTTGGTTGGCCGCGGGAACTGGATCACCCGCGACAACCAACATGCCCGAAAGCAAGGCGGCGTCGGTCAGGCGTGTGAGGCCCAATGAGCCGGACCACAGGCGCTCGCCTGTTTCACTGTCGAGCACCGCGCAGCGCCCGCCGCGCTCGATCATCGCGATGGAACGGTCGTCGCCCGTGAGCAGCATTTCGCTCAGCGAGCGGAAGCCGTCGAGCGGCGTGCGGAAGGGCTGCCCGCCCAGGCGCGGCGCGGAACCCTGCGGGAAGAAGCTCGAGAAGACCTTGCTGGTCCACGTCAGGCCCGCCGCCTGGTCCTTCGCGTCAACACGGAAGAGCACCGGGCCCGTCTCGCTTCGACCATCGCCGGGCCAGAAGAAGACCGCGGACGATCGCGTTTGTCGGAAGAGCTGGGCTCGATCGACACGCAGCGGGCTGACCCAGAGTTCCTTCACCAGCGGGCATTCGGCCGAGTTCGTGGGCCCGAAGAGCCCGACGCTGCCGTCGTCGCGCTGCATCGCGAAGAAGGTCGGCGGTGAAAGGACCGACTCGCTGCGGAGCGGGTCCATGAGCTTCCAGCCGGTGAGCCCCTGCGAGCGGGTCATGCTCGGCGCACCGAGGCGGGGCGGGCGGCGTTCCGCGGCCAGCAGGCTCGAAAGCTCGCGCTCGAGGGCCGCGATGTCAACGGGTTTGCCCTCGGTAGTCAGCGGCGCACGATCAGCGAAGCGGGCGCGGTGACGCGTGAGCGCGTCCGCAGCGGCGCTGAGGAGCCCGCGCGAGCGCAGGTTCATCACCAGCCGCCCGCCGAGCTCGCCCACGTCGGTCATCGGCGCATCGCCCGTTCGATGGGCTTGCTGCAGGCCCATCTCCGCGGCGCGGGCGGCGGCGCGGGCGTCGCCCGCGGTTTCGTGCAGCTCACAAGCCCGCAGCCACGCGCGCGGGGTCAGCCGCGCAACCGGGTGTCGACGCGCCAGATCCTCAAAGGCCTGCGGATCGGTGACCTTCGCGAGCGTCAGCTCGGTGAGCTTCTGCTCGACCTTTAGATCGTGCGCCGCATACGCCGAGCGACCGGCCGGGATGATGAGCTGTTCAAGCCGGCGTGAGGCTTCTTCGTCCGCCTGCGCCGATGCGCGGGGCGTGGAGAAGAGCACCTCAGCCGCGGGCATCGCGTCGAGCACGCCCTGGGCGACTTCGAGCGCGCGAGCGGGCTGAGCGGTGCGCTCAAGCTGCCGCGAGAGCAGCAGCTTCTGCGTGGCGATCTGCGTCGGGTTGCTGGCAACCTGCGCGAGCTGATCAAGCATCTCACCCACGGCACGGCGCGTCTCCGTCCGTGAGGCGGGCGTGGCTTGGTCCTGATCGATGACGGAGATGAGCACGTTCGCGAGACGCTCGCGCTGCGCGGGGGCTTGCGGGGCGTTCTTGCCCAGGGCCTCGATCGCGGACAGCCCCGCGCCGACGGCCCGATCAAGGCGGTTCGTTCGTGCGGCGAGTTCAATGAGCGCAATCGACGCCGACGCGTCGCTCGGATCTTCCTGCGCGCGCTTCAGCAGCGAAGCCTCGGCTCGCTCCCAATCTCGGTAGACGTGCGCCCGCGCGTCGTCGATGACCACCAGCCCGTCCTCCGTCGGCAGCGCGTTGCCCGGGTGATCGAGCGTGGCGGCGGCTGTGAACTTCGAAGGCTCCTCGGGGCTGATCACCCCCACGCCGTTCTCCACGGGTACGAGCAGTCGCGAGCCGACGCTCACCACGCGCCCGCGGATACCCGGCGGCGGAACGGTGCCGCTGACGACGGGCTTCGCCTGCGGGCCGAAGTCCGATGATTTGACAAAGACAACCTGCTGTTCGCCGACGCAGGCGAGGTACTCACCCGCCGGCAGAAGATACGAAGGGCTCTGCAGCGCTTCGTCGCTCATGCTCGTCAACTGCGCACCGGTTTTCGCGTCGAGCTTGATCACTGACGATCGGTCGGGGCTGAGCACGTAGAGTGATGAGCCGATCTTCGCGGGGGCGTGCTGCTGCCAGGCGCCGGCACGCCCGGACTGGCGCGAGCTGGCAACGTCCGTGGGCATGCGACGCACCCAGAGCGCCCGCCCCGTCCCGGCTTCGTATGCGCCGACGACGCCCAATCGATCGCTGCGATAGACCACGCCCTCGTCGATGATCGCGCCGTCAACCACCTGCACAATCGGCGGCCAGGGCAGCATCCCCGTCGAGCCGACGAGCGCGGTCCAGCGCGTCTCACCCGTGGCCGTATGAATGCCCGCGAGGTAGAGAGCCGTGAGTCGGCGTTCGCCCGAGTGCTTCCGCAGGGCGATCACGGCGGTGTCGCCTTCGATCAGGATCGGCCCGCGGAGGGTCGTGTTGCCGACGGTTGGGGCGATCTGGTCGGGCGAAAGCACCCAGCGGACTTGCCCCGTGTTCACGTCGCACGCGACGAGGCGCTGTTCGTTCGAGTCGCTGGCGAGATCGCCCGAAAGGGCGGCGATGACGAGGTTGCCCGCAATCGCGGGCATCGAGATGTCCTCCGCGTCGGGAACGCTCTGCCCGCGCATGGGCCCGCCGAAGGGCCGACTTGTGCCCGCGTCGAGCTTCCAGAGTGATTGCAGCGTGTCGGCATCGAAGGCGGTGAGCTCGAAATCACGCTGCACGAGGATGACGCGACCGGCCTTGACGGGCATGACGCGCAGGTCGCGTGCGTGACGCGGGAGACTTTCTACCCGTGATACGCCCCGAGGCAACGTCCGCGGGATCAGCGGCTCGTCGGGCGCGAACTCAGCGCTCCACAGCGGGCGCGCCACCAGCGACGCAACGCCCGACATCACGGCGGCGATCTTCGATGGATCCTCCGCACGCTCCAGCGCCGGGCTGAGTGGACTTTCTCCTTCGGGCAGAGCCGACTTGCGAAGAGGCGAAGCCGACGCCGATTCACCCGCCAGCGCGCGTGCACGCGCACCGAGAGCGCTCTTCGCGGGCATATAGCTCGACAGCGCCGAAGCGATCTGACGCGCAACCTTGCGGGTCTGATCGGTGTGGCGCGGGTGGTTCTGAAGAGCTTCAAGTCGGCGCAGCGACGTCGAGAACCGCGCAGACTCCAGATCGTCCTGCGCAAGGCGCAGCGAAGCTTCGAGCCCGGCACTGGTGAGATACGCCGATCGTTCGACTTCAGCCGATTCACCCGCTTGCAGCAGCGTCTCCGCGGGACCAGATCGGACCGCAACGAACCGCTCCAGCAGCTTCGCATCCGCGCGCAGCAGTTCGTGTACGACCTGACGCAGCGGCACGTACAGCGAACTGTCCCCCGAAGGACTTGCGACGAGCGCGTCGCCTTCTTCGCTCAGCAACCGCACCGCGAGCGAGGCGGCTTGGTCGGTGCCGTTGATCCGGATCAGATCGCGCAGGCGTGCGAGACCTTCCTCCGCCGCGGGCGATTCGTTGACAAACACCGGCGACTGAACGACCGCGCCGTTGGCGTTGTCACCCGGCGCGACCACGGCGGGTGCGGGTGCTTGTGCGGGCGCTTGCGGCTGGTTCTTCAACAGCACCGGCGCAGGCTCCGCGTGCACAACTTCGACCAGCGTAGACAGAGGACACACCAGCGACAGCGCCACCCCCGCGCGCGCGATCAATCCTCGAACGCATAGACCACGCCAAGGCCCGCGATCTTCCTCGCGCCTTCGGTCGTTCGCGGCTCTGTTTCGTGTGTTGGACATACTCGAAACCAAACCCGGTTCGCTCGCGTTCTTCCGGCGCCGCCCCATCAACAAGCGGGAACTGTCCCCCTCAAGCGTCGGCTCGATCAGCCCAGCACTCAAGGGCTTTGCCCGCCTTCGGGGTTCAGAGCGTACACCCCGCACGAACGCCCCGTCAGAGTCTGCCGACCGCGATCCAACCCCACGATCCGCGGCTCAGGACAGTCACCGCCGCCATGCGGCAACCAAGCGGCATCAGCAAAACCGCCCTCGGGCGTGAAGTCTTCACGCACAGGCCTTACACCTTCACGTTGGGGGTGGGTTTCTCGGACCGACCTTCTCGCTGTTCTTCTGTTTGTACGTCCGGTTTCACACTCGGGTTGCTCAATTCGCGCGCCGATCGGGCCGAAGTTCTTTCGTCGCCCCGGTTCTCGGGGTCGGTGTGAACGGACGCTCACCATGTCCACATTCGCGGCACAACCCGCCGACGATCAACCCGCGCCGGCCGCGAGGGTGATCAATCCCGCCATCACCATCAACCAGCCCCCGCTGGCTTCGATGCCCTGGCGTCAGCGCTTCTTCGATCTCCGCCGCCGATCGGTCCGTGTGGGGATCGTTGTCACGATGGTCATGCTCATGAGCCTGATCGACCTGGTCGTCACGCTGACCTACACCACCACCGTGGGCATGAACGAGGGCAACCCGCTGGCCCGCTGGGTGATGAGCTTCAACTGCCCCTGGCTGCTCGCCTCGTGGAAGGTCTTCCTGATGGCCATTTCCGGCGTGCTGCTCATCGCCACCAGGCGGTACCGCTCCAGCGAGATCGGCGCCTGGGCCTGCTTCGCGGTCATGCTCTGGCTGATGGCGCGGTGGATCGCGTACGCCGAGACCGCCCACCTCGCCAGCGAGTTCACATTCGGGCAGCGCCATCAGGGCATCGAGTTTGTCCAGTTCGACCGTGAGTAGGCCTCCATGGGCACACCAAGCCGCTGGCCCGCGTGGCGGGTCTTCGCTACGCTGGTGACATGGCCGACCTTTTCCGAAGTAATCCCGCCGGCAACATGAACTCGCTCCCCGATGGTGGCGGCGGCTTTGTCCGCGGCCTCGCCCTTTCCGCATGCGCCGCAACTGCTCTGACGCTCGCCGCCTGCGCACCGACACCCAAGCTCGACGTCGTCTCCGCCACCGTCACCGACGCCAGCGACGAAGCCGTGGTCGTCTCTTTCGTTCTCACGGCCAGCAACACCTACGAGGAAGGCCTGCCCCTCCAAGATATCACCTACACCGCCACCGTCGGCTCGCAGAGCGTCCGCATGGTCCGCTCGCCCGAGGCGACGCTGCGTGCCGCGGGTCAACAGTCGTTCGTCATCCCCGCCGCGCTGACCATCCCGCGCTCAGCCCGCGAGAGCATGAAGCAAGTCCCCTGGACCCTCAGCGCCACCGCACGCTACACCGAGCCCGGGGCCATCCCCCGCACGCTCTACGACTGGGGCGTGCGCCAGCCCTGGACCAGCACTTCGGGCTCGGGCACGATCGACCTGTCCGCAGCCCCCAAGCCCGCATCCGTTCCCGAGAGCGTCAGCGGCCAACGCCGGACGAACGCGGGCAACGCCCCGTCTTCATACTCGGAAACCACCAAGCCCTGACCGGGTTGGTCGGCGTGTCTTCCTGAAGGCGCTTCGGTTGTCGTTGTGATCACCCGGGCACGCTCGGCATGCAGGCCGCGCGTGATCGGTCTGATCAATCGTCGCCGCCGCCGCTGAACTTCTTGCGTTCCCAGGGTTTGGGCTCGCGTTTGACCATCTCGGGCGGGCCGCCCCAGAACTGCACGTTCGAATCACCCACCACGCGCCCGAGCGACGCGACGACCTCCGCCGAGGCGAAGACGCGGTGTCTGCTCGCATCCAGCAGCACGTCCGCCGCCTCGGTGGTGATGACGATTTCCAGCGGCAGGGTCGGTGCGGCATCGGGAGCCGCCGCCCCCGGCGCGGTGGTTGGGCGCTGCTGGGCAGAAGCGCGCACGAGCGAGGCGACGCGGTCGAGCGCGTCCATGCTCGTGCCGTTGAGACGGGTTTCATCAACCACCAGACGCAGCTTGCGCGCAACCGACTTCGCGTCGGTGATCGGCACGACCTTCTCCACCACCACCTGCGGCTCGCCTCGCGAGTAATCGACCTTCCCCGAGAGCATCACCACCGCGTCGGGCCTGATGTACGCCTGGCTCGCGGCGTACGAATCCGAAAAACAAATCGCCTGCACGTTCCCCTCTCTATCCTCGATGCTCAGCCCCGCCATCTTGCTGCCGGCACTCTTGCCGTTCTTCACCACCATGATCCGCACCGCGGTGATCAGGCACGCCAGCGTCACCCGCATGTCCTGCGCCACAAGCCGATCGCGCAGCCGTCGGGTTGAGCAGTTCGCCAGGCGCGCCACCGCCTGCGTGTGCTGATCCAGCGGGTGGCTGGAGATATAGAACCCCAGCGCTTCCTTCTCGCTGGCGAGCGTCTCGCCCTCGCTCCAAGGCTGCACCTTCGCCAGCAGCGACGCGCCGTCGCCCGTGCTTGTGCTTGCTGCACTCGTAACCGCCACCGGCCCAGCACCGCCGCCAAGCCCGAAGAGCGAGCCCTGCCCGCTGGCTTTGTCCGCCTGGGCCTTCACACCCGCCGACACGGCCGCCTCGATCGAAGCGACCATCGCGCTCCGCAGTGCGCGCCCGTGCAGGCAATCCATCGCGCCGCTCTTGATCAGCGCTTCGATCGTCGCCTTGTTCACCGCGCCCGCATTACCCCCCGAGCCGCCCACCGGCACACGCTCGCAGAAGTCGTACAGCGACGAGAACGGCTTCCGCTTGCCCCGCACAGGCATCGCCTCATCCGCCTTCGCCGCTTCCCCACCCTCGATCGTCACCGGCGTGGTGTTCTGCTCGCGCTCCTTGATGATGCTCTCGATGGCCTTATCGCCCACGCCCTTGATCCCGCCCAGCCCGAAGCGCAGGTGCCCGTTCACCGCCGTGCGCGGCTCACCATCCGCAAAGACCACCGTGAAGTCGTGGTGCGAGAGGTTCACATCGGGCGGGCGAACCTCCACACCCACCTTGACCACTTTGCCCGTCGTCGGCTCGATAAACCGCGTGTTCTTGCAGTCTTCTAGATACGGCAGCCAATCCGCCACCTGGCTCGCGCCGGACTCGAAGGTCAGGAACGCCGCCATGTACTGGTTCGGGAAGTACGTCTTCAGGTACGCCGTCTGATACGCGACGATGGCGTAGCCCGTGGAGTGTGACTTGTTAAAGCCGTAGCCGGCGAACTTCAGGATGAGCTCGAAGAGGTCGTTGGCCTGTTCTTTCTTCAGCCCCTGCTTCACCGCGCCGTCGATGAACTTCGGGCGTTCCTTTTCGATCTTGTCGTGCTTCTTCTTGCTGATGTTCTTGATGAGCGTGTACGCGTCGCGGAGTTTGATCCCGCCCAGGCCGTGCACGATCTGCATGACCTGTTCCTGATAGACCATGACGCCGTAGGTCTCACGGGTGAACTCATCGACGATGCTGTGGACCTTGGGGACGCGGTCTTCGCCATGCTTGCGTCGGTTGTAATCCGGGATCAGGTCCATCGGCCCCGGGCGGAAGAGCGCGTTGGCGGCGATCAGGTCCTCAAGCCGGTCGGGCTTCATCTCGATCAGCAGCCGGCGCATGCCCGGGGATTCAAACTGAAAGACGCCCGTCGTATCGCCGCGGCGGAACATCTCGAAGACCGTCTGGTCGGCGTTGTCCAAACGATCGAGATCGAGCGGGTGTGCACCGCCGTCGTTGATCGTCCGCCCCACCGAGCGGTAGATCTCTTCCTGGCTCAGCCCCTCGGCGATCAACTTCTTCGCGCGCTGCACGACGCTCGCCGTGCGCAGCCCAAGGAAGTCCATCTTGAGCAGGCCCATCTTCTCGCACGTGGGCCCGTCCCACTGCGTCACCACGTCCTCGCTGCCGCTGGGTTTATACAACGGCACGATCTCGTGCAAGGGCCTCGTCGCCACGATCACGCCCGCGGCGTGCACGCTCGCGTGCCTCGCCTGCCCCTCCAGCGCCCGCGCGTTGTCCAAACACCGCCGAACCGTCGGGTCCGCGTCGTACAGCTTCTTCAGATCGGGCTCGGTCTCCAGCGCCTTGTCGATCGTGATGCCCAGCTGCTCGGGCACGAGCTTCGCAACCTTGTCCACGTCGCTCAGAGGCATCTCGAGCACGCGCCCAACGTCGCGGATCGCGGCCCGCGCCTTGAGCGTCCCGAAGGTGATGATCTGCGCCACATGCCCGTACTTCTTGCGCACGTAATCGATCACGCGCCCGCGCCCATCCTGGCACAGGTCGATATCGATATCCGGGTACTCACTGCGGTCCGGGTCGGTGAAGCGCTCGAAGAGCAAGCCGTATTTCACCGGGCACGCGTTCGACAACCCCAGCACGTACCCCACCATCGTCCCCACGCCCGAACCACGGGCCATCGCGGGGATCCCCTGCTGACGCCCCCAGTTCACAAAGTCCCACACGATCAGGAAGTACGCGCTGATGTTCTTGTCCGCAAGAATCTTCAGCTCGCGCTCAAGCCGGGCACGCTTCTGCGCACGATCTTCCTTCTGCGCATCGGTCTTCGCCGATTCGTCGGGCCCGTACCGCCAAACAAACCCTCCCTCGGCCAGTTGCCTCAGCGCCGCGTCGCACTCGCTCTTGCTGCTCTCCAGATCCTCCTTCGTCGGCAGCTGCATGGGCAGCACTTCGTACGCGGCGCAGTACGCCTGGTACCACGCCGACAGATCGTTCTGAAACGTTCCCAACGCCGGCAGCTTCTTCACGTCAGGCAGCTTCACCCGCACCATCGGCGCGTTGTTCTGCCCCAGGGGCAGCTCGACGTTGCACCGATCCGCGATCCGCAGCGTGTTCTCCAGTGCCGCGGCACCCTCAGCGCCATACGCACCGAAAAGTTCGCGCATCTGCTCCGGGCTCTTGACGTAGAGCTCCGTGGAATACTTCATCCGGTCCGGATCGAGCTTCCCCTTGCCCGTCGAGATGCACACCAGCGTGTCGTGCGCGTCGTGCGAATCCTCACGTAGATAGTGCGCGTCGTTATCGCACACCAGCGGCAGGTTCGTCTCCTTCGCCAGCCTGATCAGGTGCTTGTTGATCGCGTTCTGCTCAGGCACGTGGTGCTGCAGCTCGATGAAGAACCGCGACTTGCCCGGATCGGGATCACCACCAAAGACCTTCGCGTGCCACGTGGCGCTTTCAACCGCCTTCTGCCAGTACAGCTCGTCACCGGTGTTCTCGTACTCCAGCAGGTGCTCACCGATCTCACTGCCCAGGTGCCCGTTGATGGCGATGAGCCCCTCACCATGCTTCGCGAGAATGTCGCGGTCCATGCGGGGCTTGAAGTAGAACCCCGTCAGATACGCCTCGGAGCAGAGGTAGAGCAGGTTGTTCCAGCCGGTGATGTTCTCCGCCAGCAGCACGAGGTGGTACCCGCCGTCGGAGACGCCGGTGTACGTGCGGTCGCGACGATCGCCCGGCGCGACGTACGCCTCAACGCCCAGGATGGGCTTAAGCCCGCGTTCCTTGGCTTGGAGGTAGAACGAAACCGCGCCGAACATGTTGCCGTGGTCTGTGCACGCGACGCTGGACATGCCCAGCTCTTTGACGCGGTCCATGAGGCGGTCGATGCGGTTGCCGCCGTCGAGCAGCGAGTACTCGGTGTGCAGGTGCAGGTGCGCGAACCCACCGCCACCGTGACCGCCCTGGCCCGTGCTCGCGCTCTTCGCCTCAGGTTGTGCCGAGCCTGTGCTGCTGCCCATGGTCGCTTCACTCACCTCTTCGTTCACGCCGCCCGGTCGATCAATCTGAGTCACTCGCCCCGTGCACGGGCATGATAACTCGCCGCCAACCCCTCCGGCGGGCCGTTTCCTTTCGCCCGCATGAAACCGGCGATTTTTCCGGACTTCTCCTCCCCGGCAAGCCTCGCCCAGCTTGTCGGATTTCGCCCCTCAAACCCACCGCAAACCCCCGCGCCCGCACCACCCCACCCGCGCCGCACGTTCACGCGGGCTCTTCGCTCGTCGCCCGGCGGTTTGTACCGCACAGTGTCTGTGACGACACGGGCACCGCCGGGCACGACGAGCACCGCAGCTCCCGAACCCGACGAGGCACGCGTCGCCCCAAGTTCATAACCGGCTCACAACCGAATCCACGACACTTTACCGAGGGAGAGAACACACATGAACCGCATCAACAGCAAAGCCGCCGTCTTGTCCGTCGCCGCCGTCATGGGCTTCACCGCCTTCGCCAGCGCCGACACCGTCGACATGAAGTTCACCGGCACGGGCAAGGGCTCCAACGTCAAGGTCACCCTGACCAACAACACCTTCAACGTCTTCGCCGGGCAGTTGAAGCACACTATGCAGAACGGCACCGGCACCGGCGCCAACCTGAGCGGCAACTACATCACCTTCTGCTCCGACCTGTTCGAAACCGTCACCAGCAGCTACAAGACCTACACCCTGACCGACCTGAACAACCTGCCCGACTCCAGCCCCATGGGTCACGCCCGCGCCGGCGCCATCTGGAACATCTATCAGGCCTTCGGGAGCTCGGCGTTGAACACCAACGCAAACAACGACCTCGCCGCCGCCTTCCAGATCGCCATCTGGGAAATCGCCACCGACTTCGACCCCAACACCGGTCTCTCCAGCCTGAACGTCAACAGCGGCTCGTTCAAGGCCAAAAAGACCGACGGCAACAACCTCACCGGCGGCATCGTCACCAACCTGAACAACATCTTCAGCGCCGCGGTCGCCAACGTCTCCGCCGACCCGTCGCTCTTCCTCACAGGCCTGATGCACTCCACCGCCCAGGATCAGATCGTCGCCACCACCACCACCATCCCCACGCCCGCCACCGGCGCCCTCGCCGCCCTCGGCCTCCTCTGCATGGGCCGCCGCCGCCGCTAATCCGATCCGATCATTCCTGTTTGTGTGTGTCTCCCCCTCACTGCACCGCGGCCCCGAGCACAACTCGGGGCCGCGTTTTTTCTCAGTTGTCCCTTCGCGCGTGCAGCACACCACCCGCCGCCGAACCCCGCGCCTTACTTCTTCTTCTTCCTCGCGACGACTTCCTCCAGCAGATCCGCCCACATCTTCGTCGCGGTCTGCATGTCGTACTTCCCCGCGATCTCACGCCGAGCTCGCGCACCCGTCTCCGCCAATAGAGCCGGATCGTCCTTATACCGCAGCACCGCCGCCGCGAGCTTCTCACCCTCGCCCTCGCGGACGCACACGCCCGCCCCCGATTCACTCAACACCCGCGCCGTCTCGGCGCTCGGGCTCCCGACATAAATCGACGCCCGCCCCGCCGCCAGAATCCCCAGCAGCTTGCTCGGCACCACCAGCCCCTCAACCCCCTCCTTGATCGAGATCAGATGCACGTCCGCCGCCGCCAGCGACAACCCCAACTCCTCCCGCGGCACATACTCCCTCCACTGCGCATTCTTCAGCCCGTGCCGCTCGATAAACGCCAGCACTTCCTTCTTCCGCTTCCCCGAGCCCACAAAGACCCACTTGATATCGTCGCGGTCCTTCAGCCTCAGCATCGCGTCGCAGATCGTCGTCGCGTCGTGCCCGATGCCGAAGTTGCCCGAGTACATCACCGTGAACGCATCGCCCAGCCCCCACTTCTCACGATATGGCGAGCGGTCACGCTCCACGCCGGTGATCCCCGTCAGATCCGCCCACACAGGGATCAGTTTCACCTTCTCCGCGGCGATGCCCTTGCTCAGCACCCGCTCCTGCATGCACCGCCCCAGCACCACCGACACGTCACTGCGCCGAAGCAGCACTCGGCTCAGCCGCTCGAACATCCGCGTCAGCAGCGACCGCTCCTTCATCACCCCGCAAGCCACCGGCACGTCCGGGTACAAATCCATCACCCAGTACACCGCCCGCGAGCCGCGCACCAGCCGGGCAACCAACCCCACCACCGCGATAAACGGCGGCGTCGTATAGCTCACCACCACGTCCGGCTTTTTCAGCGTCACCACCCGCACCGCCGCGAGCGCATGAAACAACGCAAAGTCCGCCACACGCGCCGCGATCCCCTTCTTCCCGAAGATGCTCACCCCGAGCCGACGAACCTCGATCCCGTCGATCGTCTCACGCTTGGGCAGCGCCGCGCCGGTCTGCCCATAAATCGACCGCGACGCAACCGCCGTCACCGTGTGCCCACGCCGAACCAGCTCGTCCGCCAGGTCCTTGCCCATCTGCGCAGTCGCGACCACATCGGGATAAAACGGCTGGTTGAGCAGAACAACATGCATGGGTCAGCGATTATCGGCTCAATGACTTCACCCCTCCAACCCGTTCGACAGTTCTTCAACGACAAATGACGCCCGCCCCGCCCCACCTCAATCCGCCCCGCGAATCCCCAGCTCCGTCGCCGCCCGAAGCGCCCGCGCGTGCGTCCCCGGCTCGCCCGCGATGATCCCGTTCGTCCGCTCCAGCTTCACCCCGTCAAACTCCAGCTCACGCCCCCGGATATCCGTCGCCACACACCCCGCCCGCCGAACGAGCATCACCCCCGGCGCATGGTCCCACACATTCTCCCGATACCCCGTCCGCGGCGGCACCCGCAAGTACAGATCCGCCCGCCCCAGCGCCACCATCGCATACTTGCACTGCCCGTCCGCCTCTTGACCCACCTCCACCCGCCCCATCCCCTCGATGATCCGATCCATCCCCGCCCGGTCCGAATGCCCACGCTCACCCGATCGCACCAGCCGCGACACATCACCGTCTTTCAACATCTCGCGCTTCACCCACGTCCACCCCCACTCCCCCGCCCGCCCACTCCCCGGCACCACACACCACACGCCCCGCTCACGGCCTTCCTCCGCCGCCACCACAATCCCCGCATCATCCGCCACCACCTCAACGCCCCGCGCCGCATCCGCGCACAAGTTCGGGCACGCCACCGCCGCCACCCGCGGCTGCGCATCAACCACCTTCGCCAGGCACACCGCAAACTGCTGCCCGCGCACAAACCCCTTCGTCCCGTCGATCGGATCCAGCGTCCAAAACGCCCCGTGCCGCTCTCCCGCCCTCGTCGCCTCAGGCACACGCTTCCCCGCACCGCGATCAATCGCCTCGATCACCCCCTCGCCCGTCGCATCCGCCCACACCCCGCTCTGCCGAAGCGCCAGCACCACGCGCAGCAACGTCCCCCCGCCGGCCTCCTCCCGCAGAAACGCCGAGTCCTCCTCACTGACCATCGCCAGCCCCCCCACCACTCCCGCACCCAACCGCTCACCCAAGACCCGCGCCACCACCGCCTGGGCGGCAAAGTCCCCCACCGTCACAGGCGAGCCATCACCTTTATCAACCCGCCCCACACCCATCGGGTGCTGCTGAACCCACTTGCACACCCGCCCCGCCAACCCCACCGCCTCAACCGCCCACTTCAGTTCATCACCCACCGTTCGTTGTGTCTGTGTGCTCACATTCGCACACTAGGCGCGGTCCTCACACCGTTCTCGCCCGCTTCCCTTCCTCCAGCGACCGCTCGATCAGCTCCTTCGTCCCGCTCAAAAGCGACAGCACCGCGTCGGCCTGTTGCCGTTGCGAAACGCCCGTGACAAACGTCGCCGCCTCCTGCTTCAGCCGCTCGCGCACCAGCGCCGCCGTCTCCTTCGCGTAGTCCGTATCGAGGATCTGCCCCTTCGCCGCCACGGTGTTCTCAAGCTCCACCTGCAGCGCCGAGACCTGATCGTCGATCGCCTTCACCTGCGCCCCGTACGCCCCGCGCGTCGTGCTGATGAATGCCGCGGCGTTTTCCAACGCCTTCTGCGCACCCTCCACGTCGCCCTTCTCCAGATCAAACGCCCCGCCGCTGCGCAGCTCGTTCAGCGAGCCGTTGATCGTCCGCACGCCGCCGTTGCCGTCGCTGATCTCGTACTGCCCGCGCGCCAGCGAGGTCGTCGTATACGCACCCAGCGAAACCCCGCCGCCGAGCACCTTGGGCCCGCCCTCGTTCAGCTTCCCCGTCCCCGCAAGGAAATCGATCGCCTTCACGATCGAATCCGCTTGTTCCTGCAAACCGCGTTTCTCATCGGCGCTCAGCGCCGATCGGTTCCCTGCATTCGTCACCAGCCCCTGCAAGTCCACCAGCAGATCGCTGATCACCGAAAGCCCGCCCTCGATGGCGCCGTACTCGTACTGCCGCCGGGTGATCGATTCGATCTGCTTCGTCAGATCGATCTCCTTGCTCTTCAGCCCCTCCACCGCGATCAACCCCGCCGGGTCGTCCGCGGCCCGATTAATCCGCTTCCCACTCGCCAATCGCTCCAGGATCGTGCCCAGCGCGCGCTGACTTTCGTTCAGTTGCCCCGCCCCGAACCGAGCACCCGTGTTGGAGAGCGCGCTGATCATCCAACCGCTCACATCGACCGAAAACCGCGCCCGATCAACGTCCCCCACAGTTATCGCGCTCAATCCACATCAAAAACAAACAGGCCACCCCGGTGCTGCACGCCGGGGTGGCCTGCGTTTCATCAATCAACGAACCACTCAACGACGACGACGACGCGCCGCCATCAACCCGCCCAGACCCATCAGCACCATCGCCCCGGGCGTCGGCACAGCGCGGAACTCCGCCCACTCAACAATCAACCGAGCGTTGCCCTCGTACCCCGGTCCCATGCTCGCCCGCGCGTCGGCATCGCCGAAGTCACGCACCAGGTTGTTGATGTTCGCCGACGCCGAGTAGTTGATGCTGAACGTCCCGCCGGTCTGCACCAGCAGCGACAGCACGTCGTACGTCCGCGAGAAACCGTACCCGACGCTGTTGCTGCCGATCCCCTGCGAAGGGTCGTCCACAAACTGCCCCTCCACAAACACCGCATCCAGCCCGCCCGAACGCGTCACCGACGGGTTCCCCGACGAGTTCGTCACGCCGTAGCCCCAACCGATGTCATAGCTCCCGCTCCCGGCGTTGTTCCCCTGCACGATCGCGTTCACACGGATCGAGTTGTTCAGGTTCGTGATCCCGCCGAACGCCGACGAGAAGAACCCCGCCGACAGCGTCGCGTCCACAAAGAACTGGCTCCGCGCGTTGCTTGTGCCGCCGATCACGCGCAGCAACATCTCGTCCGCACCCCAGCCCAGCCCAACCACCAGCCGAGCCGCCACCGGCACGCGCACCACCTGCCCAAAGCTCGCCACCCCGCCCGCGTCCGGCGCCGTGTTGTTCCAGTGGTTCAGCGTCACCGACCGCTGCTCCGTCGCCGTGCTGGGGAAGTTCGACCCCGCCGACGTCGAGCCGTAGCCAAAGTTGTAGTACCGCGCCCCGCTCGGCCCCGGAGGCGAGCTGGTCCCGAAGTTCCCAAAGAGCTGCCGCTGCACGTACTGCTGCGCCGACACGTCCCCGCCCGTAAACCAGGGCGTCCCCACCTCGTCCATCACACCAAACGACGTGTCCGTGAAAGGCCCAACCGTCTGCCCGTTCGACCCGCCCCGCGGCGTGCCCTGCAAACCCGTGTCATACGAGCCCGTCCCCACCGACTGCCACGTCCATCCGCCCGGCAGCACCGTGTTCACCGGAACCGCCATCGCCGAACCGGCCAAAGCCGAAACCGCGACCACAACCAACGACGAAATCTTCGCCTTCCGCGACATCTCTCTCTCCTCAAACTTTGCAAACACAATCAGGCCAGATTCCACCCCGGCCCGACCCCCCACTTTAGGCCATGTTGTTCCCCCGGCCAAGGGCATTTACCAACAGACCAGGGTTCACCCGCGCGCACAACCGCCACGACCAAAACCTTCGATATGGCCTCAAAATCGCCGATTTCATCCGCCGACTCTGCTTCTATAACCCAAACAAACCGTCACTTCGCGTGCTGGCGGTACCACTCGATGGTCCGCTTCAGCCCTTCCTCGAAGCTCATCTGGGCCTTCCAGTTCAGCAGTTTTTGCGCCTTCTGAACGTCCAGGCAGCGCCGCGGCTGGCCGTCGGGCTTGGTCGAGTCCCAGACGATCCCGCCCTTGAAGCCCGTCAGCTTCACCACCAGCTCGACCAGATCCTTGATTTTGATCTCAAAACCAGCACCGAGGTTGATCGGGTCGGGGTCGTTCATCACCTCCGCCGCCTGGATGATCCCGCTGGCGGCATCCTCGCTGTACAAAAACTCCCGGCTCGCCCCGCCCGTCCCCCAGCAGACGATCTCCTTGTCATTCCGCATCTGCGCTTCGACGCACTTGCGGATCAACGCCGGGATCACGTGGCTGCTCTCCAGGTCGAAGTTGTCCTCAGGCCCGTACAGATTCACGGGCAGCACGTACGTGCTCTTCATCCCGTACTGCAGCTTGTACGCGTCGAGCATCTGCCACGCGGCCTTTTTCGCCACGCCGTACGGCGCGTTCGTCTCTTCCGGATACCCGTTCCACAGCTCGCTCTCCGTGAAAGGCACGGGGGTGAACTTCGGATACGCGCAGATCGTCCCGACCTGCACGAACTTCCCGCCACGCTCCACAAGCCCGTCCACCCGCCCCTGCTCGATCAGGTGCAGGGCCATCGCCATGTTCGCGAAGAAGTACCGGCCGGGATTCTTGCGGTTGGCGCCGATCCCCCCGACCTCCGCCGCGAGATGGATCACCACATCGACCTTCGAGCCCGGGAACGCCGAGGCGTACAAACGCTTGACGTCCGACTCGCTGGTGAGGTCAAAGTCCTTCCGGCGGGGAATGAAAACCCGCGCCGGATCAACCCCGCGCGCTTTCAACTGGCGGCAGACCGCCTTGCCCAAAAACCCCGCCCCGCCCGTGACGACGATGTTCTTGCCCGCCAAATAACCAGCAGCCATGCGCTCAACTCCGGCAAAAAAGTCCCGACTCCGGCGGTCCGCCGCCGACGCCAAGCATAAGCCGGGTTCATAATCGGCTCACTCTGTGTTTGCGATTACTGACGAACACCCATAATCTTGCCGAAGTAGGGGGGTTGAACCGAGCCCCTACGCATTCCTCACCCCGTTCCACGTGGAGTTGCCCCAGTTGTGCGAGTGCTGATCTTCGAGCCTGACTACAACGGGCATCACCTGCCTTACGCCCGGCTCATCATCCAATCACTCCGGCGCTTGCCCATCACCATCACCCTCGCCCTGCCAACCGGCGCACGCGATTCGGCCCCGTACTCGCAGTATCTTCGCTCGATCGAGAGCGAAAACGCGTTTATCCTCGACGATTCAATCCCCTTCGCTCCGGGTGTTCACGGCGCGGGCAGCCGCGCCGACAGCCTCGCGGCCTCCATCGCCAAGCATTCCCCTGCGCACCTGATCTTGCCCTACGCCGACGGTTTGGGCCAGATCCTCGCCATCCGCCGGCTCACCGGGCGATTGCGCTGGCCCAAGGGCATGACCTCGGAAGGGCTTTTTCTTCGCGGCTCATTCGCGTATCCAACCTCAGGGATCAAGAGCACCTTGAAGGCTCGCGCCTCGTGGATGCTCGCCCAGCTCGCGCCGATGACCCGCCTGCACCATCTTGATCCGCTGGTCTATCAGCACGTGCAGAACTCGCCGCGGTGGTCGCTGATGCCCGATCCGGTCACCCCGCCGCCGCTGGTTCCGAAGGACTCCGCGCGACAGCAGCTCGGACTGCCAACCGACGGTCGACTCATCGGCTGTGGCGGCGCCATCGACACCCGCAAAGGGGGCGACCTGCTCGTCCGCGCATTCGGCTCTGCGCTCCCCGCGCTCGCATCGAACGACCGCTTGCTCCTGGCGGGCGCCCACGACCGGGAGATCAAGGAGCTGCTTTCGGGCCCGTTGTCGCAAGCGGTGCGCAGCGGTCGCATCATCTCGATCGATCGGTTCCTCAGCGAGCACGAACTGAACCTGGCACTGCAGGCGATGGACGTCGTTGCTACGCCCTACCCCAGGCACGTCGGCTCGGCCAGCTTTGTCATCCGCGCCGCGGCGGGTCAAAGACCGGTCCTCGGTTCCGACTTCGGCTGGGTCGGTCGAACCGTTCCACAGTTCGGCTTGGGCTGGGTCTGCAACGTCAACGACATCGAGGCCTTCGCGAAAGCGATTCAAACCGCCCTGTCGCACGCGCCAACCTGGCAGCCCTCTTCAACCGCTCAGGCCTTTGTCCGCTTTCACACCCCCGAGAACTTCGCGGTTCGATGGCGCGAGCAGCTCAGCTCGCGGCTGTCCGTTCAAGAAACCGAGCGTTCGATCCAGTGGCCGGATGTGTTGCGCACACTGCACGCGAATGAATCATCCGGAGCAATCCCATGACCCGACTTCAGACCGAGAAGGGACGAGCCTGCCCGGTGTGTCAGGGCACCTCGCTGCACCGTTCCGAAATCCTGCACCCGGTGCCGACGCTCGTCGCGGGCGTGCCGATCGATCTCGGAGACACGAAGTTCTCCTTCGTGCGTTGCGCGGACTGCAACTTCCACTTCAAGGACCCGGTGATCCCCGAGGAAGACCTCAACGCGTGTTACGCGAAGGCGGACAAAGAACACTGGACCGGCGCCAACGACCCGATCCGCCGACGGTTCGACACGATGAAGGAGATGATCGCGCGCACCGCCCCGAACGCCAAGTCCGTGCTCGACGTAGGGTGCTTTAACGGTGCTCTGCTGCAGTACCTCGGGAAGCCGTACTCGCTCTTCGGCGTCGAGCCGTCCACCGACGCGTCGAAGACCGCGTCGCGACTGGGCATCACCATGCTGGGCAGCACCCTGGCTGACCTTCCCCAAGGCAAGACCTTCGACGTCATCACCGCCATCGACGTCGTCGAACACGTGCTGGACCCCGTCGCCTTCTGGCGCGCGTGCAGTTCGGCCCTGAACCCGGGCGGGGTCTTCATCATCTTCACGGGCGACACCGACGCCCGCTCCTGGCGCATGCAGCGCGGGATGTACTGGTACTGCTCATTGCCCGAACACGTGAGCTTCTACAACCACGCGTGCCTGACACGCCTCTGCGAAATGTCGGGACTTCGCGTGCTCGAACACCAACGACTCCCCCACGATCGCAACCCGCTCGCTCGAACACTCAAGGAAGCCGCCCGCGCCCTGGCGTACTCCGCGGCCCGCGCAACCGGGGGCCTCGGCATCCCGCCCATCAAACGCAAAGTCCTCTCACGCCGCGCGCCGACATGGATGACCGCTCGCGATCACATCCTCTGCGCGATGGTCAAGCCCTGACCCCGCGCTGATCGATCCACGATGTCTACACCTCCGCAAACACCGCCGAACAACCCTCCGACCGACCCGGTCCAGGCACCCCTGGGCAAACGCGCCGCCGGCGGCTTCTTCCGCATCGTCCTCAACACCATGCTCGGACGCGTGCTGCAAGTGCTCAGCGTCCTGGTCATCGGCAAAGCCATCACCGACCAGCAGCTCGGTCTGGCGAACGTCGCCATCGGCATCAGCGCTTTCGTTCAAAGCTTCCGCGACGGCGGCGTCCGCGACCTGCTCGTCACCCGCCACGACGAGTACGAGAAACTCGCCGGACCGGCCTTCTGGTTCTCCGCCTGCTTGAACTGCGCGCTGGCGCTCTGTCTGGGTTTCTTAGGCGAGGTCTACGCAAGGCAGATGTTCGCCGAGGGCAAGATCGAAAGCGTGACCGAGCTGTCGCGTCTGGTGTGGATCATCGCCGCCGCACTCCCGCTGGGCACGCCCAGCACCACCATGCTCGCCAGGCTGAAGATCGACCTGCGCTTCCGCGCGCTGGCCTGGCTGATGTCCATCAACATGGTCACCCGCTACGGGATGCAGATCATCCTCGCCCTCGCGGGCTTCGGGCCTCTGGCGATCGTGCTCCCGCTGCTGGCCATCGCCATCGCAGAGACGGCGTATCTCTTCCTCGTCACCCGCGAGAAGACCTGGAAACGCTCGCCGAAGCCCTCGATGTGGTGGGGGCTTTGGAAGCAAACGCAGTGGATCACCTTCGCCAGTGTCGCCGCCGCTGTGAGTAACCAGGGCTTCATCGTCGCGGTGACAAAGGTGCTCCCCAGCGCCGTTGCGCTCTCCGTCACGGGGCAACTGGGCTTCGCGCTGTCGATCCTGTACGTCATCGAGACCACCATCGCCACCTCGCTCGTGCAGGTCATGCTGCCGGTGCTCTCCCGTCTGTCCGACGATCCGCAGCGACAGGCCAACGCCGCCCTGCGCGTCACTCGATTGACGGCCCTCGTCTCCGCACCGCTTTCGATCCTCGCCGCCATCGCCTTCTTCCCGCTCCAGCACCTGGTCTTCGGCGACAAATGGCGCGAGTCCGCCCTTGCCCTGCTCATCATGACCCCCGGCTTTGTCATGCGTTACGCCATCGCCGCGGTGGCCGCCCCGCTCGTGCAATCCATGAAGCGCTACCGCGACTACTTCGTGATCTGCGTCGCCAACGCCGTGGCAACCATTGTCGCTTCGGTCCTCGCGGTGCTGATCTACCCGTCGACAACCTCGCTGGCGGTGGGCATCGCCGTCGCCGCGGGCGTGGTCAACCTCGCCCTGGCGGTCTGGATCCTCCGCGCCGGCCTCTCCGTCCGAACGATCTTCGACGCCCTTCTACGCAGCCCTGCGCTCGCGCTCCTCGCCGCGGGGATCACCCTCGCGATCGATCATCTGCTGATTGCGGATCTGAGCCAAACCCTGGTGCCGTGGAAGCTGCACGTCGAATCGCTCAAGCAAACCTACGAAGCCCGCTACGCGGCGCAGTGCGTGCTGAACTGCTCGATCTTCCTGTTGATCCACACCGCTTTCGCCCGCGTCTTCCTCGCCTCTCAGATCCGTGACGCGCTGAGCCTCCTACCAAACCGTTTGGCGAATCCAGTGCGTTCGATCCTCAAGCTCCGCTGAATCAGAGATCTTCAGTGGCACCCAAGGCCGCGAACCCTCGGCCATACCGCACGCAATGGGTTCGGTGGTACCCACGAAGAACCTCAAGTTGAAAAAAGCGGGCCCCCAACCGATGTTGAGGGCCCGCCACTTGATGCGATGCTTCATTCACTCCAAGGGGCTCAGAGAAAAGAACCCAGCATCCCCAGATCGAGCTCGATCAAATGCACCCGCTGAAGACCGCGTTGAAGAAAGCGTTGTAATCACCCTCGTTTACCACGCCGTCGGGACCGCCGCTATTCGTACCACCGAATCGCGGTGCAATCTCCCCAGCAGAGTTGGCGATGTCGCAGAACCTCCACACGCGCTCGTCGGCGGTGAACGTAGCCTGGTAGTAAAAGCCTTCGGCAGCGAACCACGCGTTGTAGTCCCCCTCGTTCACTCCGCTGTTTGTCCCTACGTACCCAGCCGTGCCCAAAGGCGTGCCGTCGTCCCCGGCAATGTCCGCCGGAGAACAACTCGCCGGCGGCACCCGCACATCGGGCGGAACCAATCGGCTCCACAGCGTGTTCGCGACGTACAGATCGCGGTTCGGATTGCCGTTCGCATCGACCAACGCCAGACCGGCCACGTTGTAGTTGGTGTCGGTCGTGGTCAACGCACCCAGATCGGCCGCCATCACGATGCCGTAGCCAAGGTTCGCATAGCCTCGCGCCTCGGCCATCGCGGCCAAATGCGTTGAAGAACCGCAGGCCCCCCACTGCCGCATCAGCGCGCTAATCTGCGAGCCCCGATTCAACATCGACGCCAAGACCGGCGGAGAGTCCATCAGCGGTACACTCGAATCGGCCGCACACGTCGGTACGTACATCGTCCCCAACTGCTGCACCAAGTCGCTCACCCGTGGCTCAACCGTAAACTCAACATCCGGATACGTAGCCTGAAGATTCTTGACAAACTGCCGCTGCTCCCAGGGCTGCGTAGCACCGGAACTCACCGGCACGCCGGTGCCGGTCACCTCATCAAGACCGACAAACCGAACGCCAGCCTGTCCGCTCCCGGTGCCTGACGCCCTGTCCATCTCGTTAGTGATTCGGTTCCACGCCGTCGTTTGATTGGTGCCGGTTTCAAACGGCTTGTACATGATCGCGTCACTCGTGACTCCCCACGTGCCGACCGTGCGGGTCGTCTTGCCCCAGTACAAACCGATCTTTCCGCGGCGCGACGCGTCGTACGCGTAATCCCTGAACGTCCCCAGCTCGTTCATCAGTACACTGAAGTTCGTCCAGTAAGATGTGAACTTGAAGGGATAGTTGTTACTCAAAGTCGTATCCAAGCCCGACGGAGCCCACAGCATCACGCGGTGCCAACCCTTCCCAAAGAGTGGATCCGTCGACCTCTCGCCGCGGAACTTCTTGATCTGCTCCACCATCCCCGCCCAGCCGCCCGTCTGGTCCACTCGCGCCTGGTCAATAAACGACGCCGGGTTTGTCGCACTGTTGTACTTGTTCAGGTTCGCCATCAGCAGCCGCAACACAGGCTCACGCGACGTGACCGCGGAGCCCGCACCGAACTGCTCGTAGTACCGTTGCTGATACGGTGCCAGCGTGCGCAGATACTCATACGGATGCCAAGGCTCCGTCGGCACCGCCGTCTGCTTCATGAAACGCACGCTGATCGTGAACTTCTTCGTGACAATCGGAGCCGATGTCGACGACCGGCTGGGCATGTCCGCCTGATCAAAGCGCCAGTTCCCGTTGTTCGAGATCGGGTTCGGCTCCGCGTAGAACTGCACCGAGTTACCGCTCGACCCCGGCCTGTTCAGATCGAAGAGCGTGTACATCTTGTCGTTCATGACATCGCCGAGGAAGCTGATGCCCACGTTGTACTTCGGTGCACCCGAGGTGCTCTCATTGGGTAAAGGCTGCCCCATCCGCCCCCCCATCGCCACCGCCGAACTGAACCAATCCGACGGGTAGTTCCCCATGAGGATCGCCAGGGTTGAAGTCCCACTGAACGGGGTCGGCACCGTCTGCATTCCGCCTTAGGCCCGCATGTTGGTGAAGGTGGGGTCGTTCTGGGCAAAGTCAAAGCCGTAGAGAATCATCGACCCGTAGTTCTTGTGCGCGTTCGAGGCGATGAAGTTCTCGTTCGAAAACGTGTACTGCAAGTCGTAGCCATCGTTCCGCGGGAACACCTTGATCGAAGACGGTTCAAGCGAGTTCGACAAAGGCAACCACACCTGTCGGCCGGGCTGATTCGTTGCGTTGACTCGCCGCTGAAGCACCGCGTACTCCGTAGGTTGCCCCGTAGTGGGGTAAACGCGGCTGTAGTCCTTGACCACGATTCTGTAGTACTGATCGATCGTGGTCCCGTTCACCGGGTCGTTGCAGAGCGTCTCTCCGCCGCCCCCAACCTGCACAAACACCTTGAGATTCATTTGAGAGTTCGGCCGATCGATCGACGGCTGGCCCATAGCCACACCCGTCAACAGCCCCGAAACCAGAACAAACGCTCCACCCACTCGATTTGCGACTGCTTTGCTCATGAGCAATCTCCTTTGCCGCAAACTACTTCTGCCTGTTTCTCCTTGCAAGCGGTGATCGGAGAATATGAGTTATCCACCGAAGAAACCCTGATCAGGAACAACCCGAGTTTGTGTCATCTTTGTAGACATCTAGCGTGGTTCGCAATCCGCAAGCACACTTTTATGCCGAACTTTCGGCGTTCTCTTCAATGTTGAGATTGCGATGATTCTCGTTCAGTCGCTACGCGCTCTTCGGCTCGGAGCAAAATCAATGCTCCTGAGGCTGTAAATCGCGCTGCGCGTATTACTCCATGCTCTCGTGCACATCGCGCCAACCTCGGGTTTGCCCTCGGTAGCACTTTCTCTGATCTACCGTTTCACAACATCCGCCCACTGCATCCAGTGCTCGCCCACCGGCGGCAACTCCACTTGGTATCGCGCCGCCCGCAGCCACGACGAGACGTACATCTGATCGATGTGCAGCAGCGCCCAAGGCCGCGGGAACGTTGCCACCAAGCCCCACCCGCCCTGATCGAACGCGTTCTCCATCCCCTGCGTCAAAAGCCCGAGGCTCGCCGAGCCGCGTGGCGTGTTGAAGTCCCCCACGATCATGTCCGGCATTGGCACCACCGCACGCCCCTCCGCGTCCCGCTTCGCACGCAAGCCCTCGATCAACTGCTGCGCCCGCTCCGCCATCCGATACCGCCACGCAAACGGGTCCGACGGCATGTCGATGTAGTACACCACCAGCTCACGCCCCAATCGCGCCCGCGTATCGAATCGAATAACGATCAAGTCACCCGACTCGGCCTCCTGAAACCCTCGCCGGGCCATGCCCACCCGCTCGCAGTTGTCGTTCCAGAGCTGCTCGAGCCGGGCCCGCAGACTCAACTCCGACTTCCGCTCCCACTCGCTCGTCGATGCCGGCTCGTTGAGATTCAGCGAGTACGCCCGCGCATCAACAATCCCAACCGTCGACGCGACAACAAAGTTCCCGAAGCGCTTGATCTCGTACGCCTTCCTCAGCGAAGCCAGGCACGAGCCCTGTGCCGCCCGCGGCTGGTTCGAGCTCATCAGCAGCACGTCCGGCGCTGGGTACGGGAAAAACCCGCGCAGATCCCCGCTCCACTGCCGAGCCGAGAACGCGTCGATGTTCCAGTGCGCAATCCGCAGCGAGCCCTTCACACGCCCGTCCGCCAGCTTCGTCTCGCTTCGCAGCGCGTTCAGCCAGCGCATCTCCACCCAATGCGACCACACCAGCGCCCCAAGCACCGCCCACAGCATCAGCGAAGATGCACACCAGGCAAACCCGCGACGCCGACGACGATGCACCGCACCATCACCCGCTTCGTCGTCACCGCCACGCCGAGCGATAGGCCAGCGGACAATCAACCCCAGCAGCGCCAGCACCGCCGCGGGCGAGAGCAGTATCCACGACGGAATCCACGCGAGCACCTGCAGCACGTGCTGCCGATCAGAAACCACCTTGCTAACCAGCCAGAGCGCGAGCAACCCGGCGCACGCGATCACGCACACCCAACCCGCAATCACCGCCAGCAGCCGAACTCCTCGCCGCAACACCTCTGCACACTCCCATCGAGAGCTTGCCGCGACGCACGCCGCCGCGGGCTTGAATCAGGCCCCGCCCAGCTCGCCCCGTCGCTGCGCCACGAACGACTCATCGCCGTAGGTCTGGTCCTCAGCGTATGAGCCATCCCCCACCTCATCGAAGCCTTCTTCTGAACCTTCGCCAGGTCCTTGCGCACCCTCGGGCTGTCCGTACTGGTCCGAACCCCAGTCAAAGAACCCCGCCGCGGCCATGAAGTTCCCCAGCGTCGCCTTCACCACCCACATGATGAACACGATCGACAAGAATCCGTAGAACCACAGCACGCCGAAGAGCGCAACTTCTCCACGCGGCAGCGCCAGCATGTGCCCAAGGCCCGTCCCCATCGCCGCGATGAAGTACGGGTTGTTCGCTCGCAGCTTCAGCGAATCGTCCATTACGCGGTACAACACCCCGAAGAACACCGCGTACGCGATCATCCCGATGAACAAACCCTCCGCCCAGCCGTGCCCCATGATCCCGATCCCAAGGTTGCCACCCGCGTTCAGGTGCTTCTGAACCTGGATACCCATCGCCACAGGCTTGTCGTCAAAAATCACCCGCGGCACCGGGTTGACGATAAAGAACACCAGCCCGTTCAACGGCACCAGCGGGTGCGTCCGCGGATACTCCTCCATCACATAGCACGTGTACTGGCACGCGTCCTGGAACAACACCGCCTTGGTGTTCTTCGATTCCAGCGGGTTCACCTTGCCCTGCACAATGTCCGTCAACTGCGAGGCACGCGCCTCGATCGTCGATTCCTGCGGCGTCAACGCACCGCGCATGTTCGAATACGCGAACAAAAACAACAACGCCAGCGTCCCACCCACACCCACCATCGCCAACTGCTTCTTGATCGGTCGGTACCGCAGCCACGACCAATACGCCATCCAGATCGCCGACAGAAAGATCCCCAGCGCGTCACGACGACCCGACTGGAACGTCGTCCCGATCACCACCCCGAACACAAAGATCGCCGCCAGCACCGCCCAGAACAACAGGTTCGCCGGCTGACGACACACAAGCACAACCGCCAGCCCCACGGCAAACCCGCAGAACGCCGGACGAACCATCACCACGAAGAACTCCAGCAGGTTGCTGAACCCCGCCAAAGTGGTCAAGAGAATTCCCACCGCCAGCACACCGATCACCACGATCAAGCCCGAGTACGACACCGGAGCTTCAACCGCGGGAATGATCTTCTGCAACCATGTGAAGTTCTTGCCCAGCCGATACGCCACGAAGTACGCCAGCAGAAACGGCACCATCATCGCGGACATGAAGTCCCACGCCGCATCCGTCGGTACGTAGTTCGCCAACCCCTCATCGCCCGCAAGAGCCCAGAACGCGAAGATCGCGAACGTATAGAACTGCATGAACCCCAGCAGGAAAATGGTGTTGAAGTTCAACAGATCCCACTTCCGCGTGCCGACCTTGTAGATCAGGATCGCGCAGATCAGCAGCGTCAGCCCCGTGCCCATCAGTCCTGTAAATGTTGGCACCATGCCGTGTGTCGCCTTCCGCTCTGGTCTTCTTCATCGCGGTCCAAACAAATACCATTCAACAACGCCGCCGTTGTCCCTGCGGTCTCAATCGGCTGTTTTGAACTCTCTCTGCTACCAATTCCGCCCCGCCCTCGTTCGCGCTCACCCCAGAGTCTCCCCGCGGGCGGTCCCGCTTCAACCCCACCCCCCCCCCGCGGGGGGCCCGGGGGGCGG
>JAVTWO010000088.1:0-9996 GCA_032229765.1 Phycisphaerales bacterium | reverse complement strand
TCCAGAAGCGGGGCATCCAGTGGTTTTGTTCGGGGGCGAGGGGGACGGAGAGTTCGATGGCTCGGCGGTAGCGGGCGGCGATGTAGAAGAGGGGGTCGGGGTGGGAGGACCAGTCTTCTGGGCCGAAGACATCGGCGGCTTGGATTTCGTAGGTGAGGCCTTCGGGCTCGGGGCGGAGGTTGGTGTGGAGGAGGGAGGGGGGGATGGGTGGGGATTTGCGGAGGGCGAGGCCTACGACGATGGTGGCGTTGTAACGGGTGGCGGTGAGGCCGATGGCTTTGTAGGTGGAGGCGAAGCGGTTGAAGAAGGGGACGAAGATGCCGTGGTCGCCGGCGTTTTGGTCGGCGACGAAGCCGAGGGGAGCGCCGGCGTTGACGATGGAGGGGAGTTGCTTGGCGGCGCCGAACTTATCGACGAGGACGAGGCCGCGGCGGGAGCGGACATCGCGGACCCATTCGTCGGCGGGTTTGAGGTCGAGTGGTCGGTAGAGGGCGTGGAGTGGGAAGCCGAGGAGGGCGAGGGAGTAGCCGGCCATTTCCCAGTTGCCGCAATGGCCACAGATGAAGATGACGGGACGGGAGGCGAGGGCGGAGCGGACGGTGGATTCGAGTTTGGAGAGGTCGACGCGGCCGGCCCAACCTTCGTGGGAGAGGAGGCGGGGCGTGTAGATCATTTCGACGGCGAGCATGAAGAGGTGCTCGTAGGCGAGGAGTGCGTAGTGGCGTTGCTGGTCGGGGGACCAATCGGGGAAGGCGACGGCGATGTTTTCGGTTGCGCGGGCGAGCTTTGAGCGGGAGATGCGAGAGGAGCCCAGGGCGTGGCCCGCACGGCGGGCGAGGGAGAGCATGCGGGGGAGGTCGGGTGCGGCGGCGGCGGCGGCGAGGGAGCGGATGGCGTAGTAGGCCGGGGTGGTGAGGAGGGAGGGGAGCTTGTTGAACTTGATGGAGGGCACGGTGGGAGAGGGTAGGGGGTTGGTGTGCGGATTGGTGCGGGTGTACCCGGAACGCGGGGAGCGTGGCGGTGGTGAGGAGAGGGTGTGACGTCCGAGAAGTGGTGCGCCTGGGGAAAAGACCAGTTTGTCGGTTTCTCAAGTATGGAATCGACGAGAGAAGCAGGGTCGCGTCCGGGCGAGCGTCGTCCGTGTGTTTCGCGCGCGGGGTGGTGGGGTTGAGCGGCGAAGTGAAGAGTTGTGAGGTGGATCATGCGTTTGACCGTTGGCAAGAAGATCGCGATCGGGTTCGGGGCGGTGATTGCGGTGCTGGCGGTTGGGACGGTGGTGAATGTGCAGTTGCTTGAGTCGATGAAGCGGGCGCAGAAGCTCGTGATTGAGAAGACCGGGCCGGCGTCGCTGGCGGCGACGGAGATCGGCGGGGAAGTGCAGGGATCGCTGGCGGCGCTGCGCGGGTATGTGCTTTTGGGCGCGGAGAAGTTCAAGGAGCAGCGGGCGGAGCGGTGGAAGCGGATCGATGAGAAGAGCGCGGCGCTGAGCAAGCTTGGGGAAGAGCTGCTGACGCGTGAGGACGCGGCGGTGCTGGCGCGGGTGATGGAGAAGCTGGCGGAGCTGCGGAAAGCGCAGGACGAGGTGGAGGCGGTTGCGCAGACGGAGGAGAACGTTCACGCGGTGAAGCTGATGAAGCGGGAGGTTTCGCCGGCGGTTGGGGCGATGGTGGAGTCGATCGGCGCGATGATCGATATCGAGCAGAAGGAGAGCGCCAGCGCGGAACGGAAGGCGTTGCTGGGTGCGCTGGCGGACAGCCGTGGATCGCTGGGGGTGGGGATCGCGAGTTTGCGGGCGTTTGTGCAGAGCAACGCGGCGAGCGACAAGGCGGACTTTGAGAAGCGCTGGGCGGTGAACGGGAAGGCCTTCGAGCGTGTGGAGGGGATGAAGGGCTTGTTCACGGCGGAGCAGGCGGCGGCGTGGACGAAGTACAGCGCGGCGCGGTCGGGGCTTGGGGCGACGCTGGCGAAGGTCGTCTCGGAGCGGGAGCGGGCGGACTGGAACCAGGCGATCCATGTGCTGGGGACGAAGGCGGCGCCGACGGCGGCGGCGATCCAAAGCGATATGAAGACGATCACGGACCGGCTCGTGGAGCGGTCCGCGGCGGAAGAGCGGGGGCTGGTGTTGGCGGCGCAGCGGATGGGGGTCTCGGTCTTCGCGGTGGCGGGGGTGAGCCTGGTGCTCGGGGTTGTCACGGCGGTGTACATCGCGCGGTCGGTGTCGCGGGCGGTGGGGTTGATCCTGTGGCGGATGACGGCGGTTGCGGACGGGGACCTGCTCGGGGAGGAGCTGAGCACGGGGACGGGCGATGAGATCGCGGAGATCGCGCACAGCCTGAACGTGATGTCGGGCTCGCTGCGGAAGGTGGTCGGTGAGATCGGCTCGTCGAGCAACGAGGTGGCGGCGGCGGCGACAGAGATCGCGGCGAGCGCGGAGCAGATGACCGCGGGTGTGAAGGCGCAGAACTCGCAGCTGGGGGAGATGGCGGGGGCGATGTCGGAGATGAACGCGTCGATTGCGCAGGTTGCCAACCAGGCGGTGGGGGCGGCGCAGAGCGCGGACGAATCTGGAAAGACCGCCAAGCGCGGGGCGGAGATCGTCAGCGGGACCATCGAGAACATGCAGACCATCGGGACGCAGACGCGAGAGAGTGTTGAGTATGTGCGGACGCTGGGGGAACGCGGGAAGCAGGTCGGGCAGGTGGCGCAGGTGATCAACGACATCGCGGAGCAGATCAACCTGCTGGCGCTGAACGCGGCGATCGAGGCGGCGCGTGCGGGTGAGCACGGGCGCGGGTTCGCGGTGGTGGCGGACGAGGTGCGGAAGCTGGCGGACCGGACAAGCTCGGCGACGAAAGAGATCGCCGAGTCGATCAAGGCGATCCAATCCGAGACGACGAACGTGGTTCAGCGGATCGAGGCGGGGCGGCAGAGTGTCGACGTGGGCGTGCAGCGTGCGGCGACGGCTGGGGAAAGCCTCACGGAAATCCTCGCGAGCGTCGGCTCGGTGGAACGCGTCGTCAGCTCGATCGCCAGCGCGGCGAAGGAGCAGTCGCTTGCCAGCGAACAGATCAGCAAGAGCATCGAATCGGTGAACGCGGCGTCGCAGGAGACCGAGGCGGGCGCGGGGCAGTGCGCCACGGCGGCGAACCAGCTCTCCACACGCGCGGAACGGCTGCGGACGCTGGTGGCGCGGTTTAAGGTTTGAGTGGAGGCGGAGATGGCGGTGGGGCGAGCTTGCTGATGATGCTGGTCGCGGCGGGGCTTAGCGGTGGCGAGTGCGCGGCGGTGTCGTCAGCGCGGTGGCTGTGAATGCGGAGGCGTGCTCGCGCTCGGGCTTGAGCTTGGGTTCGGCACGACTTCGTCGATGACGGTTCGGCGGAGGTGGACTGGGCCTTGGGGAGTTTCAATGGTGGCGGTTTGGACGCGGGTGTTGATGACTTGCGGGGGGGGCGGGGCGGGTTGTTGTTGTGGGTTGAAGTGAGGTGGGGGCTGGGGCGGGATGAAGTGGGGGTGTTGGGGTGCAGAGGGTGGGGGATCTTGGAGTCGCTTATGGGGATTTTTGGGTTAGGCGAAGATTCCGGCGGCGATGTTTCCGAGCATTTGGCCGAGGTTTCGGAGGGGGGAGGGCAATTTCTCAAATTTCCAAATGATCAAATGGCCAAATTGCCAAATGGTGAGGATGAGAGGGGGGAGTGGGGAATCGGCAACTGCAGAAGTGATTGGGTGCAAAGGGCTTTGGGGGCGTGAATGTGCGTTTGGGTGTTGGTGGCTTTTCTGGGGTTGCCTGTTGCCTGTTCCCGATTGCCTTGCATTCACTGGGCGCTGCCGACGAGGTGGGCGTTGGTGGGGAAGCGGCGGAGGGCGGCGAGGAGTTGTTCGATCTGGACGTGCGGGGGCATTTGCATCAGGCGGCGGCGGAGGGCGGTGACGGTTTTGAGTTCGTTGTCGGGGATGAGGAGGTGTTCTTTGCGGGTGCCTGAGGCGGAGAGGTTGATGGCGGGGAAGAGGCGTCGCTCGGCGATTTTGCGATCGAGGACGAGTTCCATGTTGCCGGAGCCTTTGAACTCTTCGAAGATGACCTGGTCGCCTATGGAGCCGGTGTCGACGAGGCATGAGGCGACGATGGTGAGGGAGCCGGCTTCTTCGGTGTTGCGGGCGGAGCCGAAGATTTGACGGGGGACTTCGAGGGCTTTGGCGTCGAGGCCTCCGGAGAGGGTTCGGCCTGAGGAGGCGTGTTTGCGGGAGAGGTTGAAAGCGCGCCCGAGGCGGGTGAGGGAGTCCATGAGGATGAGGACGTGGCGCCCGGCCTGGACCATCTGTTTGCAGAGGTCGATGGTGGAGGTGGCGACGGCGATATGGCGGTCGATGGGGTGGTCGTTTGAGGAGGCGAAGACGTGGGCGCGTGGGTGGCCTTGGGGGTCGAGGCCCAGGGCGGAGAAGGTGCGTTTGAAGTCGGTGACTTCTTCGGGTCGTTCGTCGATGAGCAGGCCGAGGACGGTGACGTCGGGGTGGTTGAGTGCGACGGCGCGGGCGATGTCTTTGAGGAGGGAGGTTTTGCCGGCCTTGGGGGGCGAGACGATCAGGGCGCGTTGGCCTCGACCCAGGGGGCAGAAGAGGTCGATGAGGCGGCAGGAATCTGGGCAGCCGGGGTATTCGAGGGTGAGGCGGGGCTGGGGGTCGATGGAGGTGAGTTCGTCGAAGGGTTTGATGATGGGGGAGGCGGCGGGGTTGAAGGAGGGGATGGAGGGGGCTTCGGGCGCGTGGGAGCGCTGGGGCGGGGGGCCGCCGTGGTGTTGGTTGGATTGACCTTGGTGGTTTTGGCGGTTTGATCCGCCGCGGTTACGGGAGCGTCGGGTTCTCACGGAGGACCTTGCGAAGGGTGGCGGCGAGAGGATGCATGAAAACGGTGCGGTGGTGTGATGAGCCGCGGGAGCGGGATCACACGAGCGCGGTTGCCGACCACGGTTGGGGGTCTGTGCGGACGGGGGAAGTGTACCCGATGCGGGCGGGGCGTGGGGGCGGTAGGATTGGCCGCGCATGATGGTGATGAAGGGCATTGCGGTGTCGCCTGGGATCGCGGTGGGCGAGTGCTTTGTTTTGGACGAGGAGCGGCGGCGGATACCACGGCGGACGGTGGCGCTTGCGCAGGTGCCTGTGGAGCATGAGCGGCTGGACCGGGCGTTGTCGGCGAGCCGGGCGGAGTTGATGGAGCTGAACGGGCGGACGCGGGATGATCTTGGGGAAGAGGCGGCGAAGATCTTCGCGTTCCATCTGGGGATGCTGAGCGATCCGTCGCTGACGAAGCCGATGCACGGGCTGGTGGAGAAGGAGGGGGTGACGGCTGAGTTTGCGGTGTACACGGGGTTCAACGCGCTGGCGGAGCGGTTCGCGGCGATGAAGGACGCGGCGTTCCGCACGAAGGTTGACGATGTGCACGATCTGGCGATGCGGGTGCTGAAGCACCTGATCGGGGAGCATTCGTCGAAGTTGAAGGAGCTCAGCGGGGAGGCGGTTTTGGTTGCGCGGGACTTGACCCCGAGCCAGGCCTTTGGGCTGGAGCGTGGGAAGGTTCTGGGGTTTGTCACGTCCACCGGCGGCAAGACCGGGCACGTGGGGATCTTTGCGCAGGCGATGGGGATCCCCGCGGTGGTTGGGTGTGCGCGGGTGACGGAGCGGGTGAGCGACGGGACGGTGGTGATTGTTGATGGTGACAGCGGGACGGTGATCCTGGACCCGGATCAGGCGACGCTGGAGCGGTACAAGCGGCTGCAGGAGCGGGTGGCGCTGTTCAATATCGGGCTCAAGGAGCTGGCGGAGCTGCCTTGTGTGACGCTGGATGGCACGCCGGTGGATCTGATGGGGAACATCGGGAGCCCGGAGGAGATCCCGGCGGTTTTGAGCGCGGGTGGGCAGGGGGTTGGTCTGTATCGGACGGAGTATCTGTATCTGTCGAACGATCGGGAGCCGACGGAGGAGGAGCACTTTCAGGCGTACAAGACGTGCGTGGAGTTGCTGAAGGGCAAGCCGGTGACGATCCGGACGATGGACTTGGGTGCGGATAAGTATGCGGGGGATCAGGGGGAGCAGGAGGCGGCGGAGCGGAACCCGATGCTGGGGCGGCGGTCGATCCGGCTGTGTCTGACGAATCTGGGGATGTTCAAGAGGCAACTGCGGGGGATATTGCGGGCTTCGGCGCTGGCGCCTGCGGGGACGGTGCGGGTGATGTTCCCGCTGGTGACGAACATTGAGGAGATGAGGCGGGCGCGGTTCTTTTTGAACGATGTGATGGAGGATTTGCGGGAGGAGGGGGTGGGGTATGACGGGGAGATCAAGGTGGGGATGATGGTGGAGGTGCCGTCGGCGGCGATCATGGCGGAGCGGTTTGCGGAGCACGCGGACTTTTTCTCGATCGGGACGAACGACCTGGTGCAGTACACGCTGGCGGTGGATCGGACGAACGAGCTGGTGGCGGGGATGTACAACCCGGCGAACCCGGCGGTGATTCAGTTGGTGAAGTCGGTGATTCGGGCGGGGCGGGAGGCTCGGATCCCGGTTTCGTGCTGTGGGGAGGCGGCGGGGGAGCTTGAGCAGACGATGTTGCTGCTGGGATTAGGGTTGCGTACGCTCTCTGCGTCGGCGGTGCATTTGCCGACGGTGAAGCGGCTGATCCGGAGTGTGACGATCAGCCAGTGCGAGGCGGTCGCTGAGAAGGCGGCGAGCATCGATTCCGATGTTGCGGTCAGCAGGTATCTGCGGGACCAGACGAGGAAGATCATTCCCGAGGCGTTCGACGGGCGTTCCGTCGAGGAGTGACTTGGGAGCACAGCGAAGGAGCGGCGCTGAGGTGCCGCGTGCGATGGCGGGCGATGGCGGGACTTTGAGCGAACGAGCCGTTGGGGAAGAGCGAACGGTGGGGCACCGGCGGAAGGCCGGGGCGTGAACTTGGGCGTGGCGATGATGAGGCCGCGGGTTTACGGGCGAGCGGGTGAGTATGGGGCTGGGGGTGTGGGGTGTGTGTTGAGGGGGGAAGGTGAAGGGGTCGGGCGGGGGTGATCGGCGGCTGGTTTGCAGCAGAGTTCAACGTGGTCGTTGCGCGAGCGAGCGAGCGGTTCAGGCCGATCGGGCGTGCGTGGCTGTGGTTTTGGAATAGGCACTGGGCACTAGGCACTGGGAAAGGGCATTGGGAGGGGTGGGATTTGGGTTGGGCGAAGTTGGTTTTTTATCGTGCTCGCGGTTGATCGCTGGGCGCGTTTGAAAGGTGAAGGTTTCTTTTTTATGAGCAACGGGAACACGATGGACGCGATGGGGATGATGGGCTTTGGGGATGAGGGCGCGGAGGTGGTGGGGATGGGCGAGGGGATGATGACTGTGGATGGGGCGAGTGATGGGCCGAGCGCTGGGGGCGGGTCGGGTGGTGGGTCGGCGGGTGGCGGTGAGTCTGGTAAGGGCGGGAAGGGGAAGACGCGGCGCGGCAAGCGTGGCGGGAAGAAGAAGCGCGCGAAGGCGGCGGGTGGATCGAGCACGACGGCGAAGCGTGGTTCAAAGGCCGCGGCTGCTGCGGCTTCGGCGGCTGAAGAGGCTTCGGAGGAGAAGGTTTCGAAGCCGCGGGGGCGCGGGAGTGCGGCTGCGGCGGCGGCGGCGGAGCGTGCCGAGGAGGCGGCGCGCGACGCGGAAGAGCGCGAGGATGAAGATGGGGATGAGGGTGAAGATGAGGCGACGGTTGAGGCGGGGCGCGACGAGGAGGGTGAGGGTGGAGAAGTGGCGGGAGAAGACGAGCAGCGATCGACTTCGGCGATCGGTTTCGAAGAAGAAGGTGTGGAAAGTGAAGAGCACCGATCATCTTCGATGATCGGTGGCACGGTGCAGGGTGCGGAGGGGCAAGAGCACGAATCGTCTTCGGTGATCGGTGGTGCGGGGGAGGGGTCGGAAGGTGAGGAGCAGCGGTCGTTTGAGATGATTGGTGGGACGGGTGCGGCGGATGGGTATGCGGAGGGGTCGCGGGCGATTGTGGTGAATCGGCGCGTGGTGGATGAGGATGAGGAAGAGATCGAGCAGCGGCGTGCGCGGCGGCGGCGGTCGGGCGGGCCCAAGCGGCAGTTGCTGATTAACTATGTGGCGGGGGAGGAGTGCCGGGTGGCGGTGGTTGAGGGCGGGCGCTTGGAGGAGTTCCACTCTGAGCGTGCGGACCAGATGAGTCATGTGGGGAATATTTATGTTGGGCGGGTGACGAACGTTGAGCCGGCGATTCAGGCGGCGTTTGTGGATTTCGGGATTGGGGTGAACGGGTTTTTGCACACGAGCGATTTGCACCCGCGGTATTTCCCGGGTGAGGATCATGGGACGACGGAGCGGGTGGGGAAGAAGGTTGCGCGGAGGGATAGGCCGCCGATTCAGGAGTGTCTGCGGCGTGGTCAGGAAGTGATTGTGCAGGTGCTGAAGGAGGGCGTTGGGAGCAAGGGCCCGACGGTGACGAGCTATCTGTCGATTCCTGGGCGGTATTTGGTGATGATGCCGGGGATGGACCGGGTGGGCGTTTCGCGGAAGGTTGAGGATGAGGATCTGCGTCGGCGGATGAAGCAGATTCTGGATCAGTTGGAGTTGCCCGAGGGGTTTGGGTTTATTGTGCGGACGGCGGGGCTGGATCGGAGCCGGGCGGAGCTGAAGCGCGACCTGGCGTATTTGATGCGGTTGCAGAAGGACATGGAGCGGCGTCGGCAGTCGGGGACGAAGCCGCGGCTGTTGTATAGCGAGAGCGATCTGCTGTTGCGTGCGTTGCGGGACATGATGACGGACGAGACGGACGAGGTGGTGGTGGACTCTGAGGCGGGGCTGAAGCGTGCGGCGCGGTTTGTGGAGATTGTGTCGCCGCGGACGGATACGAAGCTGATTCGGTATACGGGGCTGACGCCGATTTTCCATGCGTTTGGGATTGAGCCGCAGATCCGGACGATGTATGCGCGGGAGGTGCCGCTGCCGGGTGGTGGGCGGTTGGTGATCGATGAGACGGAAGCGTTGGTTGCGATCGATGTGAACAGCGGGAAGAACCGCGAGGCGCGCGACAGCGAGACGAACGCGCTGCGGACGAACCTTGAGGCGGTGGAGGAGATTGCGCGGCAGTTGAAGCTGCGCGACATGGGCGGGATCGTGGTGAATGACCTGATCGATATGCGGCACGGGAAGAACCGTGAGCAGGTCGAGCGGAAGCTGGCGGAGATTTTGGAGACGGACCGCGCGCGGACGACGCTGCTGCGGATCAGTGAGTTCGGGACGCTGGAGATGACGCGGCAGCGCGTGCGCGGGAGTCACGAGAGCATTCACTTTCATTCGTGCCCGGCGTGCCACGGGCGCGGGCTGGTGCAGAAGCCGGACTCGGTGGCGAGCGATGCGCTGCGCGAGCTGGCGGCGCTGATGGATTATGAGAAGGTCAAGCGGGTGGAGATGGTGATCCATCCGCGGGTGGCGGCGGAGCTCTTGAGCAATAAGCGCAAGACGCTGACGCGGATCGAGCGGCAGTTCGGCAAGTCACTGAGTGTTCGGCTCAGCGACGCGGTGGCGATGGACCGCGTGAGCTTCTACGCGTACGACGAGCAGGGCGCGGATATCGAGATCGAGCGGCTTGGCAAGTTCCGCCTGCGCGAGGAGATGTTGCAGACGTGGGAGCGGCCCGAGGGTGTGGAGAGTGCGGCGGATGAGGATGCGGGGTTGGAGGATGATGTGTCGCTGCGCTCGGCGGGGGTTGAGGAGGTGGTTGAGGAGGAGGTTGAGGATGGTGGGGAGGGTGATGTGGCGATGGAGCAGGACAGCGTGCTGATGTCGGGGGATGTGGATACGACGGGGCCGAACTTTTCGCTCGCGACGACGGCGGGCGGGCGTGGTCGTGGTCGAAGGGGCGGGCGCGGAGGAGGTGGTGGTGGTGGTGGGCGGGGTGATGGGCGGGGTGGTGGCGGGGGGGGTGGTGGGAGGAGGGGAGCGGGTGCGGGGACTGGTGGGGGTGGT
>JAVTWO010000087.1:0-62397 GCA_032229765.1 Phycisphaerales bacterium | reverse complement strand
CCCGAGGACATCGCCCGCTACAGCGTGCTGAAAAAACTCCAGCCCGTGCTCAACCAGGGCAAGCCGGCCCGCGGGATTATCAGCGAGATCATCGACGCCGAGGAACGCAAGATCGTCAAAAGCCTGGGCATGCTCAGCGCCAAGCGCGTGCTCTACGTCGCCAACGTCGACGAATCCGACGTCCACGGCGAAGGCCCGCTGGCCCAACAAGTCCGCGCCCGCGCCAAAGAAGAAGGCATGCAGGTCGTCCCCGTGTGCGCCAAGATCGAGAGCGAACTCTCGGGCCTCGACGACGCCGAGAAGGGCGAAATGCTCGCGGCCTACGGCATGAAAGAGCCCGCCCTCGCCTCGCTCGCCCGCGCCGCGTACAACCTGCTGGGCCTGCAGAGCTACTACACCGCGGGTGAAAAAGAAGTCCGCGCCTGGACCGTCCCCATCGGCGCCACCGCACCGCAAGCCGCGGGCGTCATCCACACCGACTTCGAACGCGGCTTCATCCGCGCCGAGATCTACTCGGTTGCCGACCTGCAGAAGTACCACAACGAAAAGGCCATCAAAGAAGCCGGCAAAATGCGCGTCGAGGGCAAGGGCTACATCATGCAGGACGGCGACGTCTGCCACTTCCTCTTCAACGTCTGATCGGCTCTTCCGGGTGGCACGGCTCTCCAGAGCCGTGCACCTTCATCGCGAACGTCATCCACGCGCTCGTGCCCGCTCAATCTCCCCCAGCACCCGCTCCGCCTCAGCATCCAGCATCGCCTCGCTGACGCCGTCGCCATTGGCGATCACGTACCCGCACCGCCGCCGCTTTTCATCCAGCGGCATCTGCGCCGCTTCACGCCGCGCAAGTTCCTCCTCGTTCCAGCCGCGCGTGGCGCTCACACGCCTCAGCCGCACCTCCCGCGGCGTATCCACAAACACCACCGCGTCGCATTCCTTCTCGAGCCCCGCCTCAAACAACAGCGGCGCATCGATCACCACGCCCCGCGCACCCTCACGCTCCGCCCGCGCGATCAGCTCCGCGCGCTGCCTGTGCAAGATCGGGTGGATCAACCCCTCCAGCCGAGCCCGCTGCGACGCGTCGGCAAAGATCACCCGCGCAACCGACGCCCGATCAACCTCGCCCGCGGCGTCGAACACCCCATCACCCCACCACGCCCGCAGAGTCTGCTTCACATCCGTGAGCTTCAACGCCGCCTTTGCCCCGGCATCAGAATCGCTCAGCACGCACCCACAGCGAACAAACGCACGCGCCACCGCGCTCTTGCCCGCACCGATCCCACCCGCCACACCGACGCGCACGAACCCCCGCGCGGGCACACCCGCGCCGTGCGACTCTTCACGCACTGATCCATCGCCGACCGTCACGCCCCGCCTCCCACACCCGCGCCATCTCCGCCGCCCCCGCTGTACTTCCTGATCGTCTCGCGCAAAAGGGCCGAGGCCTGTTCCGGTCGATCGATGAAGTACCAGCTCAGCGATCCACCCGCACTTGAATCCGCCGCCGAACTCACCACAATCGTCCCGCACCCGCACAACCGCTCGCGGATGCCCTTGTGCAGCGTGACGCTCTGCACGCGGTTCAGCGGCGCCTCATACACCACGCGCCGAAGAATCCCGCTCACCCGCACCACACGCCGATCCGTCAGCACATACGCCCGGCACAGCCAATCCACACAGTTCACACCCAGCAGCGCCGCCAGCCCAACCCCCGCCGACAGCCCGCACGCCACAGGCCTGATCCGCAGCCACTCCAACTCCGCCATCAGCAGCCCAAGCCCGCACACGCCCAGAATCCCCGCCGCAACATCAAGCCGAACCATGAACAGGAACCACACGCTGGGCCTGATGCTCGCGATGATCACCTCATCGCCGGGCAGCGACCGCTCCAGCACCGCAGGGATCACCAGCCCGCGCACTTCCGCCGCCCCGTCCGCGGCCAGCTTCATCGACACCGCCCCCGACGACACGCCGCTCGCGCTCGTCGTCGAATCCGTCGTCCGCGGCTTGCCAACACCAGCAGGGCCCACACGCGTCTCCTCGACAACCACCGATTACGACACGTCCTTCAGCGTCACGATGTCCGGCTGATTGCGGAACAACCCGTCAAAGTCCAGCCCATACCCAACCACAAACTCGTCGTCGATCTCAAACCCCGCGTACTCAACACGCACTTCTTCGTGCCGGCCTTCACGCTTGCGCTTGTTCAGCAGCACCGCGAGGCGCACGCTCTGGGGCGACTGCGCCTCAACCAGCCGCCGCAGCAGCCCGAGCGTCCGCCCGCTGTCGAGGATGTCATCAACGATCACCACCCGCGCGCCCTTCAGATCCATCGGCACGCCCGACTGCACCGTCACACCCTGCGACGTCGTCGCCTTCCCCGGATAGCTCGACAGCGTCACAGGCTTGATGCTCATCGCCACCGGCATCGCGCGGATCAAATCCGCCGTGAAGACCAACGCCCCGGTCAGCACAGGGATCATCACCACCGGTCCGACAGCACTCTCGGGCGATGGATTCCCCGCCGCCTGCGCCGCCGCCCGCACGCGACGGGCTTCGCCCTCAAGCTCGCCGGCGAGCTGCGCCCCCATCTCCTGCACGCGCTGGGCGATCCGCTCGCGCCCGATCAAGACCCGTTCGATCGTCTTCATCCCCACACCGTATCCGCCCGCGACAAACCCCGCAACGCCCCAAGCGTTCTCCACCGACCACATCACCAGGCTCCGAAGCAAAAAAAGAACAGGGCCCCCGATCGCTCAGGGGCCCTGACGCTGCACCGTGCTCAATCCGTCCGTGCTTCTCAGCGGCCGATCAGCGTGAACAGACGGTTCTGGTTCAACACCGGGATCGCCGTCGCCGCGGCTTGCTTGAAGATCTCGTCGTACTGCCGAGCCTCCCGGCTCTTGCGCAGATACTCCGTGACGACCTCCACCGGCGCATCCGGCGGCGGCGCGGGCGGGATCACCGGGCGGCTGCCCAGCACCACGAAGTCCACATCGCCCTTGAAGTCATCAACGGTCTTCCCACCCCACGCACCCACCAACGCCTTGACGTCCTGCGCACCCTCGGGGGTCGCGGTGCCAAAGCCCTGCGTGTCAAAGTTGCCCACCACCAGGAACGAATAGACCTTTTTCGGGTCGTAGACCGCGTTGACGATCACGTCGCCCTTGCTCACCACCGCGCGGTTCCGCGGGCGAACGACCCGCGCCACCGACTGCTCGGGCTCGATCTTGATGATCTCAACCGCCGCCTTGCCCGAGCGGTACTCGCCCGTCTCCGGGTCCGCCACCACGTCGCGCGCGTCGGTGTAGACCTCGAAGGTCATCCCCAACGTCACGCGGTGCTTCGACCCGCGGTCGATGAAGACCAGGTTGCTCTCCGTCGGGTCCAGCGCAATCACCCGCCCGTCAACCAGCGCGAACTCATCGGTCGGCCGAAGCTGATCCCGCCCCTTCGCCTGCAAGTCCTTCAGCTTCGCCTGCAGGATCTGGTTCTCCTGCTCCAACGTGCCCAGGCGCGTGTTCAGCTCGACCTTCTCCGCGTTGTTCTCGCGGCGGATGGTCTCCACCGAGTCGCTCATCGACTGGATGGTCGTGTTGACGTTCGTGCGGTACCCCTCGGTTTGCGTCTTGATCCCGCCGACCTCTGCGCCCACGCCCGCCAGGGCCTTCTTCACCGACTCTTCCATCGCCTTGACGCGCGCGTCGCTCTCCGCGAGCTTCGCCTCGGCGCTGGTCCGCGCCGCGTCGGCCGTCGCCGCGGTCTTCTGCGCCGTCAAAAGCTCCGCCTGCGTCGCCGACAGCTTCGTCAGCAGAGCGCCGCCGTCCTTGCCCAGGGCGTTCTCGATCGCCTTGCTCATGCGGTCGGGGGTGTCACCGGCGTTGCCCGTGATCATCCCCGCCAGCTTCCCGTTCTGATCACGCAGATACCCCGCCAGCGACTTCTGAGCCTTGCCCGCCTCAGCGATCAACGCCCGCACGTCCGCGGAGTTCCGCTCCGACTCGCGCACGATCTCGCGCGATTCGTCGGACAGCTTCTTCAGGTTCTGCTCTGCCGTTTGCTTCCCACCGATAAGCACCAGCGTGTACACGAACAAGCCCAGCGACGTGGCCCCCAAAAGGCCCACCGTCACGCCCATGCCCGTGCCTACTCCACCTCGACCGGCCATATCCACCTCGCTGTTGCCCTCGGGGTCTTCCGCGACGACAAAGCCGCGGCCGCCCGAAAGCGGTTCTTCTGTTTCCCCCCATCCCAACCACACCTTCCCAACCGCCCATCACGCCGCACGGGCCTGACCGACAGTCGGGCCGCAAGTGTCTCCAAAATAACGACTTCCGTCAACCCCCCAGCCTCCAACCCACCCCCCTCCCCCTACCACCCGTCTCTGTGGGCCGGGTGTGAGCAACTCCCCCTCGTTCACCAAACACAAACCGATCAGCCCACAACTTCCTTGGCGCTTCCGCTTATCGCCCCCGCCGTGCGTGTCCGATGATTCCAATCTCGACTTGCCCCGTTCGGCTATCCATTCGTTCATTGTCGAACCATCGGTTCCCTCGTTCCGTTCTTTCCTTCTTCCTTCTTCTATGTCCAACCAACAACCCCATCTCAGGCCCGCCGGTCCCGGTTCCATCGCCGACCCCGGGCTGTCTCATCAGCGCCAGCCCAAGCAACACCACGCACCGATGGCCCTCGTGCTCCTCGGCGGCGGCGGTCACGCCGTCGTCGTTGCCGAGGCCGCCCAACTCTCCGGTCAGAGACTCGCCGGGTTTCTCGACGACAACCCCGCCGCTCCTCTTGCCGCCGTGCTCATCGACCTCCCCCACCCCTTCGCCACCCCACCACACCTCGGCCCGCTCTCTGATTCCGCCAGCACCCACGCCTCCGCCGGCCTGGGGATCGACCGCGTCGGCGAGCACGATTGGATCATCGCCCTGGGCGACGTGAGCGCCCGCCGACGTGTCCTCTCCCGCATCGCCCAGCGCCTCAGCGCCCCGGGCCCGCGCGTCATCACCGGTGCCGCACGCTCGGTCATCCATCCCTCCGCGAACATCTCACCCTCCGCCGTCATCTCCCACGGCTGCTACATCGCCCCCGGCGCGATCATCCACAGCCGCGCCCGCATCGCCCCGCACGCCATCATCAACTCCGGCGCGATCATCGAACACGACTGCGCCATAGGCGAAAACGTCCACATCGCCCCGGGCGTCGCCCTCGCCGGCGCGGTGCACGTGCAACGCGACACGCTCATCGGCCTCGGCGCACGCGTGCTGCCGGGGGTTCAGATCGGCGCGGGCGCAACCGTCGGCGCCGGCGCGGTGGTCACCAGCGACGTGCCCGACGGGCTGACCGTCGTGGGCGTCCCCGCACGCCCAGTGCATCGGCGATAATCCCCGTCCCCTTCCCCACGAGTCCCCGACCTCCACGAGCACCAACCCTTGGCGAAAAAACCCTCCTCATCCTCCAAGCCCCTGGTCATCCAGACCGAGCACCTCGACGACGAGCCCGCCGCGTGGCTCTCAGAGCGTTGCCAGCTTGAGATCTGCCCCGCGGAGAACCCCAAGTTCCCCGAGCTGCTCAGCAAGGCCCAAGGCTTGGTCATCCGCACCTACACCCGCATCACCCCGGCCCTCTTGAAGAACGCCCCGAAGCTCAAGGTCGTCGGGCGCGCGGGCGTCGGGCTCGACAACGTCGATCTGCCCGCCTGCAAAGCCGCGGGCGTGCGCGTGGTCTCCACCCCCGACGCCAACACCCGCGCCGTGATCGAGTACGTCCTCGCCCTGCTCCTCGACGCCACCCGCCCGCGCTTGTTCCTCTCACAAGTCATCGAGCCCGACCGCTGGAAGGAAGTCCGCAGCGAGCTCCGCGCCCCGCGCCAGCTCTGCGAGATGACCCTGGGCATCCTGGGCTTCGGGCGCATCGGCTCCTCGCTCGCCGCGGTTGCTGAAAAACTCCACATGCGCGTGATCTACCACGACCTCTTGGAGATCCCCGCCAAGCAGCGCTCCGGCGCCACCCCCGTCTCACGCGACGAACTGCTCTCCACCTGCGACGTGCTCTCCATCCACGTCGACGGCCGCCCCGAAAACCGCAAACTCCTCACCGCCCGCGACTTCGCACTGCTGAAAGAAAACCCCATCATCATCAACACCAGCCGCGGCTTCGTCATCGACAACCACGCCCTCGCCGACTTCATGATCGCCCACCCCGGCGCACTGGCGATGCTCGACGTCCACGAGCCCGAACCCTTCGACGGCACCTACCCGCTGCTCGATATCCCCAACGTCCACCTCTCCCCCCACATCGCCTCCAGCACCGACCTGGCCCAGAAAAACATGTCCTGGGTCGTCAAAGACGTCTGGCGCGTGCTCGAAGGGCAAGAGCCGAACTTCCCCGCCTGATCGGCCCGTTTTCAGCGATTGTGTAAAGCCTTTACACATACACCATGTCAATACATGGTTTGTATTTGTTTGTATTTTTCACCCCACCTCATCGGGGTATTTACTTAAAAATTCCCCATTTCACGCCCAGTCTCATTACTCTGGTTGATGCCTTGACGTCCGTCGAGCGTTTCGACTTACGCCATCGCATCAACCACCTTTGAGGAGTGAGACATGAACCGTTTCTTCCGTCGCGTGGCCCAGTGCTCGGCGTCCCCCGCTCGCATCTTCTTCGGCGCCCTAGCTCTCGCGCTGACGACCATGCTCGTACCCGTCAACGGCGTGAGCGCGGGCGTCGTGCCGCCGCCGTGGGCAACGAGTGATCCCAACTCGCCCCAGACCCAGCAGCTCTGGACGTTCAACAACCCCGCCGCACCGACCGTGCCCGACTTTGTCCAGAATCCCAACGGCAACCCGATCTTCAACCCCACCAACGCCCAGTATCTTCCGACCGGACCCTTCGGCAACTCCTCCGGTGGCTGGGGCTTGCCCGGCACCACGCCCCTGAGCTTCGTCATCCCCAACTACAACCAGCAGTTCCGAAAAGAAATCTGGGTCGTCATCAAGTTCTTCCTCCCGCCCACCGGCGGCGGCGTGCCGGTGGTCAACATCCTCGGGCTCGACGGCTCCCCCGGTGTGCAGATCAACACACCCACGCCCACACCCGTCCCCGGCGGGCCTCAGGGGCTGTTCGAGATCGGCTACCTCTTCACCATGCCCACCTGCTGGACCTTCGAGATGAACATCACCGCCCCGACGCTCCCCGGGACCTTCGGCTTCATCGATCAGGTCTACGTCGCCACACGCTGCCTTCCCACACCCGGCACCGGTGCGCTCATGGGGATCTGCGGCCTTGTCATCGCCCCGCGCCGCCGTCGTACCTCGATGAACTGATCTCCTCGCGGCACACGACCACCACCGACGACGGCCGCACGTAAACTCCACTCGGCCGCGCACACCTTGGTGTACGCGGCCTTTTTCGTTTCCACTTCTTAACCCTCGGTCATTTCTCCACAAAGCCCGAGCCAATGATCGCCGATGGAAAGGGCGAACATGAGCACCAACAGCCATTCCCAACCCGCCTCACCCGTGCCGCTCTGCCTTGAACCGCTTTTCTACGACAAGGTCTGGGGTGGCGACCGCCTCGCACGCTTCTCGGACCGCGTCAAACCCAACGACAAAATCGGCGAAGCCTGGCTCCTCGCCGACATGGCCTCAACCAGCGCCAGCGGCGCCGGCGGCGGCTCGGCCCGCACCACCATCACCCAAGGCCCGCTGAAAGGCAAAACCCTCCGCGATGCCATCGCCCTCTGGGGCCACGCCCTGCTCGGGCATCAACGCCCGCACTCCCACGGCGGCGTCGGTGAGTTCCCCCTCCTCGTCAAACTCCTCGACGCATCCGAAAACCTCTCCGTCCAAGTTCACCCCAGCCCCGCCTACGCCCTGCACAACCCCGGCGCACACCTGAAGACCGAGTGCTGGTACATCCTCGACGCGAAGCCCAACAGCGTCATCTACAAAGGCCTCCGTCCGGGCGTCACGCGAGGCCAACTCGAAGCCGCCCTGCGCACGGGCGATGCCCGCGGCGTCGTCGAACTCATGGGCCAGGTCCCCGCCCGCGCGGGCGATTGCCACAACCTCCCCTCCGGCACGCTCCACGCCCTCGGCGCCGGTGTGCTGGTGGCTGAGGTGCAAACCACCAGCGACACGACCTTCCGCGTTTATGACTGGGGCAGGCAGGGCCGCGCGCTGCACATCGATCAGGCTTTGCAGTGCATCGACCTGCTCCCCGCGCCCGCGGCGACGCGCCTGGAGCCGCACGCACGCGCCGCCCGTTTGGTCACCACCGAGTTCTTCACCCTCGACGAATACCACCTGCCGGGGGATCAGTCCGTCAGCCTAGGCGACACGCACCGCTGCTGCGTGATCATCCCGCTGAGCCCCGGGGCCACGCTCGCGCCGAGCACGGGCCAGTTCGACGCGGTGGAGCTGAAGCCGGGCGCCGCGGTGCTGATCCCCGCGAGCATCAGCGCGGGCGCGATCGTCGCCGCGAGGGGCGAGGCCCGCTTCCTGCTGGCAAGCCTGCCGGGGTGATGACCCTCGAAAAAGACGGGTTCACCACGGAGTCACGGAGGGCACGGAGAAAGACAGGGGAATCGGGAATGGGCAATCGGCAATCGCAGAAAAATCCCGGCGGGGAATGATCAATTTGAGCTTTGCTGCTTTGAGCTTTGAGCTCTGTCCCCCTCCATGCCCTCCGCGACTCCGTGGTGAAATCCCTCTTCACCGAGCCGCGAAGCACGACCACGCTTCTGCCTCGCTGATGGCCTGCTTGGGCGCGATCGATTCGAAGATGCTCATGTCTTCACGCCTTCGTTGCGTCGCCGCCCGGATCGAGTCTTCGGGCTCAGCGCGAACGATCGGCACGTCACTGCCGAAGACCAACCCGCAGTCACGCTCACCCGGCGCGGGGATCAGCCCGGGCGTCAGGCCCGAATCCAGCAGCTCGCGCAGCGGCAGCACCCGGTCCAACCGATGCGGCACAAACCGATTCAGCGCCTCCACATCCGAAAGCAGATGACACGGCTGCACCGAGCACGTCACCCCCAGCTCCATAAACCGCCCCACATCCAACTTATCCACAATCTCCGCGTGCTCGAGGCGAACACGGTTCCTCACCGGCTTCACCCGCGCCACGCAATCCAGCACCGTCCGCACCGCGCCGTCGCCGATGGCGTGCACCGCGAGTTGCACGTTGAGCTCTTCCGCCCGACGGATCGCCGCGTCCATGTGCAGCGGCGCGATCATGCACTGCCCGCGCGGAAAACCCGCGATGGGCTCCGCGTAGCGATGGATCATCAACGCCGTGCGCGAGTTCAGCGTGCCGTCGGCAAAGACCTTCGCCCCGAGCAATCGCACCTTGGACGACTCGAACGACGCGCGAACCGCGAGCGTCTGTTCAATCTCCGCCATCGCGGCGTACAGACCAACCTTGATCGGCAGTTCCCCTGCACGTTCCAGCTCTGCCAGCGTGCCGCCGAGCCATGTCGGGCTGTGCAGGTCGTGCACCTCGACGAACCCGAGCCCCGCGAGCATCGCTGCCGCGGCTTTGATCATCTCGCGCTTCTGGGCCTCGCCCGGCGCGGGTCGATCCGCCGGCGTGCACCGCCAAACCGAATACGCGGCATCCTCCAGCAGCAGCCCCGTAAACGCCCCGTGCTTTTCGTGCGCTTCCACCAAGCCGCGCTCGCCGACTTTCTGCCCGACCGTCAGCCCCGCCAACGACAAGGCCGAGGCGTTGCAGACCGCGGAGTGGTGATCGAAGCTCATGATGACCACGGGCAACCCGCCCGAGGCAAAGTCCAACTCTTCGGGCGTGGGCCAGCGCGCCTCGGGCCAGCCCTGCACGCGAGCGCCGATGAACCGCGCAAAAACACCTGCGTTCCCGCTCGCCTGCTGGGTCAGGACTTCCTGGCGAACCCGCGCCAGGCATTCATCCAGCGAAGAGACCGCGTCCATCCGCGGCGTGATCAGCCACTCGCCCAGCGCGGGCAAGTGCGCGTGCGCCTCGCGGATCGCAAACCCCGGCCGCCCAGCGCCGGGCTTCGCCGTCTTCGCGTCGTTGTTCAAACCGGCGCTGACCATTGGTGATTCTTCACCGCCCACCCGCACCGGGGCCACCCGAAACCCCAAGGATTCCCCGCAGGTGCTCCGCCGCCCCCTCGGGAAGGATCGGCTCATCAAACTCCACCCGCACCACGCCGAAGCCCGTCCGCACGTCGATCCCCAGCTCATCAACCCCCACCGCGAGCGCATCGCGGGCCTCAACGCCCAGCTTTGCGCGCACGAAGACGGCCAATCGCTCGCGATCGCTGTTCAAAATCTTCCGCAGCTCACCCTCAACCCCCAGCAGTTGGCTGCGCATGTCCACCTGTTCGCAGGTGTAGACCGAATCCGAACGCTTCACCGAACGGACCGTTCCCCGGGCCCAGCGCGTCTTCGACGTCTTGCCGTGGTACCCCGCCCATCGGTCGGCCGCGTGCCCGATCTCCTCCTCCCCGCACGCCAACCACTCAAGGGTGATCTGCGTCGCGTCGGGTCGTTCCGCCGGGACACACAAAACCCCGTGCCCGACCTTCGCGGGCTCGACATCCATGGGCAGAACGATCTCGCCGGTCTTCGGATCGAAGATGTACGCGACCTCGCAGGCGGGGAAGTACCCCGCCGCCGGGTGTCGATCGGCGATCAAAACCCCCCGCAGCCCGGCCCGAAGGACGCGTTTGCAAGCCAGGATCCCCACCTCCACGTGCTGATTCGCCATGTTCGAGTGTACGCCGGGGGCGTGGTGGATCGGCCTTCGCGCGGCGTGAGGCCGCGGGCTCCCGATGACGCGAACCGCGAATAACGGGCCATTTTTCGGGCTTTTTTGAGCGCCGGAGGAATGCGGCGGGGATCAAAAACGACACAGGGCCGGCGCTTTGGCCGGCCCTGGTCTTCGTCCGTGGTCACCCGCGCGCCATCGCAAGCGAGGTCGCGGGTGGTCGCGGGGGCATCGGGCCTTCGGTGGGACGTGTCGTTGTGCCGCGCCCGCATCTCCGGTTGTTCACGCCGCGGCATGAATCGGAGGTTTGGTCGCGCGACCGATCACCCAAAGGCCTTCAGTCCGCGCTCACTTCTTCTTCTTGGAGGCCTTCTTCTTCGAGGCCTTCTTCTTGGCAGCTTTCTTCGCCATGGTGTTTGCTCCCCGGAATCATCCGGACTTGGAGTGAACCCGCAAATCCTTTTCGCAACACTGCGGAGGCCGCGGGCAGATTGACTGATGTATCCACTATCGGTACCGAACCGACCAACTCTTGAGCAAACCTCGCGTCGGCGCGTCGATTCGCTCCTCACTGCGCATCTACTAGATAGAGTTTCCTTCACAATGTCAAGCGCACACACCACCGATCTCTCCACTCCGCACCACTCCACGAGCGTGCGCATCGCGCTCGTCGGCGCATCCGGGCGCGTCGGCGCGCGCATCACCGCGCTGTGTCCATCGCGCGACGACGACACGTCGCCTCGACTTGTGCTGCGTGTGTGTGCGCGTCCCGATCAGCACGCCGCGCTGGCCTCATCGCACCCTTCGCCTCTGCTCAACCCCGACAGTGCGCGCTCGCTGATCACCGCCGCACCCGCCCCGCACGCGCAGAAGCCGCGCGTTGACGTTGTCGTCGACTTCTCGAACGAAAGCGGCACGATCGAAGCAATCTCCCTCGCAAATCTCGCAGGATCGAACCTCCTCGTCTGCACCACCGGGCTCAGCGCCGCCACCATCGACGCGCTGCACCACGCCTCGAAGTCCCGCGCGGTGATGCTCAGCAGCAACACCTCCGTCGGAGTGGCCGCCGTCGCGCACGCCGTCACTTCGCTGACGCGCGCGATGGGCCCGAGCGCCAGCGTGAGCATCTTCGAGCAACACCACGCGATGAAGAAAGACGCGCCCTCGGGGACCGCCAAGCGACTCGCAACCGCCGTGCGCGCCGGCGGTGGAAAACTTTTGGACTCTGAGATTTTTTCTGTCCGCGCGGGCGACATCATCGGCGAGCACACCGTCCGCATCACCACCATGGGCGAGACCATCGAGCTCACCCACCGCGCTACCACGCGCGATCTCTTCGCCCTCGGGGCCATCCGCCTGGCGTCGTTCCTCGCGGGTCGCGCGCCGGGGATGTACAGCGTCGAAGACGCGCTCAAGGACGCGTGAGCCGCTGAAGCCTGTTCAAACCCGATGACGCCTCGGCCCGGGCTCATCGGATCAGCCGCACGAAAAACGCCCTTTCTTACACGGTTTTTCGGGCTTCACCCGTCCGCCCCGCCGCTCGCACGCACGCTTTTCGGACGTTTCCCGCTCTTTGATTGAAGTCGCTCGCGCCAGCGTTCGATCAACCCCGTATGAGCGAACGCGCCGACAAACTGCTGTGGTCGCCCCCGGTGATCGTGCGGATGTGCGTGATCTTCGGCGGGGCCGCCTTCTTCTTCAGCGTCTCCATGATGATGGACCCCAGCCGCTCGCGGGCGTCGTCCCTCATGCCGAACACGCAGAATCAAGCCGCCACCCCGGCGCAGAACGTGCCCACCCGCACGATCAGCGACCTGAAGCGTCTGAGCCCCTTCGCGCCGACCAACGTCGCGCCGTCATCGGGCGAGTCGGACGATCCCTCCACCATCAACAACGCGCAGAACCTCGCGGTCAATCCCGAAGCGCCCCCCGCCGCGGACGATCGCGGCAACGTGCTCCTCGGTGCCCTGCGAGGGAGCAAAACCCACGCGATCTGGATCTATTCCGGCGCGGTCGGCCCGCTGTACACCATCATCGACCGCACCAGCAACCGCGTCATCTCACGATCAATCGAGGCGGACGAGCTTTACCGTTTGTTCCCCGAACTCCAGGCCGAGCATCTGCAGCTGGTCCCGTTCAACATCAAGTCGGGTCAGTTGATGCTTGCGGACCCGGATTCGCAGCGTTTGCCGTGATCGACAGCCGCCTCACCGTCTGAAACGGGCGCACGGACGCGTCCACTCCAGTGCATGATCCCAACTGATGCCCGGGCGTATGCTGCGCCATGGACCGTTCGGCTGCGTCGGCTCAGGGCCCACGCGTGAAGATCACGGTGCTTGTGCCTTTAGCCGACGAACTCCGTCGACTGCGCCGCGCTCTGCTTGCCCTTTCGCCCGCGGCGATGCACTCCCGCGAGATCGAGCTCATCCGCATCGGGCCCGGCGAAGCGAAGCCTCGCGCGTTTCTGAACGCCCATTTCCAAACAAAGAACGAATCGGTCGCGGGTCACGTGGTCATCCTTGCCGGGTGCGCGGGGAGTTTGAGCGCCGCTGCCGACGCGAGCACCGAGGCGTTGATCATCCGCGAAGTCCGCGATGCCGACGGCACGACGATCCCGTGTCCCTTCGCGCGCGTCGTTGACCCCGCCGCCGCGTGGCGCATCGTCAGCCAATCCGCGATCGTTTCGAGCGTACGAGAAAAGGCCGAGGTCGCGAATAAGCATCAAGCGGAGATCGTCGATCTGGAGTCCGCGTCATTCGCCCGAGCATTGGCCGCATATCCCCGCCAGCCCTGGCTCATCCTCCGCGGCATCAGCGATCGCCACGACGAAACCCTCCCCCCAGAGGTCGCTGGATTCGTCGATCAGACGGGCAAGACCCGTCTGCTCGCGGTGCTCGGGCACATCGCCCGCAACCCGGGGCTCATCCCCACGCTGATGCGCCTGTCGAAGCGGACCGAACGGGCGATGCGCGATATCGCCCGAACCATCGCACGCGTCCATCACACGCTCTTGAACGATCGCGAAGCGTTCACCCGTGTTGCTGCCGCGACCGAAACCGCGGTCGCGGCACCGAACCCGAGCGCACTGCCTGCGAATGTCCTTCAGTCGCTGCACGAAACTGCTGCTGATGCCGACGGCTCGTCGGCTCAACCCACGCTGCTGATCATGGGCGGGAGCTTCGATCCGTTCACCCTCGCGCACGCGGCCATCGCGCACGCGGGCTGCTCCGCCCTCGCCCCTGGCTCGACTGACTCCGATGGTGCGCCGTCGCGAGCCGTGGGGTTGATCTTTGTCCCCGCCGCACGTTCACCCCACAAATCCGACGGGCCGGTCGCGTGCCCTTCTGATCGCACGCGGATGATCGAACTGACGCTGAAGGACGACGACCGATTCGCGCACATCCCGTGGGGCGTGTGGACCGACGAGATTGACCGAGCCGCACAGAACCCCGGCGCGCCGTCGTACTCCGTTGAGACCGCCGAGCGCTTGCGTGCGCTGCTGGACCAGAACGGGCTGACGAACGTGCGTTTGCGTTGGATCATCGGCGCCGATCAAGCCCTGGCGCTGCACCGCTGGCATCGCCCCGCGCGGTTCATCGAGCTCGCAAATCCCTTGGTGCTGCTCAGGCCTGAGACGGATCAGCACGCGGGGAATGTCGATTGGCACGCCGAATCGCAGCGTTTGCTGAGCGCTCTGCGTGCGACCGGTGCGTGGGATGAGCGGGCGATGAACGCCTGGGCGAAACGGATCTGCCCCGGACCTTTGCTGAACATCTCGTCAAGCCGGGTGCGCGAGCTGCTGGGTGTGCTGTGGCGCGCCGAGCGCGGCGAGAACCCGCAGACACAGACATCAGTTGAACGCGAGTTGTCCACGTTCATTCACCCCGCGGCCGCGGAGTTCATCCGTCAGGGTCGCTTGTACTTGGCGTTGTGATCGAGAAACTGCCGCTCGCCGCGACCACGCGATCAGATTTGATCGTCGGGGATCGGCTGGCTGCCCGAGGACTTCTTCGACCGTCCGGCGAAGGGATGCTCGCTGCCCGGATTCGCAACCAGGCCCGCCTGGATCGCGATGTGCGCGAGCTGCACGCGGTTGGTCACGCCGAGCTTTCGGCCCAGCGAAGCGCGGTGGGCTTCAACAGTCTTGATCGTGCGGAAGAGGCGCGTGGCGATCTGGGCCGTGGTCAGACCTTCGCCGATCATGCGGAGCACTTCGCGCTCACGCGGCGTCAGCGAATCGAGCTTCGCCGACCCGGGCGTGGTGATCTCCACAACCTGACCGCTGCCCGAGTGATCATCGTCGTCGCGCCCCTGAGCCGAGGGAACCCCGCTCGAACCCGTCGCGAGGACAAAGCGGATCACCCCGCTCTGATCACGCAGCGGGCGATAGACACAGTCCAAACGACCGCCCATCAGCCGGGTGACCAGTCGCACCGTCTCGCCCGTCTCCATCACCCGGCGGATGACGTGCATCCGTTCCTCGGCAAAGTCTTCGGGCAGAACATCCATGAGCGTTCGGCCGATGAGCTCACGCGTGGGTCGCCCGACGAACCGACCCGTCGGCTCGTTCGCAAAGCACCAACGCCCCTCCGCGTCCAGAATGCTGACAATGCACCCCGAATCTTCGATGAGCGCCGACCAAGCCAAATCACCGACAAGCGCGCGGAAGTCCGACGCTCGTGAGGTGAGTTGATCGGGAAAACTACTCGTGTTCGCTGCTGCTGTGCTCATCGAAACGCCCACCCTCAGAAACGTGTGATCCGAAAAAGCTGAGATGCTCGGCCTGTCTTCCCCAAAAGTACACCCGAAATCATGAAAGACAACATACCCTCAACGAGTTGAACTCCCTAGGGGATGCGCAGATTGGCGGATCAGGGTTGAACTGTCAATGAGCAAACGTCTCATTGGGGATGAATATGCCGTTTCGTGCAAAAACTCGGGATACCCCGGTGATTACCCCATGAATAGGGGTTCCACAGTGTTCAGATCGCAAGGTCGACTCAAACTCACCAAAGGCACTCAAGCACGAGTTTGTATTTCGGTCTGTTAGGTGTTTCCTAGGGATGGACGGTCCGAGTTGACTGGCGGTACATCACTTTGGTCGCCGGCGAACTGGGTCGGAATGGCGATGAGCCCGTGCTTGATGGCCCAGCGGGCGAGGTCGACGCGGGTGCGCAAACCGAGCTTTTTGCCCAGGGCGGCCCGGTGCCATTCGACCGTTTTGGGTGATCGGTGGATCATCAGCGCGATCTGAGCAGTGCTGTGACCCTCGGCGATCAGGGTCAGAATGCGTCTTTCACTCTCCGTCAGTCCCGAGAGCGACACACCCGCGCGATGGACCGAAGGCAGAACCTGGTAGACCTTGCGGTCAACCTCGGCGATGTCGAAGGTGAACCGCGGGGTCAGGATGCACAGAACGCCCAGGCCGTCCTGCGGATCAAGGACACGGCGCATGACCACACGGAGGGGCAGGCTGTTGCGGGTGTCGATGGTCAGCAGGGGTTTGTCGTTCTGGAGGGCTTTGGCGAAGTTGTTGATCAGAAGGCCGTCGAGGGCGGTGTGGGCGAGGGGTTGTCCGCGGAGCTCGTCGATGTTGACCCCGAGGATTCGGGCGGCTTCGGAGTTGCACCCTCGGACCCCGCCGTCGGGGGCGATGAGGAGCAGGCCCGAACCGGCGTCGAGTGCGAGCCAATCCCAGTCGGCCGAGAGGGTCCGTGTGGACACCGCGTTATTTGAGAAAGCGCACAAAACAAGCTCCTGACTGTGGGCTGAAGTTCAAATCATGCAGGATTTTCTGCACGCGAGGCCCGGATTCCGGGTTCGGGCGTGCGGCCGAGTGACCTGATGGCACAGGTCCGTGCGGGATGGCCGGCGTATCTGCACCGCCGAGCCGATCGATAAACCGCGTTACCCTTCATCGCATGTGAACGGATGCGGATGTCTCATGATTCATTCCTCAGCATATCCTCGGTTCATCGCAGGTCCCCGTATGGACGCACGGCCCGATCACCCTGTTTATGTGGTTTTTCCGGCCACTCTACCGGTCTATTTGTATTCGGTGACACCTGATTTGGTGATCTTCTTTTTTCCCAGAGTTTGGCAAATCAACCCATTTGGGGGGTGATTGCCCCAAGGGGTTCTCAGGGTGATTGACCAATAGGTCATCTATTTCGACCTGCGTTCAACCCAATTCCTACCCTTGCTTCGCATGCCGCATTCGGCACCATCCACACCCCCTGTCCCCGCACTGGTGATCTACGGGCCCACCGCGTCGGGGAAGACCGCCCTCGGCGTTTCGCTGGCCAAGCGGTTCGACGGCGAGATCGTGACGGTCGATTCGCTGCAGGTCTACCGCGGGATGGACATCGGCACCGCGAAGCCATCGGCGTCAGATCGCGAGGGGGTGCCTCACCATCTGATCGATATCGCCGATCCGCACGCGCCGGAGGCGTTCACGGTCGAGCACTGGCTCTCGGCGGCGGCAGAGGTGAGCGCCGAGGTTCGCGCTCGGAGCAAGCGCCCGATCTTTGTCGGGGGCACGTCGCTCTACGTGCAGTCGCTGATGTACGGGCTCTTTGAAGGGCCGGCGGCGAACGAGGAGATCCGCCGCGAGCTCGATGAGCTCAGCGATGAGGCGCTGGCGGAACTGCTTCGGCAAACGGATCCGAAAGCCGCGATGCGGATTCATCCGAGCGATCGAAGACGGTCGATCCGCGCCATCGAGGTTTTTCGACTCACGGGGACGACGATCAGCGACCTGCAGACGCAGTGGAGCGGCAGGCCGCCGCGCGATGACCTGAAGCTCGTGGTGCTCATGCGCGAGACCGACGAGCTCAATCGGCGGATCAACGCGCGGGTGAAGACGATGATGACCGACGGTCTGCTCGAAGAGGTTCGAGGGCTGGTGGAAAAGGGGCCTTTGAATCGGCAGGCGCGTGAAGGGCTTGGGTACAAGCAGTTGCTGGCGCACCTGGAGAATCCGAAACGGATGCCGCTGGAGGATGCGGTGGAGAAGATCAAGATCGAGACGAGGCGGTTCGCGAAGAACCAGCGGACGTGGATGAAGCGGATGGCGGGCCTTGGGGCGGATCACGCGAAGATCGTGGACGCGACGGGGAAGGAGCCGGGGGAACTGCTCGAGGTGACACTCAAGACGTTGGGCGAATCGTAAAAAACACTCAACGCGGAGGGCGCGGAGAGCCGCGGAGGAATCGAGAGGGATGGGAGGGTCTTCAGAGCCGACGACTTCAGTCGTCGGTGTCTTGGTTTTTGGTGTGCATTTACGCTGTTCAAGGCCCGCAACTTGCCACTCACCACGCACGCACGCACGCGAGGTGGTTGGGCTTTGCGTGCGATGGTGCGAGCGGGGCGCTCAGCGGCCCGCGCGTGAGGACGTACAGCGGGAGTTGGCGCGGGCAGTTGATGCGCAGACCGGGCCAGATGCCGTCGCCAAGCCCCCGGCTGATGCAGCAGAGCGTCTGACGAAGGCGAAGCACGCCCGAGGCGAGGTGCCCCGGCAGATCGCTGGAGGTGTGCAAGGCGCTTCGGCGGGTGATGCGGATCTGCCCCGCGTGCGTGTGACCCGCGAAGACCAGGGGCAGGCCAACCTCGGCGCACGCGGCCATCGCCGAGGGCATGTGCGCCAGCGTCAGCACGAACCGACCCTTCACGGGCAAGAGCGTCTCGCCCTGCGGCAGATCGAGCGCACATTCAAAGAGATCCTCGGGGTAACTCAAGCCCAGCACACGCAAGGGCAACGGCGGCTGCCCGGGCACGGCAACGATCGGCTCGGCGAACTGGTTGTTCAGCCAGGTGATCCCGGGGATATCGCGGGCGAGGCGACGCATGAGCGGGGTGTCGTGGTTGCCGAAGACGCCGAAGCGACCAAGTCGCGCCGGGCACGCGGCGATGATCTCGCTGAGCAGTTCCGCGGCGGCGTGCTCGTGACCGGTGCCGTCGTGGTAATCGCCCGTGAAGAAGGCCAGGTCGCAGTCGGCATGGCGCAACGCGGCGAGCAGCCGCGCCTGGGCCTCGGTGCGTTCAAGGCGGCGGATGTGCAGATCGCTGAGGTGCAGGATCCGCAGGCCCTCCAACCCCACGGGCAGGTCCGGGTGCTCGATGCGGAAGACTTCCAAAGGCTCGGGATAGGCGGGGGTACGGAAAGCCCACGGCTCGCCGGGGCGCGGGGGGAGCAACGAGCCCTTGGCGGATGCTGCGGGTTGAGCGGAGACGGACTCTCGACGCTGGGGGAAGGGCTCGGCGAACGGGGCCGCGGTTGGGATGGTGTTGCGCTCAGAGAAAACCCGGAGCACACGCGAGAGCATGTCTCGACCGGCGAGCTTCAGGGCGTGGAGGAGGTCCTCGAAGGTGGCTTCGTGGGGCCTCTGGGTGAGTATGGATGGGATTTGTGTGGAGGATGAGGCGGGGTCGTCGGGGTTGGTCGGGGACATGGCGATTTGGGAGGGTGAGGGAGCGCCGGCGGCGGAAGGGGCGTGTGCGGTGCCGTCCTGGGTGCGAACAACTTGTGGACGGAGAGGATTCATGGTTCCGCGGCGGGCGGCTTTTGTGTATCCTTGGACCCCTGACGAAGGACCCGGGGGTGTTGGTGAAGCGTACGTATCGGTACGACCGGAGAATCAGCCATGGCCAAGATGTTCTATACCCTCGAAGAAGCCGCCGCGAAGATGGGGGTCACCCCCGACAAGGTTCGCGAGATGGCTTCATCGGGTCAGTTGTCGGAGTTCCGTGACCGCGACCGCCTGGTCTTCAAGGTCGAGCAGGTCGACATGCTTGCGGGTGGCGAGGTTGACGAGGACACGATCCCGCTTGCGGACTCTGGCGCGGAGATCCGGTTGGCGTCCGACGACGCCAAGGCCGCCAGCGGCTCGGGCTCGCCCGCGGGCGACGCCTCGACCAAGGACCGCTCGGGCATCTCCATCTTCGAAGGCGAAGACGGCGGCGACACCGACGCTTCCGCTCAGACGCAGATCACCGCGTCCGTCGGCGGGATGCCGATGGGCGATCCGGGTGCCAGCGGCTCGGGCTTGCTTGATGTGACCAAGGCCGCGGACGACACCTCGCTGAACGCGGGGCTGCTTGAGGATGTGTATCAGGGTGGTGGCGGGGGCAGCGGTGACGCGAGCGCCGATCAGGGTGGTGGCGGGCTGTTCGAGTCGACGGGCGTTGCGAGCGATGTTGGTGCCGCCGCGGGCGTGCCGGCGATGGCGATGATGATGGCGGAGCCGTACGACGGCGCGGGCTCGGGCCTTGCGGGCGGTTTGGCGCTGGCGATGGTGGTGATTCTGGGCGTGGCGCTGACGGTGGCGTTGATGGCCGTGAGCGGCGCGACGGGCTTTGCGTTGACGACGATGCTCGCGGGGAACCTGTGGATGTATGTGGGCATCTTTGCCGCGGTGGCGGTGGTGCTGGGCGTGGTGGGGATGTTGATTGGGAAGAAGAGCTGAGAGAACAGGCACTGGGCACTGGGCATCAGCAGAACGCGTGATCAGGTTTTTCAGAGCCCTCGACTTCAGTCGAGGGTTCTTTTTTTTCTGTGGTTACGGATCAGGCGTGTTGGCGGTTGCGTTTGACCATGTTCGCCGCGAGGGTGATGGACTCGATCATGCTGGTGGCGTCGGCGATGTTTTTGCCGGCGATGTCGTTGGCGGTGCCGTGGGCTGGGGAGGTTCGCACGACGGCCTTGCCTTGGTGCTTCAACCCGACGGTGACGTTCACCGCCTGTGCGCGATCGAGCAGCTTGACCGGGATCAGGCCCTGATCGTGGTACATCGCCACAACCAGGTCGTGGTGGCCCTTCGCCGCGGCGAGGAAGACCGCATCGCCCGGCAGCGGGCCCGTGACGTTCAAGCCGCGTTCTTTCGCGCGCTCAACCGCGGGGAAGATCAGCTCGGCGTCTTCACTACCGAACAGCCCGTTCTCGCCCGCGTGCGGGTTGATCCCCGCCACCGCGATCCGTGGCTGCTTCACACCCAACGCCAGACACGCCGCGTTGCCCAGCTCGATGGCGTCGAGCACCCGCGCGGGGTTCACCTTCCGCGGCACGTCGCGCAGCGGGATGTGGATCGTCACCAGGATCACCCGCAGTGTGGGCCCGACAAACAGCATCGCGCTCCGCGGCGAGTCGAACCGCTCTGCAAGCAGCTCGGTATGCCCCGGATAATCAATGCCCGCGGCGTGCCAGGCCTCTTTGCTGATCGGCGCGGTGACGATCGCTTCGCAGAGTTGATCGGCGGTAACGCTGGAGGTTGGCTGCGCGCTCCGGCCGTCCTTTGAGTCGGTGGGCTCTTCGCCGATCACCGCGTCGATGGCACGTTCGACGCAGCGGTGGCTGATGCGTCCCGCGGCGGCCAGTGCGCCGGCGCGCTGATCGCCCGTCACGGCGACGGTTGTGTGAACAAGGCGGACGTTTGGCGAGAGCTTGTCGTCGAAGAGGTCGGGCAGGCCCAGCTCATCCGCGGTGAAGTGCATGAGCGGCGCGTCGGCGAAGAGCGTGATGCGTGCGTGCGATTCGAGCCAGCCGCTGGAGCGGAGGTGCGCGATGGCCTTGCAGATGATCTCGGGCCCGATGCCGGTGGGATCGCCCATGCTCAGCGCCAAACGCACGGGCGGCGAGTTGTCGTTCGGGCTCGTGGTCATTGCGTTGTGCTACGACTGAGAAAGTTCGGCATCGTGCCCGCGCGGTGGTGACGTGTCAGTCGGGGCGCGCGGGTTCGGTGACGCCGGGCTTGGGCGGTGCGGGGGGCGGGGCGGGATCGGTCGCGGGCACGGCCGGGACCACCGGCACCTCCGGCGCGTTGGAAGGTGCCGGCGCGGTCGCTGGTGAAGCGGGGGTTGTCGGCGCTGTGGGCGCGGCAACTGGAGTCGCGGGCTGGGCGTTCGGATCGGCGGGTGAGACGATATCGACGACTTCGATATCGAAGACGAGGTTGGCCTTTGCGGGGATGCGGGGCGGGCTGCCGCGTTCGCCGTAGGCGAGCTGCCAGGGGATGAAGAGCTGGCGTTTGCCGCCGATCTTCATGCCGGGGACGCCGAGCTGCCAGCCTTTGACCAGCGAGTTGAGGGGGAACTCGATGGGCTGATCGGGGGCGAGGCGTGCGTCGAACTGGGTGCCGTCGGTTGCGAGCGTGCCGCGGTAGTAGAGCTTCAGCGTGCTGTTGGGGGGCACTTCGCGACCGGTGCCGACGACGGTGTCGATGTAGTTGAGGGTGTTGTCGAGGGTGATCTCGTAGACGAGGGTGGCGCCGGGGGGGACGATGACTTTGCCGTTGCGGTCCTTGAGGCCTGTGTCGCCCAGGGCCATATTGGCGGGGATGGTCAGGCGGCGCTTGCCGCCGACTTTCATACCGAGCAGGCCTTTTTGCCAGCCGAGGATCACGTTCTTGGTGATGAACTCCATGGGCTTGCCGTCGCGGCGGTCGGTGGAGTCGAAGGGCGTGGTCTGCCCTTGGATGAAGCCCTTGTACGAGGCGAAGAAGGCGATGGTGTTGTCGCTGAAGTCGGCGCCGGTGCCGGTGACGAGGTCTTCGATGACAATCGAGGCCGGGGCCGCAGGGGCAGCCGGAGCGGTGGCGGGGGCCGGTGTGGGTGCGGCGGTCGGCGCGGGCTGGGCGCCGGCGATCATGGGCATGGACAGCGCCGCGATGGACGCGGAAATCGCCGCGAGCTTGGTGCTGACCGTCAACGAACACTGGGCTGATTCACGCATACTCGTCTTCCTTCGTTGCTTCATCACCCACGCCCCCGAAAAGACAACCGATGCTTCACATCGGCCGCGGATGGTAGAACCGCCGGGCCTCACCCGCGCCGCAGCGCCGATCAGCCTTGCTGACGGCGCAGGTCGTCCCACTGCATCTGCAGGCCTTTCAGGAACGTCACGCTGGGGGTGTAATCGAGTTCCTTCTTCGCGCGGTCGAGGCTGGCGTAGGTGTGCTGCACGTCGCCCGGACGGCCGGGGAGATTGCGTGTGCGCAGGGCCCGCCCCGCGACGACGCCGATGGATTCGATGAGCCGCCCGAGCGTGACGGGCGAAGAGTTCCCCAGGTTCCAGACGCGGTACCCGAAGCGGTCGATGCGTTGGTACGCCGCGATGACCCCCGCGACGATGTCGTCGATGTACGTGTAATCGCGGCTGGTGGAGAGATCGCCGAAGAGCGTGATCTCTTCGTTGTTCATGGCTTTGCGCATGAACTGCGAGATCGCCAGGTCGGGGCGTTGACCGGGGCCATAGACCGTGAAGAACCGCAGCATCGCGGTGGGCATTTTCGTCAGGTGCCAGTGCGTGTAGCCCATCAGCTCGCACGCGCGCTTCGTGGCTGCATAGGGCGAGATGGGCTGCGAGACGTCCGCGTCCTCTCGGAACGGGGCTTTGGTGTCGTCGCCATAGACCGACGATGAGGAGGCGATGACCACACGCCGGGCCTTGAGCTTGGTGGCGGCTTGAAGGACGCACGCGGTGGCGGTGACGTTCGCGTGCGCGTAGCCCACGGGGTCGTCGATGCTGGGGCGCACGCCCGCGCGGGCGGCGAGGTGGATCACCCCATCGAGCGGTCGGCCTTCAAGAGCCGCGATGAGCGATTGCTCGTCGGTGATGTCGCCTTCGATGAACTCGAAGCTGCCCTGGGTGCTGCGCCCGCCCGAGGCTTGTATGTCGATCCGGCGGAGGTTGTGTTCCTTGATCGCACGCGGGTAGAACGGGTCGAAGTTGTCGATGCCCATCACGCGGTGCCCGGCGCGCAGCAACGCCGCGCAGACGTGGCTCCCGATGAACCCCGCGGCCCCGGTGACGAGCACAACGCCCTGAGCGCTGCTGGCGGGTTGATCATTCCGGGTGGACATGCGTGCTCCGAAGGCAAGGTGCGATATCGCGGCGTGCGCCGCCGCCCTGAGCGTACGCGCGGATCAGTTCTTTCGCGCCACCACCTGCACCACCGAGGCCTCGCCGCTGTGGAACGAACCCTCCACCACATCGCGGACGGTCGCCAGCGCGTGCTGAATGGTCAGGGGCTGAAGCTCGTCGAGAATGGTCTGCAGCGGCGCGAGCAGGGCCGGGTCCTTCGGGCCGCCCGTGGTGCGCTGGAGCTGATCCGGCGCGTAGGCCTCAAGGACGAAGAAACCGCCGGGCTTCAGCCAGCGCCGCACGCGGGCGTGCAAGGCGGAACGCAGACTCTGCGGCAGGTGCACGAAGATCGAGCTCACCACGTCGATCGAACCGGGCTCGACGTCGAAGTCGTTGAGGTCGGCCGCGAGCGTGCGGAGTGTCAGGCCTCGCTGAGTTGCGAGACGCTGGGCTTTCTCCATGCCGACCTTGCTCTGATCCACCGCGAGCACGTCCAAGCCCCGTGAAGCGAGGAAGAGCGCGTTGCGACCCTCGCCCGCGCCGAGGTCGATCGCCAATCCGACTTTGGGGAATCCCTCGGCCACGTGCACGAGAACGTCATTGGCGGCCTGCCCATAGACCAGCTCGTCGCGTGCGTAGCGCTCATCCCAGAATGAACTGGACATGCTCGACGCTAGGCCCGAAGAGCGACGCGTGAGGCGGGTCAGTCGCGGCGACGTCGCGTGTTGTACGTACGGGGAAGCCCTGAAGACCCGCGTGAAGCTGGGCAAGCCGGAGTTGGCTGTTCGCGGGCAGGTGGCGATTCCGCGCCAAAAACAAAGCAGGGCACCATCGTAAGACAGTGCCCCGCTGGAGGAGAGAGAGATCTTGACTAGATTACCAAAGATCGGCTTTGGCAGTCCAGTATGCTTGAATGGTTGTTGAAATCTCCTGACAGGCCTTTCCGTCGTTCAAGTTTACCCCAGCCCGCCAGAGCCGCCAACCAAAACCGCCGACATTCCGGGGATATGAGGACTGGGAAGAACCCTGTTTCGGGCCATTTTTGGCCCTGTTTTCTTCCAAACCCGTTCCCCATCGGAACGCTCGGCCGCACGCCGGACCGTGGTTATACGACCTTGGGCGGGCGGATGTTCCGTCGACCAGCGCAGATGATGCGCCAACCGCCTTGGGGCGGAATCATCGCGTGATTGCGGGTCTTTTTGGGCCTACGAGGCTTTGAAAATCAGGCCAAGGGACCGGAGCTTTGCGGAGAAGCCGGTTTGGCTTCGTGTGTGGGCATGGGGTGAAATACTGATTTCATTTGCGCGAGCGAGCGGCGTGTTGGTGCCGGGGGTCAGGCGGCGCCTTTGGGGGTCTTTTGTGGAGCGTTCTTGGGTTCTTGATCGGGCTGTTTGTCGGCGGGCCGGTTCGGGCGCTGACGAGCACCGGGGCGCGGGGCGTTCGGAGCGCCGGCGGGCGGGGCGAAGCCTTCGCCCGAGCGGAGGCGTTCTTCGAATCGGCGGAGGATTTCCTCGCGCTGCTCGGGGGGGAGGCGCTCGAAGAGCTGGATCAGCCGCTCGCGATGCTCGGCGGAGATCGGCGCCAGCGCGGGGCCGGCGTCGGCCCCCTGCGGGGCCTTGTCTTTCGGACCCGCTTTGTCGTCGCTCTTCTTCGCGTCAGTGGGCTTCTCGCCCTCGGGGGCTTTGCGCTTCACGAAGCGGTCGACGTACTGCTCGTTCTCACGCTTGCGGGCTTCTTCGCGGTACGCCTCGAGCTTCTCTTCCACCGCTTTCTGCTGAGGCTCATTCAAGAGCGCCCAGATCTTCGTGTGCGCGTCGGCGGCCTTCGGGGCCTTCTCGCGGATCTCACGCATCCGCTCCATCATCGCCTGACGGTCCTCGTCGGTCATCTCCTGCATCGAGTCCGCTTCGGGCTTGTCCTTGGGGTTCTTCGCGTCCTTCTTCGCGCCCCGGCCTTCGCTGCGCATCTTCGCGAGGGCCTCGCGGTTCTGCTGGGCGAAGGTGCGCTGCGCCTGGTTGAACTCGTCGGAGATCGCTTTGAGCTTCGATTGCAGCTCCTTCGAGGCGCGGACGGCCTCGGGAGCAGAGTCGCCGATGGCTTCGTTCAGGGCACGCATGAAGAGCGGGTGGGGGATTTCGCGCTCGCCGCGTTTGCGGTCGCCGCCGGCTTCGGGGGCGAAGGTGGTGTGCCCGCCCGGGGCGACTTTGTCGGTCACCGAAGGCCCGCGGAGCGGCGCATCATCGGGCTCGGCGGCGTGCAGGCTCGCACCCGCCAGACCCGCGCAGGTCAGCAGTGCGACAATGCTCGTGCGGGAGAGACGATGGGTGATGCGCTGGGTGATGGTCGTGTGCATGTGGTGATCCTCGCTGAAGATCCAATCGGCCGACGGGACAAACGGGGTCAGAAAACCTGTTCGTAAACCTGAGAGAAAGGCGGGCTCGGGACCGCGCCCTGCCCTCAGGGTTGAACCACTCGCCCCCCCCTACTGCCCTCCCCACACCTTTTCCCCTCCTTGGGCTCAACGCTGCGGGCGGGCGGTTCATTGCTCGTTCATGCCGCAATCGCGGGCGGGTGTGCGGGGGTCTGAAACAGGTCTATTGTCAGCACAGACCCCGGCGGCACGCATCAACTCGGTTTTGTGCGAATACAAGCCGAACGGGGCGGTGTTTGCTCGCGAAACCCGGGGGTTGTCTGGGTGGCGGATGCCCACAGGATTCAGCAGACGGGCAAAGAAGGACGGACCGAAGCATGGCGTTGACGAAAGAGGCGGTCATCACGGCGCTCAGCGGCACGACGGATCTGGTCGATCGCGGGCTGGTGGGGAAAGTCACGGCGTGCGACGGGCACGTGCACATCACGCTCTCGGCGGCGGGGCTGGAGAGTGATGCCGAGAAGCAGAAAGCGAAGAGCGCCGCGGAACACGCGGTGAAGAGTTTGGCGCAGCGGACGGGCGATGCGCTGTTGGGGCTGCTGGTGGAGTTTGCCAGTTCACAGCCGCGGACGGTGAGTTTGCAGCAGGCGGGGAAGGACGCGGGCAAGCCCGCGAGTGCGAGTGCCTCGGCTTCGGCATCGGCTTCGCACAATGCCACGCAGCAATCCGCGGCGCCGACGCTGCCCGGCGTGAAGCATGTGATTGCCGTGGGCGCGGGCAAGGGGGGCGTGGGGAAGAGCACGGTGGCGGTGAATCTCGCGGTTGGGCTTGCGCTGCGTGGGCACAGTGTCGGGATTCTCGACGGGGATATCTATGGGCCCAGCCTGCCGACGATGCTCGGGCTGGACTCGATGCAGACGAACATCATCGCGAACATGCTGCAGCCGTTTTATGTCCACGGCGTGAAGGCGATGACGATCGGCAAGCTGGTGGACCCTGAGAAGCCGCTGATCTGGCGCGGGCCGATGGCGCACGGGGCGTTCAAGCAGTTGCTGGAGCAGACGGAGTGGGGCGGGCTGGACTATTTGATCGTGGACTTGCCGCCGGGGACGGGGGATGTGAGTCTGACGATGGCGCAGTTGATGAAGCTGACGGGCGCGGTGGTGGTGTGCACGCCGCAGGTGGTGGCGCAGGACGACGCGGTGCGTGCGGTGCGGATGTTCCAGCAGCTTGGGATCGAGGTGCTGGGGGTGGTGGAGAACATGAGCTATTTCGTAGCGGAGGATTTGAGCCCGCCGCGGGAGTATGACCTGTTCGGGCGGGGCGGGGCGGAGCAGATGGCCCAGCGGCTGGGGGTGCCGTATTTGGGCGGCTTGCCGATCACGGTGGCGCTGCGGAAGAACAGTGATGATGGGAACCCGAGCGCGAACTATCAGGGGAGCACGCGCCTGAGTGCGGCGCTTGAGCAGCTCGTGACGAACTTCGAGGGCCAGGTGGCGCTGGCGGGGATGCGGGCTGGGGCGGTGAGGCCGACGTTGACGATCAGTTGAGAGGGCCGGATGAGTGGAGAGAAAAGACTCAACGGTCGCGGAGCACCACGAAGATCAACCACACCGTCACGCCCGAGGTCAGAAAGCACACTGTCGCGAGCGTCCAGCGGCGAGTTGCACTCGCTCGACAGATCGCACCGCGCCACCGAAGCCAGCACCACAACGTCGCACCGAGGACAACCGAACCGATCACCATCGGCCCAAACACTTCCCAACGCAGTCCGTCTGAGTACTTACTCGTCAGCCCTTCGATCACAAAGAACACTACGAGTATCACACAAAATCCAAACCCCATCGCCAACCCCACCAGCCCCGTGATGAACGCGGCCATGCGCGGCTCCGCCAGGCCCACACACAGGACCAGTTGCTGGTTGCATTCAGGGCAGCGGTCGGTCTTCAGTGCGCGGAGGTTGTAGCCGCAGGACGGGCACGGCTCGTCGCGTGTGGCGAGGTAGGTGGGCAGGAGCGAAGAAGGCTCGGTTGATGTTGGTGTGTTCTGACTCATGCGAGCCCCCGTCTACGTGTTGGTTGGTTTCAATCGCGTGACTGTTGATTGCTTGACCGCGCGTGCGAGTGTGAATCGACACCGCGGTCACTTCGCCATCACCACCATCGGCCAAAGCGCCGCCGCCAGCGTCAAGAACATAAACGCCGCCAGACACGCCCAACCGAATCGCCTCGGCTGGCGGACCACCACACGACGAAGCAGCGTCCACAGCACGCCCAGCACGACCAGCGGCATCAACACCCACAGCCCAAAGCCCCGCAGCAGTTCGCTCAGCGAATCGCGGATATCCGAGTTGAGGATCACCCACACAGAGAACGCAAAGACGAAGCAGACAATCGCCGTGACGAGCAACAGCCAGAGCACGCCCAGGCCCCAGGGCAGTTGTGACGGCGGCTGTGTGTTCTGCGGCGTGCGAGCGGCGGGCGTTGTCTGGCGAAAGAGGCCCGCGGGGATCGTGTGAATCTCGGGCTGCGGTGGGGTGGTGCTGAGCATGGGTTGTCCGTCATTCGGCGGGGATAACCGTGCTTGGACGTTGTATCTGATCGCGGTTGTGAATGCCTGTTGAATCGCCGCGCGTTCTGGACCGATAGTGAAGGTATGGATGTTTCCTCGATTGCCGCCGCCGCGAGTTCGTACAGCCAGGCCCGGGTTGCGTCGCAGGCGAGCCTGAAGGTCGCGGCGATTGCGAATCGGCAGATCGGGCGTGAGGGCGAGGCGGCGCTGGCGCTGCTGCAAGCCGCGGCGGAGGTGGCGAATCAGGCCGGTGCGTCGGCTTCAGCAGCCGGCGGCGGCTCGGGGCGATCGGCCTCGGGCGGCGTCGATGTTTACGCGTGATCGCTGACGACACCTGCCGGCGGCCTGTGCGGCGCGACTGAACGAAACGCGAACCTGAGGTGAAAACCTTGATGCCCCCGGCGTCAACGGGCCGATGTCTTCGGCGGCGGAGATTCTGCGCTCACCGACCGGCGGAGCCCGGTTGGCTGACGCGGCGAGACGATCTGGTTGTTTGCGGTGCGATGCGTCGTGAACAACGACGACGCAAAGGCAGGAGGCCTGAGCATGAACGCGTGCGTGAAGGGTCGGGGCATCTCGGTGCGGGTGAAGAGTGAAACGGGGCGTGATCAATCTCAAGTCGGCGTGCGCTCGCGTGCACGCGACGCCTTGCACGCCGGTGAGTATTTGCGAAAGCTCTCGGCGGTGCTGCTGGCGACGTGTGTTGGCACGCTGATGAGCGCGTGCGCGTCGTCGTCTTCGTCGTCGTCAACGTCGCGGACCGACGTGACCGGCAGCGACGAGACCGCGGCCAGCACGCCCGCGGAGAAAAACTACCTCAACGCGGCGGAGGCGCTCGACGAGTTCTACAAGCAGCGTCAGCAGCCGATCGGCACGAACGCACAGAACGCCAGCACCAGGGCGGCACAAACGCCGAGCGTTTCGACAGGCCCGACAAGTCCGCCGATCACGCCCAATACGCCCAGCACGCAGCCCGGCGTCATGACGCCCGCGCGCACCGCGTCATCCACCGCGGGGGAACGTGCGGCACGAACGACCGAAAGACCGGCACGGGTCTATCCCGCGCCGAGTGACACTTCGAGCACCGTCGGCGCCGCCGTGGCCAACGGCTCGACGAGCACCACTGGCGTCTCGGGTGAGCTTGAAGCCAACGCCAGCACGTCGATCACCGGCAGCGAACCGGCCGCGAACTCCAACGTTCCTGCCACTGTCCAGAACACCAAACCCGCGATCGAGAGCAACGAGCAGAAGCGTCAGCGCCTGACCACCGAGCTTGTCGAGCTCGCGGCGGTCGAACGTGCCGCAGTCAATGAAGAGAACGTCGCACTTCGCCGTGCGATCAAGATGGTCCTTGCCTCGGCCCTTGCGGGTGACGGCGCCAGCGCCGCGTCGCTCGCCGACGTGCAGACCGCGAGCCTGCCTCCGCGTGATGCGGCGGCGGTTGACGCGCTGCGCGAGCTCATCCGCGAGAGTCAAAGTCCGAGTGCCGTTGGTGACGGCGCGGCGCTTTCGCGGGCGATCGAACGGGCCGCGGCGAAGGCGGCGGCGTCGCAGGGCCTGACGCTCGCGCAGCTTCAGCTCTGCACGCGTGTGGACGGCTACGGCAAGTACGTCTCGCTCGACGGTGCGCCGATCGTCGCGGGCAAGCCCCTCGCCGCTCTGGTTTATACCGAGGTTGAGAACTTCACCCAGACCAGCGCGGGCACGGGCGGCGAATACAGCGTGAACCTCAGCCAGGAGGTGCGGTTGTACTCCGAGGCGGGCACGGCGGTGTGGTCGCGACCGAAGCAGGTCTCGCGCGATAACTCGAAGAATCGGCGGCGGGATTTCTTCCTCGTGCAGCGCATCGAGATCCCCGGCAACCTCGCGCCGGGGCGGTACGACCTGAAGGTCACCGTGCGTGATGAAGACGCCAACGCCGTGAGCGAGCGGAGCCTGCCGATCACCATCGTCGCGGATACGACGAGCAAGACGGGCGTGCCTTCGCGGACGCGGTGAGAGATTGGTGACAAGGTTGATGATGTGATCGACAAGGCGCACGGCTCTGGAGAGCCGTGCCACCAAAGACCCGCGAAGATTCACTTCGTGCCCGCGAGTCGGCGGACGGTCATGTCGAAGTTGCGGGTCATGGCGGAGCGCAGGCCGTAGACCACCGCCAGGTGCAGGAACGCGGAGAGGGCGGCACCGATGAACAGCCCGGTGCGTGCGGAGAGGATGCCGCTTTCTTCGACGGTTTTGGTCATGGCCTGCTCTGGGAAGAGCGAGGCGAAGATGGTGGAGGCGGGCGACAGCGCCGCGAGGGCCGAGCCCAACACGGGGACCTGACTACCGGCGTTCCAAGCGCACAGACCGACAAACCCGGCGATAACCGCCAGCACGCCGATGGTGCTCACCACCGCGCCGAGTGTGCCCTTGCTGCGCAGTGAGAAGCTCATCCCGATCATCACGCACAGCGCGATGAACGGCACGCAGACCAGCGGCGCCACCAGCATCGATTCGCCCAGCACGAGCGGGACTTCGATCGTCCGGGCGGCGATGGCGGCGGTGTTCCAGCCGCCGGTGCGGCCGGCGATGTTGTACGTCACCTGCGCGGGGTTGGTGGCGCCCAGCACGCCCATCTCACCGAGGAACGAGTAGCCCGCGCCGAGTGCGAGGGTGAACATGGGCACCGCGAGCATGGGCAGGAGGTAGTAGACCATGCCGCGCATCTTGCCTGTGAGGTACTGCACCGGGGTGATGGGCGTGGTGAGGAGCAGGTCGAGGGTGCCGTCTTCACGCTCGCGGCTGACACTGGTTGCGGACATGTTCACCGCGACGAGGGTGATGACCGCCAGTTCGCCCGCGACGGTGAAGGAGAGCAGCGTGCGGTAGGTGGCGGCGTTGATGCGCCCGGTGATGAAGAAGATCAGCAGCCCGATGGCGAAGCCGCAGCCGATGAGAACGAAGCCCCAGCGGGCGGCCGTGCGGCTGAAGGTGGCGTTGCGACTCGCGGCCTCGCGCCAGGAGATGGGGTTGGTCCAGACGGCGCGGGCGGCGCGGGTCTGGGCGTTGGCGGCACCGAAGCCCAGCAGCTTGCGGTACCACGGCACGCCGCCGGAGCCGGTGCGCCCGGTGATGCCGCCGAGGCCCGCGATCCCGCCGTAGCGGACGGTGACGATGCTGGCGCCGATGAGCAGGACGCTCGAGATGGCCGAGAGGAGATAGAACGCGCTGACGGGTGCTTCGAGCATCCACGCCTGAAGGCCCGAATACGTGCCCTGCGGGTAGGTGGCGTAGCCGGTTGGGTTCAGCAAAGCCTGCAGCGAGAGGAAGGGGTTCAGACAGGTGAACTGCGTGACCTTGCCAGGGGTGCCCGTGATGGTGTCCGCGGCCCAGGTGATGGCGATGAACGAGATCACCGAGACGTAGAAGGTGAAGACGGCGCGCTTGCCCACGACGCGGCTGACGGAGAGTGCGACGGCGGCCGCCCCGACGACCGTCGCGGCGCAGGCGGCGATGAGGTAGCTGGAGAGGATCGTCGAGCCCGGCACGCCGCCGAAGTACTGCGTGACGGCGAAGAGCGGCAGGCTCGCCAGGAGCAACGCGAAGATGAAGAACAAACGACCCAGCAGGTTGCCCAGGACGATCTCAGCCGCCCCAAGTGGGGTGGTCAGGAGGATGTCCCAGGTTTGCGGGTCGGCTTCCTGCGCGATGGCCCCGGCCATGAAAACCGGCGCGAGCACGCAGATCAGCGCGATCTGCATGTAGGCGATGATCTGGAAGCTCGAAGCGCCCGCAGCGGCGAGCTGACGGAACGACATCTGGTCCGACTCGGTGCTGGTGATCAGCGCCCACAGCAGCACCGCCACCAGTGCACCGAGATAGGCCATGCGCAGGTACAGGTGCTTGGACCGCCGCGAGGCGTTCTGCACCAATCGCACGGCGACGGGATTGGTGGGCGCAAGGCGGAGGAAATACCGCAGAAGGATGGGCATGGTGATTGGCTGAAAGAGGATCGTGCGTCGGCGTCAGTGGGTGATCCGGCGGGCAAGTTTAGTGAACCGACGCGAAAAGGCGTGGAAGACCGACGGAAAACACCGCCGGGGGTTGGAAGGACGAAGTCAGAACTGAGCTGGTGAGGATCTCAAGACCCGCCGACGCTGGACCGAGTCGTGACGATCGTTTCGAACGATGACAAACCGTCGTTCCTATAAACAGGTGAGATGCTCGATCGCATACGAATATACTACGTACCTGTGCGTTTGAAACAACACCCAGATTGGGTGTGAATGCTTGATTTTTCGCGAGAATCGGGGGTGTGCATACCCTTAAGGGTGTGCGGGGAGTTCCCTCAAAAACGGAAAAAAACGCAGAATCAGCATAAAATGCTTGTGATTGCGGGATCGGTGGGGTATTTTCCTGACACGTACTGTCGGCTGCTCGTGGGGTTCTACGAGTGGGAGCGCCCGACGGTTTGGAGTGAGAAGAGATTCCGGGCACGGTGTGCGCACACCACGCCCAAGAACATTTCCGAAGAGGAGAGTAGAGATGAAGACTGTTGCTTTGTTTGCTTTCGCTGGTTTGGCCGCGTCGTCCGCGATGGGCCAGGTTGCGATCACCCCGAACGGGACGAACTCGGGTAACGGGTTCTACCGCGTGCAGGCCTCGACGAGCCTGACGGCTGATCCGTCTTCGACGAGCCAGACCTATACGGCCACGGGTTCCAGCGGCACGGATCAGATGTTCAACCAGGGCTGGTCGTTCCGCGGCAACACCGACGGGCGCGAGTACGCGTTCGCCGGCGCTGCTGGCACCGCGACCTCCTCGGTCTCGACGACTTCGGGTCTGGTTGGCGGCACGCTCGTCGTGACGCGTACGGCGGTGGTCGGTGGCAACACCGGCAGCACCGCGACCGCGGGCTTTGACTACACCGTGACGCAGAACAGCTCCAACGCTGGCAACCCCGGCTACTCGTTCACCAGCCAGCAGCGCTGGACGATCGTCTCCGACGTGCTCGGTCCGCGCGTGGTCGCGACCAACACCGTGACCAACACGGGCACGGCCGCGATGACCCTCCGCATCTTCTGGAACGCTGACATCGACTGGCAGCCGACCTTCGGCAACGACTTCCTCCGCTTCCAGGGTGGCGTCGGCGCTCCGCTGGGCGGCCCCGGCTTCTTCATCAACGACGCCGCCAGCAGCGGTTTCGTGAGCTGGGCGACGGCTCAGGCCAACATCAGCGCTCTGCAGGATCTCCGCTACCGCGGGCAGATCGGCAGCACCACCACGCTGATCGGCACCGGCAGCGTCATGGCCAACGGCATCATCGACGACCTGGTGTACAACAACACCCCGGCCGTCAACGCTCCCGCCAACGTTCTGGGCGCTGACGTTGCCTACGGCTTCCAGTGGATCCTGAACCTCCAGGCTGGCGAGTCGGCCATCCTGACCACCGGTCTGAACCTCGTCCCGACCCCGGGCACGCTGGCTCTGATCGGCATGGGCGGTCTGGTTGCCGCTCGTCGCCGCCGCGCCTAATCGTCTTCGGACGGTTGGTCGCTGAAAGCGATCGGATGATCTGAACACGGTTTGACGATCGCGTTCGGATCAACCAACTGATTCACAATCACGCAGGCCCCGGTTGAAAGACCGGGGCTTGTTTTTTTGAGTAGGCACTGGGCACTGGGCACTGGGCACTGGGGAGAAAGCACAAGACACCCATCGCTGAAGCGATGGGCTCTGAGCGATGGGCTCTGAACTCGGGCTCTGAGATTGGGCTCAGCTTGCCGGGACCATCACCACGTCGACGGGGTTGATCACCAGCGAGGACGGGGTGTTGGGGGCGACCACCGCGCCGGGGCCCGGGTTGAGCATGGCGACCTTGACGCGGGGCAGTGAGCCGGGGATTGTGCCTGATGTGCCGGCGGAAAGCTGGACGATCTGCTGGGCGAGCTCGCCGAGGTAGGTTGTCTCGACGACCGAACCGCGCAGCAGATTCTCGGCTTGCCCCAAGCCCTCGGCCGAACGCAGGGCCTCGGGCCGCAAGGACAACAGCACGTCGGAACCGACCTGCGCACCCGGCGGCAACGGATGCGTCGAACGCATCGGACCGGCGGGGGTGGCGAGTTCGGTGGACGGTCGACCATCCGGCCCTCCGCCGGACGTGGTGGCGGTGATTTTCGCGGAAAGGAAGTTCGTTTCGCCTAGGAACTCGGCGACGAACTTGCTCCCCGGGAAACGGTAGAGCTCGGCGGGTGAGCCCTGCTGCACGATGCGACCGGCCTGCAGGATGGCGACGCCGTCGGCCATGCTGAGGGCTTCTTTCTGGTCGTGGGTGACGTAGACGGTGGTGATGCCGGCGGTTTTGCAGATCCGGCGGATCTCGGAACGCAGCTCAACGCGGAGTTTGGCGTCGAGGTTGGAGAGCGGCTCGTCGAGCAGCAGCACGTCGGGCTTGACGACCAGCGCGCGGGCGAGGGCGACACGTTGCTGCTGCCCGCCTGAGAGGGCGTTGGGCTTGCGCTGGGCGAGGTGGCCCATCTGGACCATGTCCAGAGCCTCGGCAACGCGGCGGTTGATCTCGTCCTTGGGAACCTTGCGGATCTCGAGCCCGAAGGCGACGTTCTTCGCGACGGTCATGTGCGGCCAGAGGGCGTAGCTCTGGAAGACCATGCCCGTGTTGCGGAGGTTGGGGGGCAGGTGGGTGATGTCGCGGGGCTGCGGGCTTTGCGGGGTGGCGAAGAGGATGCGCCCGCTGGTGGGGTCGATGAACCCGGCGATCATGCGGAGGAGGGTGGTCTTGCCGCAGCCTGAGGGACCCAGGAGGAAGAAGAGGTCGCCCGGGTTGATGGTGAGCGAGACGCGATCGACGGCGGGCGTGGGCGCGCCGGGGTAGCTCTTGACGATTTGGTCGATGACGATCGCGGTGGACATAGCGGGAAGATGATACGGGATCGCGGGTGCGTCGGCGTTGGTGGTCGTGTGAAAGAAAAAAGGGCCCGGCGCTTGGTGTGCGCCGGGCCCAGTGGGGTTGATTCAAGCGGAGAGAGCTGCTTGAAGCGGGATGTGGGGGGAGGGAGGGGGGTTTAGTTGCAGGGGATGAAGAGGTAGTTGAAGAAGCAGTTGTAATCGCCCTCGTTGACGCCGTTGTTCACGGCGCTGTTGAGCCCGCCGTTACCGAAGGGCGGGAAGGGGGTGCCCTGGTCGTCGGCGATGTCGCAGGAGAGGCCGATGGCGTCGGTACCGAGGCCGGCCTGGAAGAAGAATCCGTCGGCGGCGAAGAAGGCGTTGTAGTCGCCTTCGTTGACGGCGTTGTTGGGGATGCCGTTGGGCCCGGGGAGCGGGGTGCCCTGGTCGTTGGCGATGTCGGCGGGGTTGCAGCCGTAGTAGGAGATGTTGAGGCGGCCGTTGCCGACGGCGGAGGCGTACCCACCGATGCGGATGAAGTACTTCAGGCCTGCGGTGGCGTTGATGTTGACCAGTGAGGGGCGGATGCCGGGCTGGAGGTCGTCGTTGCAGGCGATCTGGTTGGCGGTGGCGACGGAGCCGCAGTTGGGGGACTGGTAGACGGCCATGACGGTGTCGAAGGAGGAGCCGATGGTGTCGATGGTGTAGGTGCCCGAGGAGGTGGGGTTGAACTCGAACCAGACGTCGGTGCCGATGGGGACGGAGGAGCAACCGCCGCCGAGGGCGGGGCCTGTGCTGTTGGTGTTGCAGTTGACGAAGTCGCGTGAGCCGACGGAGGCGGTGAAGCCGTTGAAGCAGGAGTCGTAAGCGGGGAGGCCGGTGGCCTGAATCTGGAGGTTGAAGTTGCCTGAGCGGTGCGAGAAGCCACCGACGCGGATCCAGTAGGTTTGACCGCCGTTGAGGGTTCGGCTGATGACGGAGGTGTTGTTGGCGCCGCCGTCGTCGTCGCACTGGACGAGGGTCTGCCCGCAGTCGGAGTAGAGGGCCAGGACGGTGTCGAAGCTGGAGCCGGCGGTGTTGATGTTGTAGGGCCCGGTGCAGGCGGGGGTGTACTTGTACCAGACGTCGGGGCTGTACTGGGTGTTGCCGCAGGGGCTGGTGAAGGGGGCGGAGGAGGCGAAGGCGCCGCCGGTGCTGCCGCCGAGGAGGACGATGTTCACGCCGGTGAGTTCGATGGCGTTTGCGCACTCGTCGTTGACGGGGGCGGCGCCGCGGCTGTAGACGAAGATGTCGCGCTTGGCGTTGGCATCGAAGTCGATGAGGTTGGTGGCGTCGGACTCGAAGGCGACGGTGAGCCCGTCGTCGCTGATGGAGGGGAGGAAGCTGGCGGCGTTGGCCTCTTCGCGATTGGGGTTGTTGAAGTCGCAGATGAAGATGCTGCCGGTGGGGACGTGGCAGAGGTAGACGTGCGAGCGCCCGGCGGTGGTGAAAAGGCCCGGGATGAGGTTGGTGGCGGTGGATTCAAAGGCGACCCAGGTGCCGTCGGCGTTGATGACGGGGTTGTTGCAGGCGGCGTTGGGCTGCGTGCCGTTCATCGAGATGCTCAGCCGCGTGGTGGTGTTGGTGTTCAGGTCACGGAGGAAGATATCGCGTTGGGCGTTGGTGTCACCGCTGACGAGGTTGTTCGCGTCGGAGGAGAAGACGACGTAGCGGCCGTCCTTGGAAACGTTGGGGGCGAAGCTGGCGCCGTTGGCCTGGGTGCCCGCGGTGCTGACGCTGACGCGGGTGGTGAAGGGGAAGGTGAGGCCGCCGCCCTGGGGCTCAACGCGGGCGTAGATATCACGGACGCCGTTGGTATCGGTGGTGAGGTTGGTGGCGAGGGACTCGAAGGCGATGACCCAGCGGGTGGAGGAGGATCCACCGACGGAGGGGTTGCTGGACGCGCCGTCGGCGTGGACGATGCCGGTGAGGATGCTGCCGGCGACGGACTTCTTGGAGAAGACGCGGGAGCCGGCGGTGTTGCCGGAGTAGATGTCGGAGAAGTTGTTGACGTCGGTGGGCCCGAGGTTATTGGCGGTGGTTTCGAAGGCGATGTTGGAGTTGTCGGGGTAGATCTGGAGGGAGATGCACTGCCCGTTGGGAGAGACGCCGCAGCCGCCGCCACCGGGGAGCCAGGACCATGCGGTGGGGGTACCGGAGTTGAGGTAGATGTCGGTGAGCCCGTTGTTGTCGGCGCAGAGGAAGCCGCCGGGGTTCTGATCGGCGTCGTTCAGCCAGGCAGCGCCGGCGCCGCGGTATGAGGGCAGGCGGCTGAGGCCGTTGCTGGGGCGTTCGCCCGAGAGGGGCGGGGACTCGAAGATGCCCGAGCCGTTGAGCATCTGGGTGGAGCCGGTGGTGCGGTTGCGCTTGATGATGCGGTTGCCGTTGAGCCCGCTGGAGCCGTCGGGCCAGTTGTCGCTGGTGGTGCGGAAGACGATGGTGTTGCCGTCGGCGCTGATGGCGGCCTCGCGGCTGACGCCGTTGCCTTCGACGGGCGAGTTGGTGCCGCTGACGCTCTCACGGGTGACGCTCTGGGCGCTGGCGATGGAGCACATCGAACCGGCGACGATCGCGCAGAGCAGGGCGGGGAACTGACAGCGATTCGTGACGGCGGGAATAAGGCGGGACTTCATGGTCTTTTCTCCGTGACGGGGTGAGCTTCAATGTGGGCTGCGGGGGGCAAAGTACCCAACCAACGCAGTCAGCCGCGGGCAAGCAACCGGGGCAAGCAGCACGTGCCCCGATGGGCGAGCGTGCTTGCATTCATGCGACAACTCGAACGGCGATGGCCAATAAAAGTGCAGATTGTGAACTTGGGGGTTTGCTGTGCGGCGAGAAGCTGGGGAAATGGGGCAAAAACGGGGATCTGACCGCGATGCTCGCGGGGTTCACCGGATGGCTTTGGCCCAAAGGCGGCGAGCGGAGTGGACATGAAAAAACCGCCGGGGGCTCCCGGCGGTTGTGAAGAGTTGGTTGGGATATCTGCTCGCTCGCGCCGGCTTAGGCGTTGATGACGCGGCCTTCGCTGGCGAGGGCGGCCTCGTGCACGCTCTCGTGCATCGTCGGGTGCGCGTGCACCGTGGCGATGAGCTCCTCGGTTGTCGCCTCAAGGCGACGCGCGAGGCTGAGCTCCGCGATCAGCTCGGTGGCCTGGTCGCCCATGATGTGAGCGCCCAGGACCTCGCCCCGCGGCAGGCCGCGGATGATCTTCACGAACCCGTCGGTGTGGGCGGCGGCGATGGCCTTGCCCAGCGCGGTGAAGGGGAAGGTGCCCACGGCATAGTCCTTGCCCTTGACCAGACCCTGCTCGATGAGCTTCTGCTCGGTGAAGCCCACGCTGGCAACCTGCGGGATGCAGTAGGTGCAGCCGGGGATCACCGAGTAATCCATGGGGATCGGCTCGTGGTGTTTCTTGGGGTCCTTGCGCCAGGCGATGCGCTCGACGCAGAGGATCGCCTCTTCGCTGGCGACGTGCGCCAGCCAGGGCGGACCGATGACGTCGCCCACGGCATACACGCCCGGGAGGTTGGTCTTGTAGTCGATCGCTTCGTTCTTGGTCACGCCGGGCTTGAAGTCGGTGACGATGTGGCCCTTCTCGATCTTCAGACCGAGGTTGGCGTCACAGAGCCCGTCGGTCCGGCCCACGACACCCACCGCGAGGAGGACTTTGTCGGCCTCGATGGTCTGTTTCTTGGATTCGTCGGCCTTGCCCGCGGCGAAGGGGGCGTAGGTGACCTTGACGCCGGACCCGGTCTTGTCGATGGCGAGGGTGGTGGTGGAGGTGAGGATGTTGAAGCCGTGCTTGCGGTAAAGCTTTTCCATCGCGACGGAGACGTCTTTGTCTTCGACGGGGAGGATGCGGTCCATCATTTCGATGATGGTGACCTCGGTGCCCATGGAGTGGTAGAAGTAGGCGAACTCCATGCCGATGGCGCCGGCGCCGACGACGACGAGCTTCTTGGGCTTTTCCTTGTTGTACATCGCTTCGCGGGCGCCCCAGATCTTGTCGCCGTCGAACTTGGCGAAGGGCAGGTCGCGGGCGACGGAGCCGGTGGCGACGATGACGTGATCGGCGGTGAGGGTCTGGGTGGTCTTGCCCGGGGTGGCGGGTGCGCTGGTGAGCTCTTCGCGGACCTGGCACTCTTGGACTTCGACCTTGCACTTGCCGGCGTTGGCGGGGGTGGCGGCGCCGGTGAGTTTGGCGTTGCCGGTGATGAAGGTGATTTTGTTCTTCTTCATCAGGAACTCAACGCCCTTGTTGAGTTTTGAGGCGACGTCGCGGGAGCGCCCGATGATGCGGTCCCAGTCGAGGCCGATTTCACCGGCGGGGAGCTTGAGCCCCCAGAACTTCTGGTCTTCCTGGGTTTTGATTTTTTCGACGAGTTCGGCGTTAGCGAGGAGGGCCTTGCTGGGGATGCAGCCCCAGTTGAGGCAGACGCCGCCGAGCTTGGCGCGTTCGATGATGGCGGTTTTGAACCCGAGCTGTGCGGCGCGGATGGCCCCGACGTACCCGGCCGGGCCGCCACCGATGACGATCACGTCGAAATGATTGGAGTCGCTCACGGAGAGAACCCTTTGAAACCCGAACCGGGGCGCGACGGGGCGAAAACCCCGCCGGGAAGCGCTCTGGGCTGGGACTCCGACTATAGGAACCGGGTGCGGAGAGATTCGAACCCGGTCGGAAAGGGCGGAAACCGAGTCTGCGTGAGCGATTACTGTTCTTTCTTTGTTGGGGTGGGGTTCATCAACGCTGGTTGATGATGGCCCGCTCGGTGGGCATTGAAGCGGGAAAGTGTGCAATCGGGCATTGTCCCGGTACGAATGTCTGGTACTCTGTTTCGACGATCCACGTAGCCGATCGAGGCCCGGGGGTTGAAGGCTTGCTCGATTTTCAGGTGCGTAGAGGAGTTTCCATGCGTTCATCCATTCTCGCGGCGGCGACGCTCTTCGGTCTGGCAGCGGCCTCTTCGGCCCTCGCTCAGCCCTCGATCACCTGGTACACCATCGACGGCGGCGGCGGGACGTCCTCCGGCGGCACGTTCGTCCTCAGCGGGACCATCGGGCAGCCCGACGCGGGCACGCTCAGCGGCGGGAGCTTCACGCTCCGCGGCGGGTTCTGGCCCGGCGTGGGTGAGCGCACCACCGGGTGTCAGCCGGCGGACATCGCGTGCGATACGGGTGATCCTCTGGCGGTGAACACCTCGTGCACGAACAACGGCGTGAACGAGGGTGACTACAACGCCTTCTTCTCGGCCGACGGGTTCTTCTTCCAGTCTTCGCTGGGCCCGGCGGGGATCGGGCAGTATTGCGACATCGCGGACGATCAGGGCACGGCCCTGCCGCCGTTCGATATCCCCACCGGCGCGAACAACGGCGTGAACGAAGGCGATTACAACTGCTTCTTCAACAACCTGTTCCTGCCCTGCCCGTAATGTTGGCTGAGCGGAAGGTGGTTTGAAAACACACGCAAGACCCCGCCCGTGAACGTCGGTGCAAGCCGAGGATCGCGGGCGGTTTTGTTTTTGGGCGATTCGCAGAGATGGTGTGAATGAGCGCGATCGCTGCGAGTGGAGGTTCAGGGATTCGCGGCTGGCTGGGGCGCTGCGGGTTCGGTTGGTGTCTCGCGTTCGATCGCGTCGGCTTCGTCGTTCTTGTTCAGGGCGCGCAGGACTTGCGATAACGTTTCGCGGGACTGCTTCAGCCGCTTGTCGTTGGGCTTGAGGTTGATCTTCAGGCGCTGGTAACTCTCACGCGCCAACGGCTCGGCTTCGTCGAATCGGTTCATCGCCAGCAGACACCGCGCGCGGTTGCCCATGAACAAGCCAACCGCGAAATGGTCCGGGCCCTTGGTCTTGATGCACGACGCCTGCGCTGCCTCGAACATCGGCAAGGCTTCCTCGGGCTTGCCGGTCTTCTGAAGCAGCAACCCAAGGGTGTTGCGCGTGATGACCAGATCGAATGCGTCTTCGTTCAGGACCTTGCGCTGCGCTTCCAAGAGCTGGCGCGACGCGGTGATGGCTTCGTCGTTGCGGTTCAGAACCATCAGGATGCCGCTGAGGTTGCCCAGCGTGATCATCGTGTGCGGGTGCGTGGGCCCCAGGGCATCAGCGCGAAGTTCGGCGCAGCGGCGCGTGACGCGCTCGGCTTCGTCCATCTCGCCGGCACGTTCGAGGGCGTTGCCCAGGTTGTTCATGTGCGTGAGGACCACGGGGTTTTTCAGCCCGTAGGCCTTCTCGCTGATCTCCAGCAGTTCGCGGAAGACCGGCACGGCTTCGGTCGGACGGTTGAGATCGAGGTACAGCACGCCCAGGTTGCTGCGGGCGATGAGCGTGTCGTCGTGTGATGGGCCGAAGACTTGCTGCATCATGCTGATCGCGGATCGGTAGGTCGTCTCGGCCTGATCGAGCTTGCCCCGCGAGTGCAGCAGCGAGGCCATGTTGTTCAGCAGGCGGGCGGCCTCGGGCGTTGCCTCGGGCTGCGGGCCCTGCAGCGCGAGGGCTTGTTCGAAAGCCCTTTGCGATTCGTCGAACTTGTCGAGCTGGCGGTACATCACACCCATGTTCTGAGCGGCGGTGATGGCGGTGGTCCGCGCCAGCGGCGAATCGACCCGGCGGCAGACTTCGAGCTGTGATGCGAAGGCGGCGATGGCGTCGTCGAGCTTGCCGCGGGCGCCGAGGGCTTCGCCCAAAGCGTTGCCCGGGGCGATGATCGATCGCTGTTCGTCGGTGAGATTCGCGGAGAGTTGATCGGTCTGACGCGCGAGGGCCTCGGCTTCGTCGAGCCGCCCGGCGCGTGAGAGACAGAAGGCACGGCGTGCACTGAGGCGCAGACGCTCAACATGTGCGGATGGATCGGTGTCGATTTCGGGCAGATCGGCGGCGGCTTGGGCGAAGAGTGACTCGGCCTTGTCGTATTGACCGAGGCCCATGTACGTGCCGGCGAGTGTGGCGCGGAGCTGCGAGCGTGTCTGGAGTGTGAGCGTGGATTCGTCGCGGAGCTTTCGCTCGGCCTGGTCGATCACGTCGATGATCTTCGCGTCCCGGCCTTTGTTCGCGGGGTCGGGCGAGGCGAGCATCTCGCTGATGAACGCGACGGTCGATCGCAGCTCGTCCACGCGCTGCTGGGCGCTCTGCTCGGCTTTGCTTGCGCGGGTGTAGAGCCCGAGCATGGTGATGGAGAAGGCGGCGAGGGCGACGATCGACGCGCCGGCGAAGATGAAGACGCCGCGGTGGCGACGCAGGGTCTTGCGGGCGACGTACCACGTGCTGTCGGCTTTGGCGATGATCGCCTCGCCCGCGAGATAACTGCGCAGATCGCGGGCGAGATCCGCCGCGGTGGCGTATCGGCGCTCGGGCTCCTTTGCCAGGCAGCGCAGCACGATGGTTTCCAGCTCGTCGTCGATCCATGCCGCGACGCTTGAAGGTTTGGTCGGTTCGGTTTTTTCGATGTGTTCGAGCGTTGCCCGCAGGCCCGAGGTCACGTCGTACGGGAATCGCCCCGTGAGGGCGTGGTAGAGCATGACACCCAGGGCGTAGATGTCGGTGCGGACGTCGATGTCGTTCAGGCGGCCGGCGGCTTGCTCTGGGCTGGCCCAGGCGAGGCTGCCTAGGAACTGCCCGCTGCCGCTGAGCGTGGCTTGGTTGATCGAGCGTGTCGCGGGGGCGAGGGGATCGGTGCTCGTGGAGAGGGTGATGGCCTTGGCGAGCCCGAAGTCGAGGATGACGGGTGTGCCGCTTGGTGTGACGCGGATGTTGCTGGGCTTCAGGTCGCGGTGGATGACGCCCCGCCCATGGGCGGCCTGGATGGCCTCGGCGATGGTGGCGAAGAGGGCGACGACGCGTGAAACGCCCGTAGGCAGGGTGCGTGAGCCCGGAGAATCGGGGAACAGGCTGAGCGTTTCGCCCGGGGTTTGGCCTTCGCGCAGGGCGCGGACGAAGACATCGACGGGTCGGCCCTCGATGTACTCCATGACGAGGTACGGGCGCCCGTCGGCGGTGATGCCGCTGTCGTAGATGCTGACGATGTTGGGGTGTCGCAGGGCGGCGGCGAGATCGATCTCGCGTTCAAATCGGCGCCGCGCGATGCCCGAGGCAAGAGCGCCGTCGAGCAGGAGCTTGATCGCCACCGCGCGGTTGGTGGAGTTCTGCAGCGCGGTGTAGACGGCGCCCTGCCCGCCTCTGCGGAGTTCGCGGATATCGCGGTAACCGGGGATCGTCGGTGGGGCGGCGCGGGCGGCGGTTGCGCGCAGCTCGGTGAGGAGGCCGCCTTCGTCGTGGAACCAGGATCGGCTCTGTTCGCTCAACATGGGCGTGCTTGCGGATCGGGCGCTGAAGGGGGACGGCGCGGGCGGGACTCAACCTTCTTCCGCGACTTGCTGCTCGATCAGTGCGGAGAGGCGTTTGAGCAGGCGCGACTTGGCCTGATAGACGCTTTCAACGCTGATGCCCAGGTCGCTGGCGACCTCTGCGGGTGGTCGGGCGCTCACGGCGTACTGCTCGAAGGCTTCGCGGTCGGTTTCTGAGAACTCGGACTCAATCACCAGCATCGCCCGGCGAAGGTGGTACTGGCGCCATTCCGCCTCCCAGTGCGTCTCGGCGTTGGTGTCCGAGTCGGCCTGGGCGCGGGTCTGCTCGATGTCGGGTAGACGCTGCTCGCCGCGTTTCTGACACGATCGGCGGTAAATCGCGTGCAGAACCACCGTTTTGAGGTATCCCCTGAATCGCCCTTTGGTCGGGTCGTAGACGAACCCGGGCATGGACTTGGTCAGGGCCAGCAGCACGTCCTGCTGCACATCGTCGATATCGGCGCTTTGAAGGCCCTGGCGCTTGCAGAACGAGCGGATGAGCTCGCCGTAGCGGTCGCAGAACTCGACCCACGCGGCGGCGTCGGTGCCCGCGCTGACGCGGGCGAGGAGCGTGGTGTGGGTGGCGGTCTGTGAGAACATGGGAGAACCCGCACGGGCGACAAAGGTCTTGATCGTATGAAGTTAACCCTGAAACCTGCGGGATGACGGGTGATTTTGACCGGTTCGTGTCAGAAGTGGTCCAAACATGGTCTACTGCGTTGGGATGGGGGCTCTCGGCGCGTCTGGTAACTGCCCGACCCCGAGGAAGCACGGGTCGCCCGGGTACCCGGTGCGTTCGACCTGCCCGCGAAAGGCACGCATCCAGCCGCACGAACCTCGCCCACGTGCCGCCTTCAACCGCCCGCCTTTGAACAGGAGATTCGCCATGATGCAGACACGACCGACGATGAACCGCGTTGCGCGTACTTCTTCGAGCACCCTGCGCCGGCTCATGCCGATGGCGCTGATTGCTCTGGCGGGCAGTGCCGCTCAGGCCCAGCCCTTGAACTGGACCGGGACCTGCGGCACGAACTGGTTTGATCAGTGCGTCGTGGGCGTCTGCCCCGGCAATCAGAATCTGAACTCGAACAACTTCGGGCAGACGAACTGCACGTTCAGCCCGGCGTTCCCCGGTCCTTCGAACGCGGTTTTTCTGGGCACCAACAACGTGACGCTCAACGGCTCGACGTCGGTGGCGTCGTTGGACCTGGCCGCGGGAGGGACGCTGACAATCACCAACGGCGATCTGAACCCCGGGTCGGGCTTCAATCAGCGTGGCACGGTGGTGGTGTCGGGCGGTGATCACTCGATCTTCGGCAGTGTGGCAAACCAGGGTTCCTTCACTTGGAATGGCGGAACGTGGTATTGGCAGTCGCAGGCGTTCAACAACACCGGAACGCTGAGCGCCTCGGGCGGAAACTGGAGCAACTGGACCGGGACGAACAGCCTGGTCAGCAGCGGGCAGATCGTCAAGACCTCCGCCGGGGACTTGACTTTGCAGGTCCCTACGACTCTGAACTCCGGCTCGGTGAGCGTCCAAGCCGGTCGGGTCTTCTGGCAGCAGGCGCCCACGACCGTCAATCCGAGCGTCTCGTGGGATGTGTTCAACGGGGCGGAGCTGCGCTTCCGCAACGCCACACTCAGCGGCACCATCAACGCGACGGCGAACGGGTTCCTGGGGCAGGACGCCGGTTGCAGCATCGCCGCCGGCAGCTCGCTGACGCTGAACACCAGCGGGCCGATCGGCTGGCAGTGGGCCGGGGGCGACCTGCAGATGAACGGCTCGCCGCTGACCAACGCGGGCAAGATGAGTGTGACGGGCGGCGACCGCTCGAGCTTGAACGGTGAGTTCCGCAATCAGGCCGATCTCTCTGTCAGCGGCTTCACGTGGTACTTTCAGAACACCGCGCTGATGAACACCGGCACGATCGACGTGGCGGGCGGCAACTGGTCCAACTGGGTAGGCACGAACTCGCACACGCTCGCCGGAGCGGGCCTACTGCGGAAGACCTCCGCCGGGACGCTGACGCACAGCGTGCCGTTCACAGCCACCGGCGGCGGCGTGACGGTCGATAACGGCGCGTTGATCTTCCAGAGCACCTCGGCGACCTTCGCGCCGGCTGTTTCGATCAACGTCGCAACACCCGCGCAGCTCCTGTTCCGCAACATCGCCATCTCCGGCACGATGAACGCGGTCGTCAACGGGTTCATGGGCATCGACGCAACCACAAACCTCGGCGCGGCGCTGACGCTCAACGTCACGGGCAACGGGTTCAACTGGTCCGCGGGTGATCTGCAGCTCAACGGGAACACGCTGACGAACAACCAGAAGTTCTCTCGCACCGGCGGCGACAGCAGCATCCTCAACGGCACGATGATCAACAACGGGCAGCTCAGCTACACCGCGGGGGCGTGGTACTTCCAGACCTTCAACCTCGTCAACAACGCCGCGGGAACGATCTCCGTCACAGGCGGGAACTGGCCCAACTGGACCGGGACCAACGCCTTCACGAACAGCGGCACGCTGACCAAGCTTCTCACCACGACCCCGGCGCGCGACCTGTCCATCGCCATCCCCGCGGTGAACAACGGGACGATCAACGTCCAGGGCAACACGATGAGTTGGAACTCGGCCCCGTTCACCGCGAACAACAACGGGCAGTTCAATGTCTCCTCGGGCGCGGGGTTCTACTTCCGCAACTGCTCGATCAAGGGCACCCTCAACGGCACCAACGACGGCACCTTCGGCTTCGATACCCCCAACGCCCTCTCCGACGATCTGACGATCAACATCGGCGGCGCCAACGGGTTCAACTGGATCGCGGGTGATCTGCAGCTCAACGGCAAGACGCTGACCGTCGCGCCGACGCGGACCGTGAACGTCGTCGGCGGTGATCGCTCCGGATTCAACGGCACGATCGTCAACCGCGGCACCTTCCTCAACAACGCCGGTACGTGGTACTTCCAGACCCTCAACTTCACCAACAACGGCACCTTCGCCTTCAACTCCGGCAGCATGAGCAACTGGACCGGGACCAACCTCTTCACCAACAACGGCAGCTTCACCAAGACCGGCAACAACACGCGCAGCTACAGCGTCCCCACCGTCAACAACGGGCTCTTCGATGTCGCTCAGGGCGATATCTCCGGCATCAGCACCTACACCCAGAACGCCGGGCAGACCTTCGTCCGCGGCGGCGGCATGACCGGCGGGCAGATCACACTCAACGGCGGCGACTTCTACGCCACCGGCACCGTCTCACCCCTGACCAACAACGCCGGTGTGGTGTACGTCGACCCGTCCACAACGCCCGTCGTCGGCACGTTGAACGTGCAAGGCCGATTCATCCAAGGGCCCGGCGGCATGCTCGTGGTCGATATCGGTTCCACCACCACTTCCGACGTGATCAACTCGCAGAACAACCCCAGCCTGCAGGGCAACGTCGTCGCTCGCGTGCTCAACAGCACCGAGGTGAAGGGACGCGCTTACACCATCATCACCGGCACGGGCTTCACCCCCGCCTTCGCAAGCCCCGGGATCGTCTCCACCATCGGCACCACCCGCATCGCCCGCGTGCAGCCCAGCGGGCTCAACGTCGTGCTCTACTTCGTCTGCTCCCCGGCCGACATCTCCGACGATCAGGGCAACATCCCGCCTCAGCCCGGCGTGCCCAACAACGGCATCACCGAGGGCGACTACAACGCCTTCTTCTCCGCCAACGGCTTCTTCGCTCAATCCGCCCTGGGGCTCGCCGCGGTCAACGGCACCTGCGATATCGCCAACGACCAGGGCGACCCCCTCCCCACCACCCCCGACCGCCCGAACAACGGCGTCAACGAAGGTGATTACAACCTCTTCTTCAACCTCTTCTTCCTGGGCTGCGAGGAATAACGCCGCTCCGCAAGGGTGATTGACACAGGTCGCATCACCCCACAGCGAGATCGTTCAACACGGATTCGTTCCTTTCCCGAACGCCCGGTCGAGTCACGCCGACCGGGTGTTCACTTTTTTTGGAGTGGTAAATGCGTGGGCGAATGGCTCGATCCGACCTTCGTCCGAACGTCGAACTGGGGATGTTGCGGGGTGTTGGCAACTTGGGCAATCGAACAGCGAAGGGGGTCGTCCGGCTTCGATCAACGCCCGAGAACCCGCGATGGTGTTTGCGAATCGGTGCTTTGCTGGTCAAAACCGGGAGATGGGCTATGCTGTACGAAGCCGGTGGGGCGGTTCTTTGCAACCGTTTTGGTGCTTCGGGCGAATCGATAGATGACGCCGGGGCGTTCGGTGCTTTCGCGGAACGCACCCGGCGGACCACGTTTTTTTCCCACGACGGAGTGTGTCGTGTTACCGCCGAGCGGCGGGTTGGCGAAAACCGACCCGCCGCATTTCGTTGGTGTTGAGCTTGCGATCCCGACGATGAACTGAACCAATCGGGAACCACGATCACTTCACAGCGTCGAACCGATGAACCGGGAGCGCTGACAATGAACGCCGTGAACGAACGCTCCGAAACGTCCAAGGCCGGCCCGCTGGGCCCGACGGGTGTGTTGTCGTTGCCACTGCTTGAGCGTGTGCAGATCGCCGCACCGTGCCCGGCGCGCTGGGAAGACATGGCCGGCGACGACAAGGTGCGCCACTGCGAGCTGTGCAAACTCAACGTCCACAACCTCTCGGCCATGACGCGCGACGAAGCCGAGACGCTGCTGCGGAGCAACTTCGATGCCGACGGCAAGCAGAAAAGCGGGCAAGGGCGTTTCTGCGCGATCCTCTATCGCCGGGCGGACGGAACGGTGCTGACGCAGAACTGCCCGGTGGGGTTGGCGCGATTGAGACAACGTGCGCGTGAGTCGCTGTTTCGCCTCGCGGCAGTAATTGGCCTGACGTCGCTGGTTGGTATGTTCTGCGCAACATTTCGCGTTGTGAGAATCACGCACGAACGCGGGCTTTTCGCTTCTCGAACGACCGCCGTGGAGTCTCTTGATGTCACCGAGCTGGATGCGGTTCAGCAAGCCATGAAGGCTGTGGGGCACGAGAGTTCGACATCCTTGCGAAACCGAAATCCGCCATTCTTGATGGGCATGATTCAGGCTGCACCGCCGCCGTCGTCGCGGTGATCTCGGCTTCCTGACCGAGCCTCGGCCCATTGTTTCTCTCCCATTGATCTCGTCATGAAAGACCCATGATGCGCTGGTTCACACTCGCCTCAGCTTTGGTTTTCGGACTTGTCGCGCTGGCCGCTTGGTGGTTCTCTCGTCACCAACACAACGAGTGGTCGTCGATCACCGCTGCGATCCTCTGCGTTTCACTATGGCCCTGGGCATTGACGGTTCTGGCGGCATCACTCGTTCAAACGCTGCGGCCACGACGGATCTTCTCGGCCGATCTTTCTCAGAAGTTCGCACCGTTCATCTGCGGCCTCGTGCTGAGCGTTGCCGGCGCGGCCGCGGTCCTGATCGCTATCACGCTACTCGATATCGTGCTGCCCAAGCACCCCAACTGGGATGTACAGCCCGGTCGGCTGCTTGTGGCCCTGCACGAGAATCGCAGCACATTGACATGGATCGCCATCGCGCTGACGAGCTTTCTGTTCACAGCGGTGTTGCTTTCACTCTTCACCCGCCGCGTTCGCCAGGGGTGCTGCCCCTCCTGCGGGTACAACCTCTCCACCATCACCCCAGCCGCCAGGGGGCTCTGCCCAGAGTGCGGGCACGATCAGTTCGCCCCGAGCGGCAAACCCGCGCCCCGCTCGCCACAACCAATCAGCCCTTCACCGATCAACCCTTGACCACCGCGTCGAGCTGACGCTTCTCGCCCGCGCTCATCGCCTCCACAGGCAGCTCGCGCACCATCGCCTCGATGATCGCGTCGGTGGTGATGCCGTCGGCCTCGGCGTTGAAGTTCGTCAGGATGCGGTGCCGGAGCACGGGCTTCGCAACCGCCCGGACATGCTCCGGGGTCACGTGCGTCGAACCCTGCAGGATCGCGCGGGCCTTTGCACCCAGAATGATGTACTCGCTGGCGCGCGGGCCCGCGCCCCACGCGACGTACTCCTGCACCAGCTGGGGCCGAGGCAGTCCGCCGTCCATCGGCTCCTTGATCCGCGTGCACCGCACGAGGCGCAATGCGTACCGCACGACGTGCTCCGCCACGGGCATCGCCCGCACCAGCGTCTGGACGCGTTCAATGTCCTCGGCACTCAAAACCGCGTTGACGCCCGAGGCGCTGCCGCCGGTTGTGCGCTGAACGATGGCGAGCTCTTCATCCGCGGTTGGGTAGCCGATCTTCACCTCGAACATGAAGCGGTCGAGCTGCGCCTCGGGCAGCGGGTACGTCCCTTCCTGCTCGATGGGGTTCTGCGTCGCAAGAACAAAGAACGGCGAGGGCAACCGATGCTGCATCCCCCCCACCGTCACCTGCTTCTCCTGCATCGCTTCGAGCAAAGCCGCCTGCGTCTTCGGCGGCGTGCGGTTGATCTCGTCCGCGAGGATCACGTTCGCGAAGATCGGGCCCTTGACGAACCGCAAGTTCCGCGAGCCGCTGCTCTTGTCCTCTTCGATCACCTCGGTGCCCGTGATGTCGCTGGGCATCAGGTCGGGCGTGAACTGCACGCGCGAGAACCCCAGACTCAGCGTCTTCGCGAGCGTCGAGATCAGCAGCGTCTTTGCCAGCCCGGGCACGCCGACCACCAGCGCATGCCCCCGGCAGAAGATCGCCATCAGGATCTGATCGACCACCTCGTCCTGCCCGACGATGACTTTGTGCACCTCGCCCTTGAGCTGCGCAAAGGCGGAGCGGACCTGCTCGATGGCGCGCTGCGCTTCCGCCGGGTCGATCATCGCGCCCTGAGCGGCGGCGGTGGTCTGCGAACGCGTGTCGCCGGGCTGACCGGCGGGTGATGACGTGGTGTCCATGACGTGAATATACCGCCGCCGGGCGTTCCCGGTGCGATCGCACCGACAACAAACAAACCGCCCCGGCCGGGGTCAACCAGCCGGGGCGTCAGGAGTTGTTCAGCCTGATCCGTATCGAGCTGGGGTCGATCAGCGACCGCCGCCGCCGTTCTGGTTGTTCGCCGGCGCGTCCTTGGCGGGCGGTTGCTGCTGTTCGAGTTTCTTGCGCATGGCCTCAAGCTCGGCTTCGAGCTTCTTCAGCCGCTCGTTCATGTCGCCGCGACGGACATCCATGTCCATCTGCCGCTCGCGGAGCATCGGGCCCATCTCGCGCAGCTTGTCGTTGGCCTGCTCGCGCGACTTCATCGCCCGCTCGATCTCGCGCTGGATCTTCTCGTTGAGCTGATTCATATCGTTTTGATCCATCCCCTCCATCCGCGGCAACACCAGCGGCATGCCTTCCATCATCGGGACGTTGAACATCCGCCCGCTCATGGGCATCTCCGCGTCCGCTTCGTCCACCGATTCCCACTCCGCCTTCGCCATCACGTCCGCGTCGTACGCCACGAGTTTCAGGGACGCGTCCTTCGCCGCGCCCTTGCTGAGCACCGCGAGCTTGATCTCGTCGCCGGCTTTCGCTTTGTTCTCCTTGAGTTTCTTGCCGATGGACTCGGGACCTTCGAGCTTCTCGCCGTTGAGCGCGGTGACGATGTCGTAGGGCTTCAGCCCCGCCGCCGCGGCGGGTGTGCCCCGCGCCACGCCCGCGATCAGCACCGCGTTCTCCGGATCGATCCCCAGATACCGCGCCAAGACGCCCGGCACCGGCGCAAGGCGAACGCCCATCATCACCGCGGGCTTTTCCTGCCTTTCAAGCTCCACGATCGCGTCCTGCTCCATCTGCCGCTGCTGACCGTTCGGCGCGGGGATGCGGAAGATCCGGCGCTCGCCGTTCGCACGGTTGCGCGGCGCGCCGAGCTCGATCGTCTCGACCTTGGGGACTTCCATCCGCGTCAGCACGTTGCCCTGCTCGTCAACGATCGTCAGCGTGCCGTCCTCGGTCTTTACGCGGTCCTTGGGGATCTCTTTCCCGTCGACCGTCGCCTTGGTGATCTCGCCGTCGCGCGTGCGGACTTCGATCTTGCGTCCGTTCTCGTTCACGATGAACGTGCTCTCAGCGCTTGTGCTGACGACGGTGTTTGTCTCGGGCTCGCCGATGCGCAGAACGAAGCCGTCTCGCTGCGCCGCGCCCGCGAAGGCGCACAGCGACGCGACCAACAGGCCGCCGGCCGTGATCATCAACCCGCTCTGCGAAACAAACCCAACCTTCTTGCCCTGTGTGTTCGTGCTTTCGATGCTCATGTTTCTACTCCCAAGAGTTTCGATCGTTTGGCGCTTTCAACTCACGCCGCGTAAGCGGGCGTGCTGCGGTTCCTACGTTCTTCCAGATGCGCCGGATCGCGCGGACCTTCACGCATCTCGCACGCACGCTCGCGACCGATCGGAAAATCCCTCTCGGTCTTCTCCGCACTCACGCTTGCGTTTTTCTCCACACCGAACACCCGTTCGCCCTGCGCGCTGTTCGTCAATGAACAGGCCCCGGACCTTCGCCCAGGGCCTGGCGTGCGGCGAGGCCCGAACGTCGTCCGGACCCGCCTGGGTGTTCGCGTACCGATCGCCTGACCAGATGCACGTGCGTCCATCCGCCGTCGTTCCCGGACGATCAGCTTCCAATCGCGACCGATGATCAGGGCTTGGGCGAAGGTGTCGGCGTCGAAGAAGAACCAGTCGTCGACGAGGGCGCACCCGCGCCGCCGCTCGCGCCCGCGGCTTTTTCCAGCCGGCGCATCGCCTCAGCCTGACGCACCGCCATCTCCTGCAGAATCGCCTCCATCCGCGCCAGTCGATCCTCAAGCAACGCCAACCGCTCGGCCTCGATCGCCGCCGACCGCGCCGACTGCGCGAACGAATCGGGCAGGATCATGATCTGCTGCGCGGGCATCCCCGCGCGATCGTCACCCGTCGCCTCCGCGTCCGGGGGCCAGGTCGTCACCACCGGGCCTGAAAAGCCCTTGAACTTGTTCTGCGCGTCTTTGAGTGATTGCTCAGCGGTTCGACGGATCTGCTCGCGTGTCAGGCCGCCCACCACGTTCGGCTGGATGCCTGTCTCACCGCTCGGACCGAAGAGCCCCGCGACGTTGGTCGGCGGCGTCACGCTCATCGACATCGGCTCATAGGGCATCTGTTTCCAACTCGCTCCCGCGAACTTCATCGATTCAAACGGCACGAGCTTCACCATGATGTCTTTTTGCTGCCCGGCGCTGATCACCGCGAACTTGATCGATTCGCCCGGCTTGGCCTTGCGTGCGACCAGCACGTCGCGCAGCGCGTTGACGCCGTCGACCTTCTTGTCGTCGATCTTCGTGATGATGTCGAAGGGCTTCAGCCCCGCCTCCGCAGCGGGAAGTCCTTCCGCCACCGCGGAGATCATGATCCCTGCGCCGGGCTCAAGCCCGAAGTGCCCCGTGAGCGCCGGCTCGACCGGGACCATCTGCACGCCGACCATGACCGATCGCTCGACGTTGTCGCTGTTGGTGTCCACAACCCACGTCGAAGGGCCCTGACCGGAGGTGTTGTTCTGAGAGCCGAGCAACCCGCCCTTGCCCCCGCCCTGAGCGCCAGCACCGACCGACCGCGGGTAGATCATCCGCGTGCGAGCGGGCTTGGTTTGCGCGTCGCCCGTGGTTGAGAGCCCGCCGCTGGCGCCCGGAATGTCCACCAGACCGCCGCCCAACCGCACACGGGCGGTGACCGAGCCGACTTCGTTGTAGATCGCCAGCGAGTTGCCCTGGATCCCCGCGCGTTCGATCGGCGCGTCCTTGCCGTTGATCTTCACCGAATCGATCTCGTTGCCACGGACGACGATCCAGTATTCGTCCTTGCCGACCTTGATCGTGTACGCGGTGGTTTGCTCGATCCGGCGCTCTTCGGTGACGCTGGGCGTCTCTTCGTTCATGCTGCCCACGGGATCGCGCTGGCGCAGCGCCGCCGCCGCCCGTGCCGCGGCTTCGGTCTCGCGCGTGATCTGCCGGGCGCGCTCGCTCGGCGCGGGGGTATCGCCCATCGCCCCGCCGCTGAGCATCAACGCCGTTCCCGCGGAGAGCATCAACCAGCCTGCGTTCGTGAGTGTGCGTTTCATGCGTGTACCTCGCTTGCCTTCTTCGCGTCGGCTTCTCTTCGTTCGTCCGTGCCGCGTTTCGATCGTGCTTCAGAAACTATCCAACAACGAATCAACCGCGATCGGTCCTTTGCCCCAACGAGCGCACGCCGCCGAAAAAACCATCGGCGGGCAGTTTCGTTCAACCAACCAGCACGCCGCGAAGAACCCGCGACGCCCACCAAACACCCGCCCGCACCCCACCCTCCTTTGCCCTTCACCTGCGCTCAACACACGTTCTCGGTCAATCCGATTGAACGTCCGATCAGAGCGGTGCACCCTCGGGCTTGGGTGCCGACGGCGCCGCGGTCGGCACCAAGATCGTCCGTCCCAGTTCGTCCGTCCCGAGGCGGTACGTGTCCTTCACCACCGCGCGTTCGATGAACTGACGCACGTACAAAACCTCGAACCCGCCGTCGGGCAACTGGCTCGGCTCGCTCTGGATCACGTACTTCTGAGGCATCTCGCCGACGACCTTGCCCGAGGCTTTGCCCAGCGTGAGGTACGCGTCAAGACCGGCTTCGGGCGTGGTGAACGTCGCCGCCGTGGGCCCGAGCCCCGCCGTCCCGGTCAGTCCGTCGCCCCGGCGGATGCCCAGCATCTGCGCCGTCATGCCCAGCGCCAGCACCGCCGCGATCCCCCAGCCCAACCCCGCCCAGCGCGTGCACGATCCGCCATCACCCGCACCAAGGCGGCGATCGCGCTCACCTTGCCCAGCCTCGCCTTGCGAGTGTTGACCGCCTATGGACGCGATCACATCCGCCCGCTCGGCACCAAGCACCTGATGGCTCGCCAGTGCACGATCCAGCGCGCTCACGCCGGCACTACGAAGCTGCGACTCGATCGCCTGCGCCTGCGCCAGTTCGGTCCAGACCAAAGGATCAACCCGAGCGATCTCGGAAAGCTCGGCATACTCCGCCGAGCTCGCCCGCGCGTCGATCACCCGGCTGATCAGCAGCTCCCGCCTGGTCACAGGCGAGGTCTCGTCGGGTTGTGAAAAGTTCGTGCTCATACGTCTATCCGTCTGACAAACTACTCGAGGGGGCCAATCACATCAGATGCGCGAGGGAGGCTTTCCCGCCGCGGATTGTCCCAACTTCCGACGACTTTCGGTCTGCTTTTCGGACGCGGAAACCAAATCCCGGAGCATCCGCCGTCCGCGGGCGATCCGGGTTTCCACCGTTGTTTCGGGGAGCCCCATGACCTCGCCGATCTGGCGGTACGACATGTCGTGGATGCACCTCATCAACAGCGGTTCTCGGTAGTCATCTGGTAGGCGTGCGACTTGGGACATCATCCAACCTGAGTCGAGCTTGGTTTCGCAATCTTCACTGGGACTGCCCGCCCCCCCCACCCCCACGCGCGGGGGTCGCCCCGGGGAAATACCTGACGTACTCCGAATCTGTCCATCATCCCCAGTGTTTCCCCCAGAGCCATGCAGAGCATCGAGGCTCTGCACCGGTCGGGCGGCGATTTTTCGACCGGCCAGGCGGGCGGCGTTCAGGGCGACCATCCGCAGCCAAGGCAGCAAGGCAGCCTCTTCGCGGACGGTTCCGATCTTGGAAACGAGGGCCGCGGCGACTTCTTGCAGCAGGTCCTCAACATCCACCGAGTTGGGCTTGTGGGCGAGCAAAACCACCGCGACGTAGCGTCGGTGCTGGTCCCAGAGTGCGCGCAGCGCCCACTGAGCGCCCGATTGGGCGGCCGCGAATACCCCCTCGCCATTCTGGGGCTGTGGTGTTTGCCCGTTCATCACCCGTCCTGCACGCGAGGTTCCAGATGCGCCTCGGGGGTTCTCCCGTCGGCTCCCGATGAACCGACGCAAAATCCCGTACCCAACCAGCATCGGCCTTTGGGCCCCGCGGGGCGTAACGGAACCGTCAAAGACCCGTCCGGGCGGGTGAGGGTGCTTACGCTCATCGGCCCGAGGTTGGTCAGCAGCCAACCAAACCGCACCGACCCCGGGCAAACTGCGGAGCGTTCGTGTTCAACAAGGTCGTCAACCGCCGGAATGCCGAGGCCGTCATGGGCCTGGGCGAACACCCCGACGAGCTGCGCAAACGCGTGATGCTGGCGGTGGTCGGTCTGCTGCCCATCTTCATCGTCGCGGTGGTCTATGGACAAACCCTGCTGACGTTCATCCTCCGCCCCGCGGTCTCGGCGTTGCGCGAGGCGGGCCTCCCCCCGGACATGCAGATCACCGGGTTCATGGAGGGGTTCTCCGCGTACTTCTACATCGCCTTCGTCGTGACGGTGGCTATCGGCGCGCCGTGGGTGCTGTATCAACTCTGGAAGTTCATCGCACCGGGGCTGTATGCCTCCGAACGCAAGTTCGTGCACATCCTCGCGCCGCTCTCATCCGTCCTTGCGATCAGTGGCATGGCGCTGATGTACTACGTCATGCTGCCGATCGCGCTGGGCTTCCTCACCGGGTTCGCGCTGGACCTTGGCAAAGAAGACATCCGCACGGTGAAAGTCCCGCCGGGCACGGCCTTTCCGATCATCCCGACCTTCGCGGGCGATCCAGAGTCCGCCCCGCCCGGGGCGATGTGGATCAACACCGACATCGCCGAGCTGCGGTTCGCGGTGCCCGTCGGTGCGCCCGCGTCGGCGAACGCCGAGGATTCCAAAGCCGCTGCTGGCTCGACCGCGACGACAGCCGAGACGACCGCGGCATCTCCCGCGCCGAGCGCCTCCGTGATCTATCGTGGCGTGCCGCTGCGTTCGCACAGTCTGGTGACCGTGGCGCCGAAGATCGATCAGTACCTCTCGCTGTTCATCAACCTCGCGTTGCTCTTTGCGATCTGCTTCCAGCTCCCGGCGGTCATCCTGCTCTTGGGCTGGCTCGGACTCGTGACGACGAAGTTCCTGGGCAAGTACCGCAAGTTCGCCTTCGCCGGCGCGGTGGTCGTGGCGGCGGTGGCTTCGCCCACGGGCGACCCGCTGTCGCTGGCGATTCTGCAAATCCCGCTGTATCTGCTGTACGAACTGGGCATTCTCCTCTTGTGGCTCTTGCCCGCTTCGCGCATCAACGCCGACCGCCAGCGCGAGCTCGACCGTCAAGAAGCCGAGCGGCGCGAGAAGGACGAGCTCGATTCCCTCGGCGGCGACGACTCCCCCAACCCACCCGATGCCACCGGACCCTAACGCGTGAACCTCCTGCTCGTGGCTGAGAACATCGCCGACGCACCCTGGAACGGGGCGGCACTCGCCTCACAGGTTGCGCTGCGCCTGCTCGGTCGATCGTGCACGGTCCGACTCGTTTGCGAGTCCATCGCCGAGGCGCGTCTGACGGAGTTATCCGCGGCGGGTGTGCGTGTCCAAGCGCGTGTGCCGTTCTGTTTCCGTCATCGCACCGCGCCGAAGAAGTTCCGCCGATTCGTTGACGAACAGATCGACGCGATCGCGAGGGATCGCTCCGCGGTTGTGAGCTTCTCCGCGGTCTATGCCGCGGCTGTCTGGGCGCCGATCGAAGAGACGCCCGCGATCGCGGACTTTCGCCTCGACGACCTTGCCCACGAGCTGATCGGCGCCCGCACGCTCCGTCGCAAACTCTGGGAACGCCGCACTCTTTCCCTCGGCGGCGTCGAGCGCGTGCAGCGTCACCTCGCCTTCGCGCCGCGGACCATGCGACCGCGCCCGCCTCACGAAGGGCTCGAAGGCCGAACGGTGAACATCGGCTACATCGCTCCCACGGCCTTGCCCAGCATCGAACGCGCCGCGACGCTGCGCACGCTCACACGGCGCACGCTCGATATCCGACCCGACCGCTCGGCTTTGCTGCTCTCGGGCGACGGGCGACGATCGATCGACCTCGCGCCGATCTTCACCGCCCTCGCGCACCTGCACCATCAACGAAGAAAGAACATCCCGCTGCTGATCGTCAGCGCTCACGAGCCGACGCTCATGCAGCAGATCGCCCAGCGCAGCGGGCTGAGCGAGTATCGCGAGGGCCTGCGCATCGTGAGCACCACGCACCACCCCGAAACGCTCCTGCTTGCAAGCGATCTGGCGGTGGTCATCCGCAAGCCCCGCCTTTCACCTCACGCGCTCTCGCCAGGTCGGTTCTTGTGCGATGCGCTGCGGTTCGGTCGGCCGGTGCTGGCGGATCGTTCCGCCCCGGGCAGCGCGTTCATCGAGCAGGCTTTGAGGTCGGGTATCACGCCGCCGCCGGCACTTTTGGTTGCCGACAACACCCCCGCGGCGTGGTACCGCGCACTGCTTGAAGTGATGGAACCCGCGTTCCTCCGCGGCGCTTCACCCTTGACCGGTGAACACCCCGGCGCGAAGGCCCTGGCCGACCTGCACGTTTCGTCGATCGACGACCTCTGCGACCGGGTTTTGCGAGCGGCGGGCCAATCTCTCGCTTCGATTCAACTTTCACCCGCCACCTGACCGACGTTACCAACCAGACGGGTAGCGGAGCTGCCTTTTCGGGGCGTGCGGTGCATCGGTTTCATGACGCCGCGGCGAAGGGCTCCGGTATCCGTCCGGAGAGGTGTGCCATGACGCGGGTCAGCATTTCGAATCAAAGGCCGATCAGGCGCACAAGCCCTGCGGGTTCCGCAGACTCCGCGGGCAGGGCCTTCGTTCTACTGGCGCTCATCTTCGCAGGAACAACCACCCGCGCCGACGAAGCCACCATCCCCGCGTCGCTGCTGAGCGTGCCGGGCAACTCATCGACGAACACGCTGCTGCGTGAGATGGGCAACCCGCGCACGCTGCAGATCATTCTGGGCAGGCAGCAGCTCTCCGGCATCGCGCCGGGCTCACTGCTGAGTTCGCTCGCCGTCCGCATCAAATCCGACGGCACCGGCGCTTGGCCCGGCGCGCCGCTGAGCTTCAGCAACTATTCGGTGAGCGTCGCAACCGCCGTCAACCCCGCCTCGGCGTTCTCGAACACCTTCGCCAGCAACTCTGCCGCGGACAACACCGTGGTCTTCAACGCTCCGCTGAGCATCAGCGCCAACCAGTTCCCGGGCGGCGCACCGTCCACGGGTGTCAACGACTTCGCCACGCTCTTGAACTTCTCCACGCCCGTGCTCTATCACGGGCAGGACATCGCCGTCACGCTGCGCCATCCGGGCTCGAGCGCACCGACCGGCACAACCCGCTTCGTCGACGCGATCAACAACAGCAACGCGAACTACGGCCTCGGCGGGATCGCCGCCATCAGCGCCGTGGGCGCAACCAACACCACCGGCGCCGCCGCCCCGGCGCCGATCATCAAGCTGGGTTTCGCGCCGCTGTGGCAGGCAACGCCCGCCGCCGCTCCCGTTTCACGCGCGGGCGAGCCCGCCGACAACTCCGCCTTCAGCAGCCTGCTGACCAACGCGCAGCGCTCGTACCAGGTCATCATCGACCGCACCCAGCTCGGCGATCTGCCCGTCGGCAGCACCATCGAGGGGGTGCGCTTCCGCCTTGCACCGTCGAAGAGCGCTTGGCCCGCCGCCGGCACTCTCGCCTCGTTCGCGGCCTTCGATATCCAGATGGGCCAGGCCTCGCGCCCCGCGCTGAACATCAGCACGACCTACAGCGAGAACTTCATCTCATCGCTCGCGCCCATCGGCGTGCGTTCCGGCGCGCTGAACATTTCGCCCGGCTCTTTCCCAAGCTCCGGCGCTTCGAGCACCGGTGCACGATCCTTCAGCGAGCCGATCACCTTCACAACCCCCTACACCTACATCGGCGGCGGGCTCACAGTGCTCGTCCGTCACAGCGCCGGCTCACTGGCCGCGTCGCCTCAGCTCGACTCGTCACCAATCAACACCGGCGGCGTGCGCTCGATGATCAGCACGGGCGACAACGCCCAAGCCGCGACCCTCGGCTCGCTCAGCGCCACGCCCGTGATGAGCTTCGACGCTCGACCCGCCCTGCTCGTCGCGCCCGATCCCGCGGCCACCCTCCTCACCGGCAATCAGGGTCAAAACCCGGGCGTCTTCACCTCCACACCCGCGACGCTGCAAACACTCATCGCGCAGGATCTCACCAGCATCATCCCGCCGGGCTCGCTGATCACGGGCATCTCGCTTCGGGCGGCCGGCGAAAGCTGGCCCAGCACCGGCGCACTCACGCAATCTCTCGAGATCACCCTCGCAAAGCCCAACACCAACACCTCCACAGGTCTGCGCGGCGATCCCGCCTCGAACCGCGCCAGCTCGGTCGTTCGCGTGCGATCAGGACCTTGGGGCGTCAGCAAAGACGCGTATCAAGTGACGCCACAGCCTGCGCAGCGCTTCGGGCCGACGATCACTTTCGACCGCCCGTACGTCTACACCAAGGGTGACTTGCACCTGACCATCAGCACGACGGGGTTCCCAACTGTTGCGTCGCCGTTGCGTTTGGATTCGCTGCCGCTGACCGTCGGCGGGTTGCTCAGCGCTCAGGGCCCGGGCTTCAACAGCGCACAAACCACGCAGATTGTCCCGCCGGTGATGCGTCTGCATTACACGCCCGCCATCACACGTCCGGATTCACTCGCGAGCGTCCGCGGCACGCGCACCACGCGCGCCCTCTTGAACAGCCAGCCCTCCACCACGCAGCTTGTGGTTTCCATGAGCGAGCTGCCGCTGCGTGCCCAGGGCATGCCCATCACCGGGCTTGCGCTGCGACTGGCGCCGGGTGAAGCCGCCTGGCCCACCAGCGACCTTCGCGCCGCGTCGATGCAGATCACCGTTTCGCCCGCGGCCCAGGCCGCCGCACCCGCCGTTGCCTCGACGAAACTCCTCCGCAACGTCAGCCAAACGGGCGCGAAGGTCGTCCGCTCGGGCGAGCTGGTCATCCCCGCGTGGTCGCTGCGATCAACCGATGATGCCGCCGACGCGACCGCGCCCGCGCCGCCCAGCTTTGTCATCGCGTTCCAATCGCCGTACATCTGGCGCGGGGGCGATCTGGTCTTCACGATCGTGTCGTCGGGCATCCCCGGCGCTGGCGAAGGTCCGCTGCTTGACGCGGGCAATCCCAGCGACTGCCCCGACATCGCCGCCTTCACCGTGAACTCCGCCGAAGCGATCACCGAGCACACCGAGGGACAAGCGATCAACATCCCCGTCGTCACCATCCTGCACGCCAAACCCATCTGGCGCGCTGGGTGCGATATCGCCGACGACCGCGGCAACTCGCCGCCCACCGGCACAAACTCAGGAATCAACGAGGGCGATTACAACGCCTTCTTCAACAGCTTTTTCCTCGCCCTCCCGCCGGCTGACATCGCCGACGATCAGGGCACCATCCTCCCCACCGACATCCCCAACAACGGCGTCAACGAAGGCGATTACAACGCCTTCTTCAACAGCTTCTTCGACGAACAACTCCGCCGATAAAGCACGCCTCGCCGCGTGTTGCCTCAGTACCCGACGTTCGCCGGTGCGCTCAGGCCCTTGTACCCCTCGCAGACAAACCCGAAGCGCGTACCGCGCGTGCCGCCGGGCAACTCGCCGATCGGCGTGACGCGCTCGAAGCACCCGCGCCAGATCTCCGCCTGATTGAACGAATCAACCACCACCGCGGGCCTGCCGACCAGCGCGGGCCAGTCGGGGCGATGGTCAGGCCAGAAGTCCTGCTGCACGCGCCGCCCACCGCCGACGAAGCTCGACGCGCAGATGACCTTGGGTTGATTGCGCAGGTAGAACGCCATCTGGCTCGCACGCCCGTAGTGCTGCACCATCACGAAGGGCTCCTGCCCCGTGCTCTTTCGCAGTTCATCCAGCCGCCGATCGATCTCGCGGGCCATCTCTTCTGCGCCGATGATCCGCCCGACGGGGACGAGCTTCGCGGCCTTCTCGCTCACACCACCCAGCGAGGCCTGCACCAGATCCAGCCGGAGCATGCCCAGCCCGGTGACGACGCCGACGATGACCGCACCGTGCCACGCCGCGAAGCGCCACCGCGGCGCTTTGCTCACATCGTCACCCGCCTCGCGCAGCCCCGCGTTGGTGGCAAAGCGAGCGCACCAAACTCCGGCGATGGGCGCAAGCGTCACGAACGCCGCGATCGCCCAGTTGCCCTCCGCCTCCTGCATCAGCGCGATGCCCAGATACATCGCCAGCAGCGGCACGCTGAACCACACCAACGCGCCGGCCGCGGTCATCGCCTTATCACGCAGCGCCCACCACGCGCCGGCGATGAGCACCACCACCGCCCCGCCGACGATGCCGACCTGCGCCCCGACAAACTCCGCAAAGAACCGGATCGACCAAGGCTCTTTCGCCGCCGCGACGCTCGTGACGGCACCCGCCGTCGCTGACCCATCAAACCGCACACCCAGGTGCGAGAGCAAGTGTTTCACCGTCGCCCACTCATGCTGCGCGTTCCACACCAGCACAGGCAGAAGCCCAACCACGCCCATCACCACCAAACCACCAGCCAACCATACCAGCCGCTGCCGCACACGCGCACGCCACGCGCGATTCACCACCACCGCCAGCAGCACGCCCACCAGCAGCATGAGCATCGTGTACTTGAACAGG
>JAVTWO010000086.1:0-10139 GCA_032229765.1 Phycisphaerales bacterium | reverse complement strand
TGGCCCACGCGGCGACGGCGGGGCGGACGATGTTGCTGATGCCCAGGTTGGGGATGGGCTGCTTCACGCTGGTGCTGGTGATGTTGACGATGCGCCCGTAGCTGGCGGCTTTCATGCCGGGCACGAGGAGCTGCGCGAGCAGATGGGCGGCGATGAGTTGGCTGTTGACCGCGGCGAGGAGCGCGTCGGCGGTGGCTTCAAAGGCTGGGCCCGGGGGCGGGCCGCCGGTGTTGTTGATGACGATCGTGTAGTCGCCTGGCTGCGAGCGGAGGTGGTTGCGCACGGCGTCTTGCACGGCGTGCGGCTGGGCAAGGTCGGCGTGCACGGTGTCGTGCGGCTGGTCGATCGCGGGGGCGAGCGAAGTGAGCGCGGTGCGGAGCTTGGTTGCGTCGCGTCCGAGGAGTGTGATGCGTGCGCCTTGTTGAGCGAGGGCTTGGGCGCAGGCGAGACCGATGCCGCCGGTGGAGCCGCAGACGAGTGCGCGGTGGGGTGCGAGCGGTGGTTGGGGCATGGCTTTGGTTCGCTGAGGAGAGGAGGAAAGAAAAAAAGAACCCACCGCTGAAGCGGTGGGCTCTGAGGGGTGCGTTTACTTGCCGCGGGTGAAGTGCACGAGGGGGATGGTGGCCATGGTGTGGAGTCCGGGCTTGGCGGAGAGGAGTGGCTTGATGGAGTTGATGGTGATGGAGCTGGTGGCGATGTCGCCGTGGACGCCGCCCTCGAAGGCCATGCTGATCTTCGGCTCACCGCTGACGATGACGCGGTCGCCCGGAGCGGGGTCTTTCTGACCGATGGCGGCCTGGAAGACGAACTTCAGCACGGTCTTGCCCTTGGACTTGCCGATGGCGACCTGGCGCACGCCGCAGGCGTTGCCTTTTTTGATCGGACCGAGGCCGCAGGACATGGCGTTGGTGGCCTTGACGGGCTCGATGGTCTCGGACCAGGAGTCGATCTTCCAGCCCATGGCGTTGGCGACGAAGAAGAGGGACTCGCCGAGGCCCACGTGACGGAGCCAGCCGGCCTTGATGCCGGCCTTGAAGGCGGCGTCGTCGAGTGTGGCGCCGATCTTCTTTTGGAAGGGGATTCGGCGGGTGGTGGCGTCCTGGATTCGGTGGATCTCCATCGAGTCCACGGACTTGCAGGGCGTGGTGGCGAAGACGGCGGCGGCGTCCATCAGGAACCCCGGGTTCACGCCCGTGCCCAGCAGCATCGACTGCGAGCGCTGCGCGATCGTGTCGAGTTCGTTCGCGAGCTTCTTGTGACGCAGCCAGGGCCAGACGAGCTCTTCGCAGGTGCTGACGATTGGCACGCCGGCCTTGAGGATGGTGCGGAAGGTGTCGGCGCAGTTGCGCAGATCGCTGGCGGTGGTGACGATGGCGACATCGAACCCGCCCCAGTTGGTGATGTCGTTGAGCGACGACTTGATCTTCGTGGAGGACTTCACGCCCGCGACGGCCTTGGAGAGGGGCTTGCCGGTCAGGTCGGGGTTGATGTCGACGGCTTCGACGACCTTGCCGACCTTGCGGTCGTAGAGGTCTTTGACGACGCGCTGACCGAGGGGACCGAGGCCGACGTGGAGGACTTTGAGCATGGTTGGGGTCTCAGGGATGTGTGCTGGTTGATCGATCACGATGCGAATGCGAAGGGGTGAAGAAGAACCGTCGACTGAAGTCGACGGCTCTGAAAGCTGAAGAGTTTAGGGCTTGATCGCGAGGCGGCCGGTCTGGTCGATGCGGTTGAGCAGTAGGTGAATGTTGTTCTGCTTGAGGTACTCGTCGACGGCGTCGCGTGCGCCTTGCCAATAGCCGTAGTCGTCGATGATGAGCGGTGCGCCGGGTTGAAGGCGTGGGTAGAGGTGCACGAGCTCGTGGCGGGTGCTTTCGTACCAGTCGGTGTCGAGGCGCAGCAGGGCGATGCGGTCCGGGCACTGCGCGGGGATCGTCTGCTCGACCTTGCCCTTGATAAACTTCAAACGATCGGCGGGGTAGCCCGTGCTGGCGAGGGCGGCCTTCACCGCGTCCAGCGGCTGCGCCAGGCTCTTCCAGGCTTCGTCGTTGCTGATGAGCTCCTGCAGGCGCTGCGGGGTGATGACTTCGCCGTCGTGGGCGCGGACATCTTTTTCGGTCGGGGTGCTCATGCCCTCGAAGGTGTCGTAGAGCCAGATGGTGCGGTCGGCGACGTTGAGCTGCTTGAGCGTGTGGGCGATGAGCATCGCGGAGCCGCCCTTCCAGACGCCGCATTCAACGAAGTCGCCCGGGATGTTCCGGTGGATGGCGTAGCGGACGCTCTGCCAGAGGGCGTACATGCGCTCTTGGCTGGTCATGGTGAACGGCGCGCAGAGCTTGAGGATGGCTTTGAACTCGGGCTCAAGGTCGTGATCGGCGGGCGGGGCCTCCTTCGCGCGGACCACGCGATAGCCCAGGGGCTTGGCGAACGAGCTGAGGACGTTTCGGGCGAGACCCATGATTCAGCGAGCGTAGGTCGAGAATCGTGCGGGTGGTGGGGCAGAGAAGGAGAAGTGGTGGGGGGTGTGGGTGGTGATGTGTGGAGGCAGAGTGGTGGGCCGTCCGCTATGCTCCGCGCCATGAGCAGGGCGAGCGTGCGAGCGAAGGTGAAGGCGGGGCGGAGTGAGGCGAAGCCTGTCGGTGAGGGCGTGACGCGCGGGCGGTTTGCGGAGTTGCATTTGCATCTCGGTGGGGCGGTTTTGCCGAACATCCTGCACGCGTACCTCCGCCGCGTGAAGCACCCGTTATTGAAGCGGTATCCGACGGTTGAACGGCTGGAGCGATTCTTCGCCAAGCCCCGGCGCACGCTTGATGAGTATGTGCGGATGCACAAGCTTGTTGAGCACGTGCAGAGGCTCGACTCGATCCCGTACTTTGTGCAGCGGCTGGTGCGCGGGGCGGTTTTGTTCGACAACCTTGCGTACATGGAGCTTCGGCACACGCCGTGGTTTCGGACGGACTCGGGGCTGGATGAGCGTGCGCGGCTGGCGCAGATGGAGGAAGTCGTCGAGGCGGTCTCGATGGCCGCGACGGCGGCGACGAAGTCGTACCCGCTGGTCTTCAAGCAGGTTCTGTGCATGCACAGCACGCTGAGCCCCGCAGTCAATCGTCGGATCGTCGAACTCGCGGCGGACCGTCGCGGCGAAGTCGTCGCGGTCGATCTCGCAGGGCCCGATCGGCTCTACGACGGCGTGCTGAACGAAGTTGGCCCGCTGTTCAAGCTCGCGAAGAACCGCGGCCTGCACACCACCGCGCACCTCTTCGAAACCGCAACCGGGATCAGCGGCGTGGGGCTGAAGCGGCGCGAGACAGTCCTCCCCATGCTCGACCGCGTCGGGCACGGCATCCAGATCCCGCTGCAAAGGCCCGGGCTGCTGAAGGCCATGGCCCGGCGCGGGCAATGCCTGGAGGTCTGCCCGACGAGCTATCTCAAGACCGGCACGCTCAAACGAACCGAGGAACTGCGCGAGGTCTTCTCACGCTGCTTCGACGCGGGCGTGGATGTCGCCATCTGCACCGACAACAGCGGCATGCACGGCGTGCGCCTGCCGCATGAATACGAAAGCCTGCTGGTCAACGAGGTCATCTCGTTCGCCGAGATGGCTCGGTGTCAGAAAGCCGCGTTCACGCACGCGTTCGGTTGGACGGGTGAAGCGCCACAGCTGTGAACGCGGATGCGTTCGTCGATTTCATCAACGCAGGCCCAGATGCTCATCGAGCCCGAGCATGAGGTTGGCGTTCTGCAACGCCTGCCCGCTGGCACCCTTGGTGAGGTTGTCGATCGCCGCGACGATGACCAACCGCGACGGGCGCGGGCCTTTCGCGGGAAGCAGCTTCACGCTCAGGTGTACGCGGTTGGTGCGCTGCACGTCGCGGAGGGTCGGCGCTTCGCTGCGCACCACCACGAACGGCTCGCTGCGGTACGCCTCGCTCAGCACGTTTGTCAGGGCCTGCTGGTCCATCGATTGAGCCGTCGCGCTGGGCGCGGCGGTGATGGTCTCGAGGATGCCGCGTTCGATGGGGAGCAGGTGAGGCAGGAAGAGCACGCCCGGCGCGCCGCCGCCGATGGGTGTGATGTTCGCGAGCGTTTGTTCGATCTCGGGCTCGTGGCGGTGCGTGCCCAGGGCGTAGGTGGAGAAGTTGTCGCCGGCTTCGACGAGTGTGGTGTGGGGCTTGGGCTCGCGACCGGCGCCGCTGACGCCGCTGGCGGCGTTGATGACGATTGTGCCGGGCTCGATGAGCCCAGCGCGGATGAACGGCGCGAGGGCCAGTGCGGCGGCCGTCGGATAACACCCGGGATTGGCGACGAGCGTGGCGGTGCGGATCGCGGCGCGGTTGAGTTCGGGCAGGCCGTAGATTGCGTGGGCGAGGTTGTTCAGGTCGGTGTGGTGGTGTGCGTAGGCGGAGTGGTACGTCGCGGGGTCTTTGATGCGGTACGCTGCAGAGAGATCGACGACCTTTACGCCGCGATCGAGCAGCGGGGGGGTGTGGGCCATGGCGGCGTCGTGAGGCAGGCAGAGGAAGGCGAGCTTGCACGCGCGGGCGATGGCGTCGTGATCGATGGGCTTGGTGAGCGCGGGGGTGGTTGAGTCGAGCCGATCGCAGAGTCGAGGGAACTCGCGGGTGATGTCGATGGGCTCTGGTCGTGCGGAGGCGAGGTACGCCGCGTGCATGCGTGGGTGATTGGCGAGCAGTTCGAGCAGCTCGAGCCCGGTGTAGCCGGTGGGGCCCAGGATGGCGACGGGGACGGAGGTGTTCATGGTGTGAAGGTGTATGCGAGTGCGTGCGTGCGTATGTAAAGTGTGTCGCGAGATGAATCAACAGAAGGCCAGGTCGATCAGCTCAGGCTCGACGGTGGGCGAGCCTGAGAACGTCGAGATTGAAGGCTTGACCACCGCGTCGAAGCGTGAAGATGTCACGAGCCTGGCGCGATGCTCACCCCAGCGCCACGCGACCAGGCGGTAGAGCTTGCTCGGCGCGCTCAAGCCGCTCACTCCGCCCACCCCGCCCCCTCCACGCGGCGGTGCAGCGCTCGCGTCGCGCACGGTCAAGGCCAGGTGCTCGCCCGTCTTGCCCAGCGGCGTGGGCGGTGCCGCGAGAACGAGGTTGCGCAGCAAGAGCGTGGGCGAGGGATTGCCCCGGCCGAAGGGCGCGAGGCGATCGAGCTGCGCAACGCTCAACGGCGTCAGCTCGTGCGCATGCGCGGTGCAGTCGATGTGCAGCTCGCGCGTGAGGTTCTCAGCGGGGATCTGCGAAGTCGCGAAGGAGATGAACGACTCGACAAACGCGCTGACCTTCGCGGGATCGAGCGACAAACCCGCGGCCATATCGTGCCCGCCGAACTTCGTCAGGTGCTCGGCGCACGCCTGCAACGCCCCGTGCAGGTTGAACCCCTCGATCGATCGGCCCGAGCCGTGCGAGATGCCGTCGTGCGTGTGCAGCAGGATCGCCGGGCGACCGAAACGTTCGACGAGTCGCGAACAGACGATGCCGACGACGCCCGCGTGCCAGTTCTCGCTGGCCAGGACGATCGCACGCCGATCTTCACGCGTCATGCCCTGCGATTGCGCCAGCTCGATCGCCTCGCGGAGAATCTGATCCTCGACCGCGCGGCGTTGACGGTTCTGCTGCTCGAGAAACTCGGCGATCTCCGCCGCGCGTGAGACGTCGGAGGTGGTGAAGAGTTCCACCGCCTGCTCCGCGTGGGCCATGCGCCCGCTGGCGTTGAGCCTCGGCGCGAGTTTGAAACCCACGTCGAAGCTGTCGACCTTTGACCCGCCCAAACCCGCGGCATCGATCAACGCCCGCAGCCCGATGTTCTTCGTCGAGCGGATCCGCTCCAGCCCGAAACGCGTGATCACACGGTTCTCGCCGATCAGCGGCACCACGTCGGCGATCGAACCCAAAGCGGCGAAGGCGAGGCTGTCGATCAGCAGCGCCCGCGTGCTCTCCCCCGCTCGGCTTGAAGACGAATCGAGCACCGACATCGCCCACGCGAGCTTGTACGCAACGCCCGCGCCGCAGAGCTCGCCGAAGGGGTAGCTGGAATCCGGTCGGCGCGGGTGAACGACCGCGAAGGCGTCGGGCAGTTCCTCCATCGTCGCGGGCGGGTTGTGGTGATCGGTGATGATCAGGTCCACGCCCAGCTCGCGGGCGCGTTTGGCTTGCGCGATGGCGGTGACGCCGCAGTCGACGGTGACGATGACTTTCGCGCCGCGCTGGGCGAGTTCTTCAACCGCGTGGGTGTTCAGCCCGTACCCCTCGTCAAGGCGGTGGGGGACGTACGTCGAGACGATCGCGTCGGGCTGAAGATGTTTGAAGAGGTGGTAGAGGATCGCGGTGGAGGTGATGCCGTCGACGTCGTAATCGCCGTAGATCACGATCGGCTCGCGGGCGCGCAGCGCGTCGAGCAAACGCCTCGCGGCGAGGTGCATCCCGGGGATCAGCGACGGATCATGCAGGTGCGTCAGGCGCGGGTTGAGGAACCGATCGAGCTCGTCAGCGTCGTGCATCCCCCGCGCGTGCAACAGCCGGCGTGCGAGCGCGTCGGGCGTTTGCTCCGTGGGCGTTGTGGCATCGATCCCCGTGCGATAGACCCAGCGACGCGTCAGGCCGCGTGTCGGTAGTAACGCCATGCCCGCAGACTTCGCGCCGGTTGTCGATACCCGCACGGGCGGGGTCGGCGTGAGCGAACGCTCAGCTCCCCGCGCTTGCATGTGCTGGTCGGCGGATCCAAACGGGTTTGACGAATCGTGCATCGACAAGGCGAATGAGCGTATGACGCATGGTCGAGGTTCGAAGGACTACCCCTCTCATGCCCGTTCATCACCGCACGCGGATTTCCATCGACGCGGGCGTTTGATCGCGCCAACGATCACGCATGGTCAAGCTCAACCGAATCTATACCAAAACGGGCGACGCCGGTACGACAGGCCTTGGCGACGGCAAGCGCGTCAAGAAAGATCACCTCCGCGTCGAGGCCTACGGCACCGTCGACGAAGCCAACGCCACCATCGGCGTCTGCGTCACGCTGTGCGCTCAAGCCGCCCCGGGGACCGCGACTCAACGCATCGGCGATTTGCTGCGGTCGGTTCAGCACGACCTCTTCGACGTCGGGGCAGATTTGTGCTGCCCACCCGAGAAGAACGAAAAGCCCGGCGAGCGCCTGCGCATCACCGAGGCCCAAACCCGCAGGCTTGAGCAGGCCATCGACACCTTCAACGAGGACCTCAAGCCGCTGAACAGCTTCGTACTGCCGGGGGGCAGCCCCCTTGCCGCGGCGATGCACGTTGCGCGGACGGTGGTGCGAAGGGCCGAGCGGTGCGTCGTGTCGCTGATGAGCGAAGAGCCGCAGACGACGGGCCCCGAGTGTGTGAAGTACCTCAACCGTTTGAGCGATCTGCTCTTCGTGCTCTCGCGCGTGGCGAACGACCACGGCGCGGGGGATGTGCTGTGGGTCCCGGGTCAGAACCGCCCGCACGCGGGAGAGTGAAAGTCGCGAGACGCGAGACGCGAGACGCGAGACGACAGTGAAGACGCGGTAGCCGTTGTCCAAGGTCGGATCGATGCAACCGCGTCGATGGCGATCGGCGTTACGCGCGTGCTTGGCGCTGCACGAGCGCCATCCCCGCCGAGGCACCGACCACCGCGATGCCCAGCAGCACCGCCATCGGCACCAGCATCGACTGATCGCTGAAACTCCACCCGCGCCACACGCCGCCTTCGAGCACCAGCATCGCCCAGCGGATCGGGCTGATCACGCTCAAGTCCCTGACAAACGGCGGCATCACGAACAACGGCACCGCCGCCCCGCCCAGCATCGCCAGGCACATCATGATCGCCCACCCGGCGCGGTTCGTCGCAGCCTCGCTCTTACCGATCCCCGCCGCGAACATCATGATCCCCACGAACGCGAGCGTCACGATCACCAGACACCCCGCCATGATCGGGTAGCTCGGCACCTGAACCTTGAAAACCACCACCGCCATCAGCAGCATCAACCCGCTGACAATCAGCATGACCAACCCACTGGCGAGCCCCTTCGCAAGCAGGATCCGCCGAGGAGTCAGCGGCGCGGCGCACAGGCGGAGGAACGTCCCGCTCGAACGTTCACCCGCGAACGACGCGGCAAAGCCCATCGCGCACCCCATGATCCCCCAGATGATCCCCTGCGGGAAGCTCACCGCGAAGGCGTTGCTGGGCAGATCGCGTTTCGCCCGCACGCTCTGCGTGGTGACCTGAACGGGCTGAAAGCCGCCGGCGGTTGGCTGTTGCGATTCGCCCTGCGGGTTGTTGGGTGCCGCGCCGAGCGCCGAGACCGAGCCGCTGAGCGACTCGACGCTGCTGAAGAGCTGCGAGAAGATGAGCTTCTGCGCCGGGTTGATGTCGGATTTGCTCAGCGACGCGCGGGCCGCGTCGAGTTGGCGTCGCATGACTTTCGGATCGGAGAACGAGCCGAAGAGCTGCGTGTACGCCGCCTGTTGAACAAGCCCCTGAATCCACCCGGTCTCCGCCTGGCGCGAGGGATCGATGCCGATGGTGATGCCGCCGCCCTTGCCCGTGGAGATGAACCCGTCCTGAGCCGCACCGAAGCCCTTGGGGATGTGCACAAAGGCGACCTGCTGCCGCGTGAGCACGGCCTTCTCCGCTTCATCCTCCGTCGCGACGGCGGTGACCTTCAGATCCGCGCTGTTCGAGAGCGCCTTCATGAATCGCTTCGACGCTTCGCTCTGATCGCTGTCGACGCAAGCGATCTGCAGGGCGTTGCCGCCGCCCGCGCCGCCGCCGCCACCGGAGAAGACTGTCCCGAAAAAGATCGCGAAGAGCACGGGGAAGACGAAGGCAAAGAACGCCGACGCGCGGTCGCGCAGCAGCAGTTTGAGGTCTTTGCGGATCATCGCCATGATGGAGGGCATTGCGTGTTCTTCCGTTGCTGAGGTTCAAATCGCCCGATCGATCAGTCGCGGAGGCTCCGCCCGGTGAGGTTCAGAAAGACGTTCTCAAGGTCGGGCGAGTCGATCGTCGCCGATTGCACGTTGCCCGTGCTCAGCGCCGCCGAGAGCACCTCCAGCGGGCGATCGGTCTGCGTGACCTGCTCGTGGGCGTTGCCCGCGTGCAGGACGCGGACGGTGCTGTGCCCGCCGTGGGCTTTCACAAGCGTCGGCACCGTATCGAGCGCCAGCAGCGTGCCGCGGTCGATGATCGCCACGCGGTCGCACAGGCGCTGGGCTTCCTCCATGTAGTGCGTGGAGTAGACGATCGTCTTGCCCTTGGACTTGAGGTCTTCGACGATCTCGAAGATCTTGTTCCGCGACTGCGGGTCCACGCCCGCGGTCGGCTCGTCCATCAGCACAAGCTCCGGGTCGTGCAGGATCGCCGCGGCGAGATTCAGCCGGCGCTTCATCCCGCCCGAGAATGTCCCCGCGCGATGGTCCCGCCGATCACTCAGCCCGACACGCTCGAGCGCCACGGCGCACCGTTCACGGAGCTCACCGCCCTTCAGCCCGTACAAAGAGCCGAAGAAGTTGAGGTTCTCCATTGCGGAGAGTTCGTCGTACAGCGCCAGGCTCTGCGGTGCAAGGCCGATGAGCGAACGCGCGCGATGGTCGCTCGGGTCGTGCTGCCCTCCGTTGTGATCAAGCCACACCCGCCCCGCGTCCGGCCGGATCACCCCGACGATCATCGCGATTGTTGTCGATTTGCCCGCGCCGTTGGGCCCTAAAAGCCCCAGCACCTCGCCCTTGCGCACCGACAGGCTCAGCCCGTTGACCGCAGGCACAGTCCCGAAGCTCTTCCGCACGTCCGTCAGCGTGATCATGCCTGCTCCGTCGGCGTTTACCCTCAGCCGTGTGATGCCATCAATCGCCGCGACGCCACGAACCTCGCGATGCACCTCCGCCGCGACCGATCGCTTTCCTTCGGATCACGCCGGGCTTGCTTGCAGCTCGCGTTCAACCTCGCCCCACGATGCCGCGATCGACGCTGGCGACAGATCGAACCTCAGCCCCGCGGCCGAGAACAACGCCGGCAGCGGCTGCGACCCGCCCAGCGACAACGCGTGCTTGTACCCCGCGATCGCCTGCGCCGGCTCACGCTTGTACCGCGAGTACAACTGCAACGCCCCGAGCTGCGCAATCC
>JAVTWO010000085.1:0-10167 GCA_032229765.1 Phycisphaerales bacterium | reverse complement strand
ACCACACGGTCTGGGAGTACGCGTTAGTACTGGCGATCGTGGTGGTCTTCGTGGCGCTGGTCCTTGGCGTCTTCCTCGGTGAGGCCCACGAGGTCGCGATGAAGGAAGCGGTGACGTGGTCGGTGATCTGGGTTGCGTGCGGGTTGTTGTTCACGGTCTTGGTGTACTTCGCGTACGAGAACCACTGGCTGGGGCTGGGGATTGACACCCCGTACTACGCGACCGCGGAGCAGATCAAGGCGGGGGCGAGCACGATCACGCGGGGTGAGGTGACCGGTGCGATGGCGGCGGAGTCGTACCTGACGGGGTACCTGATCGAGAAGTCGTTGTCGATGGACAACATCTTCGTGATCGCGCTGATCTTCTCGTTCTTTGCGATCCCCGGCAAATATCAGCACCGCGTGCTCTTCTGGGGCATCATGGGCGCCCTGATCATGCGCGGGGCGATGATCGGGATCGGCTCGGGGCTGATCATGAAGTACCAGTGGGTGCTGATTGTCTTCGGCGGGTTCCTGGTGCTGACGGCCTTGAAGATGGCGCTGATCAAGGGGAACGACGACCCCAGCCAGAACATCGCGGTGAAGCTGGCGAAGAAGATCTTCCCGACGGTGGACTTCTTCGACGGGCAGAAGTTCATCACGCGCCGGACGTTGAAGCCGACGTACTCGATCGATCCGGTGACGGGCAAGGAGAAGCAGGATCCGCCTCCCGCGGGCTCGCTGGGCAAGCGGGCGATCACGCCCCTGTTCCTGGCGCTGATCATGGTGGAGATCACGGACCTGGTCTTCGCGGTGGACTCGATCCCGGCGATCTTCGCGATCACCCCCGACCCGTTCATCGTCTTCACGAGCAACATCTTCGCGATCCTTGGGCTGCGGGCGCTGTACTTCTGCCTGGCGGCGCTGATTGCGAAGTTCCGGTTCCTGAAGCCGGCGCTGATCCTCATCCTGGCTTTCGTGGGTGTGAAGCTGCTGCTGCTGAGCCTGCCCCCGTATCTGCACGTGTGGGGCGTGGTGAAGGAGGCGATGGGCCCGATCAAGATCGACACGACGGTGTCGCTGGTGGTCGTGCTGTCAACGCTGGGGATTGCGACGGTGCTTTCGGTGTTGATCCCGGGGAAGGCGAAGCACTGAGGGCGGGGCGGGGTGCAAATGGCAAATAGCAAATTGGCAAATAGCAAATAAGAGAAGGCGGCCTGTGGGAACACTTGGCCGCCTTTTTCTTTTCACTGTGCCACTTCGGCACTTCGGCACTTCGGCACTTTGGCACTTTGGCACTTCGCGACTTTGTCAGCGTGCGGATTCGATCCAGCCGCCGCCGAGGAGGTGCCAGGGGGTTTCGTTGTGTGAGCTCGTGGGGTCGGAATCGGCGTGTGTGCCCGGGAGTTGGGCGTAGACAACGAGGGCTTGGCCCGGGGTGACGGCGTCTTGGGGCTGTGCGAAGCGGACTTCGAATCTTCCCCGGCGGCCTGAGTGGGTCGCGGGCTCGTGCTCGGGGCGATCGGCGATGACGCGGACCCTTGCGGGGACGGGGTCGGAGTTGCTGCGGTGCTGGACGTAGCAGGGGGTCCAGTCGCGGAGGGTTTGGGCGGGGTTGTCGATGAGCCAGTTGGCCTCGCCGACGGTGCAGGCGGCGGAGTCGAGGAGTTCGCGTGGGCCCAGGGTGACGGTGTTGGTGCGCGGGTCTTTGTTCACGACGTAGACGGGGTAGCCCAGGGCGACACCGATGCCGCGGCGTTGGCCGATGGTGAAGCGGTGGTGGCCCTTGTGCGTGCCGACGCGGTTGCCCGACGTGTCGATGAGGTCGCCCTGCTGGTTGGCGAGCGATTCGTCGCGGCGTTCGATGAACCCGGCGTAGTCGTTATCGGGGACGAAGCAGATTTCCTGGCTGTCGGGCTTATCGAAGACGGGGAGGTTGAGCTCGCGGGCGATCTCGCGGACGTGCGGTTTGCGGAGGTTGCCGATGGGCAGGAGCATGTGGTTGAGGCGGTCGCGGGGAACGCCGAAGAGGACGTAGGACTGGTCCTTGTCGAGATCGAGCCCGCGGAGGAGCTTTGGGTGGTTGGGGTCGGTGCGGTCGATGCGGGCGTAGTGCCCGCTGGCGACGAAATCGCAGCCGAGCTGCTGGGCGTAGTCGTGGAGCTTGCCGAACTTGAGCCAGTCGTTGCAGCGGACGCAGGGGTTGGGGGTTCGGCCCTCGGCGTATTCGCTGGTGAAGTAGTCGATGATGCGGGAGAAGTCTTTCTTGAAGTTGCAGACGTAGAAGGGGATGTTGAGCTTGGCGGCGACGAGGCGGGCGTCGGCGGCGTCGTTGATGGAGCAGCAGCCTTGCTTGCCGATGCGGAGGGGTTTGCAGGTTTGCGGGGTTTCGTCGAGTTGCGGTTGATCGAGGGTTTCGCCCGGCGAGCCGAGGCGCATGAAGCAGCCGACGACGTCGTAGCCGTCGCGGAGGAGGAGTGCGGCGGCGACGGAGGAATCAACCCCGCCGGACATGGCGAGGAGGACTTTGGGCTTCTTGGTGGAGGGGGAAGAGGGGAGCAACGGGGAAGGGTAGGGGCAAGCAAATAGCAAATAGCAAATAGCCAAATCGCAAATAAGAGGGGAAAGAAGCGGAAGATGGGGGGATTTCAGGGTTCGTAGCCGCCGTGGGCTTGGCGGATTTCGTCGGTTTTGCGGGCTTGTTCTTTGGCGCGTTGGATGAAGCGTTCTTGGCGGTCGAGGAAGGATTGTTGATTGCGAGGAGCCCATCGGCAGACGTTGGCGATGCTGGCGAGGCCGCGGATCCAGACCCAGGGGATGAAGAGAGCGAAGGCGAAGATGATGAAGGCCCAACCGAGGCCGATGATTTTGCCGAAGGCGATTTCTTCGTGGAGAGCGGGGGTGTAGGCGATCCAGGCGCCGCCGAGGGGGAGGCCGACGGCGCAGGTGACGCTGCTGTAGAAGGCGTTGTCGTCGTTGGCCCAGAGGGAGAGATTGCGCATGGTGAGCATGATGGGGGCGGCGGCGATGCAGGCGATGACGCCGAGGACGGAGGCGGCGACGATGAGGTGGTTGGCTTTGCCGCCGGCGAAGCCGCCCATGAAGGCGCTGGCGGCGGCGAGGGCCATGCTGACGGGGAAGGCGAGTTGGAGGATTGAGCCGAGCTGGGCGAGGGGAGCGAAGCCTGGCGGGGCGAGATCGTGGTGGATGATGCGATTGAGGCGGACGTCGGGGGCGTGGAGCTTGGTGGTGGGGAAGGTGAGGCAGAGGCAACCGAGGAACCAGAGGATGGCGCCGGGGGTGCAGGCGAGGGTGAAGACCCAGGCGAAGTGGAGGGCTTCGATGGAGTCATTGCCCAAACGAGCGAGGGCGAGCATGCCCCAGTTGATGGCGAGGCCCGACATCATGATGAGCGCGCCGAGGTACATGAGGTTGGTGGCGATGGCGACGCGTTTGAGCTGGGGGATGGAGAGGTGGATGTACTCGGGGCGTTTGGGGGCTTTGGCGCCGCGGTGAGTATGGGCGGCTGGGTCGTCGGTGTGGAGGTTTGGGTCGATATAGGTACCGCATTCGGGGCAGCGTGCGGAGCGTTTGAGCCCGCGGAGGCTGTAGGAGCATTTGGCGCAGGTGCGGTCGTCGTCGACGGTTTCGTGCTGCGCGACTTTGGATTTCAGCCAGCGAGGGTCGACGCTCATGGGGGGCTCTGTGGTGGGAAGAGGCGGAGAGGCGAAGAGGCGAAGCCGCTGGGCGAAGAGATCGCGCGTGCGGCTTCTTTCTTTCGACACCGCGAAAGCCCGTGCGTGCGGGGTTCTTGAAAAAACGCTGCGTTCAGCGTGCGCCGGCGGGGATTTGGGACTTCACCAGGTTCACGGCGTTCTTGAACATCATCAGGCCCGGGGTGTCGCCCGTTCGGACGCTGGAATCGAGGGCGGTCCAGAATGGGTGGCGGGTCCAGTCGAGGTAGCGCTCGGGGTGGGGCATGAGGCCGAAGATTCGGCCCGAGGGGTCGCAGATGCCCGCGATGTCGTCGGTGGAGCCGTTGGGGTTTTCGTCTTTGCTGTAGCGGAGGGCGATCTGGCCGTTGGTGCGGAGGCGCTCGATGACGGAGGGGCTGGAGGCGACGAGGCGGCCTTCGCCGTGGGCGACGGGGAGCATGCAGACGTCGCGGCGGGTGAGCGGGGGGAGTTTGGCGAGCGGGTCGAGGAGGCCCTTGGTCCAGATGCAGACGCTGGTGGGATCGGGCTCGACGCGGCACCAGCGGTCGGTGAAACCGCCGCCGCGGCCGGGGGGTGGTGTGTGGTTGTGGGCGAGGGCGAGTTCTTGCGCGGGTGGGTGATCAGGCCAGGTGAGGGCGTTGGTGGAGGCGGGGCCTGGGAGGAGGCCTGATTGGACGAGGATCTGGAAGCCGTTGCAGGCGGCGATCATGGGGACGCCCTTTCGGGCGGCGTCGCGGAGTGCGGGCCAGAGGGCGGCTTTGAGTTTGGCGGCGAAGATTCGTCCGCTGGCGACGTCGTCGCCGTAGCTGAAGCCGCCGGGGAAGCCGAGGAGGTCGGCGTCACTGATGAGTTGGGGGTTGTCGATGAGGTGGTCGAGGTGGATGAGCTGAGCTGTAGCGCCGGCGAGTTGGAACGCGCGGACCATCTCGGCGTCGCAGTTGGTGCCGGCGGCGCGGACGACGAGGGCGCGGGGAGCGTCGGGGTTGGTCTGGAGCGGGTTGCTGGCGAGTGCGGGGGAGGCCGGCATGGGCGGGATGCTCCGGATTGGTCGGTGAAGAGGGCGGATGCGGGAGATGATAGGAAGAGCTTGAGGATGAGCGGGCGTTTTCAGCGTGAGGAGATCGTCTGGCTGGGTTCTTCGGGAAGGCCCAGGAGTTTGCGGGCCTGGGGGCTGCCGGCGTTGGCGGCTTTGCGGAGCCATTCTTTGGCGGCGTCGGGGTTGGCGGGGACGCCGCGGCCGTGGGTGTAGCAGAGGGCGACGGAGAGCATGGCGTCGATGTGACCCTGCTGCGCGGCGAAAAGGTTGAGCTGAAACGCGCGGGGGAGGTTGCGTTCGACGCCCCGACCGGCGGTAAAGAGCTCGGCGAGTTTGGCGGCGCAGTCGGCGTCGCCGGCGTCAAGACCGATGTTCAGGAGCTTGACGGCGCGGTCGTCGCGATCTCGGTCGGGGGGCTTGATGAGGAATTTCTCGGCAAGGACTCGGCACGCGGTGGGGTTGCCCTGGTCGGCGGAGCGTTCGAGGAACGACTCGGCGATGGCGGAGCTCTGCGCGACGAAGGTGCCCGTGTCGTAGAAGCGAGCGAGGAGCGTCATCGCGTTGGCGTTGCCTCGGTCGGCGGCTTCGAAGAGGTGCTTCAGGCCCTCGTAGACCGCGGAGGGATGGCCGCGGAGGTCGAGGTTGAGCACCGCGAGCAGGTGCTGTGCGTAGGGCTCGTCGCGCATGGCTTGTCTGAGCCAGTGTTCGGCGGCGTGCAGGTCGTTGTAGCCGCCGAGCTTGCGCATGTTCATGACCGCGAACTCGATCATGGCGGGGATGCTGCCGGTCTGGGCGGTTTCGAGGAGCAGCTCGTGAGCGCGTTTGAAGTCATGGGGAGCTGCGCGCTCGATGAGGAGCATCGCGTGGGTTGTTTGGGCGTTGACGTCGCCGAGCTGGACGGCTCTGGAGAAGAGATTCTCGGCGGTGTAGGGATCGGGCTGACCTCCTTCGCCGTTCCAGACCATCTCGGCGAGCTCGTGGGCGGATCTGGCGAAGCCGGCGTTCAAGGCTTTTTCAAACCAAGCGCGGGCGGCCTTTGGGTCGGCCTCGGTGCCGCTGCCTCGGCGCAGGGCCCATGCCAGCGCGTGCATCCCCTCTGGGTGACCGAGTCGGGCGGCGTGTCGGCGGAGCCGGAAGATGAAGGACTGATCGCGGAGCGGGGTGGGCTGGTCGTACGCACGGCGGGCGAGGGTAAAGGCCGCGGATTGCATGCCTTTGAACGAGGCGTACTCCAGCAGGTTGTCGATCTCTTGATTGAGCGCTTTGCGTGCGGCGGGGGATTCGGTCGCCTCGGCTTGACGTTCGAGGATGTACGCACGGATGTACATGACCACGGGGATGCGCTGGTCGCTGCCGCGTTCGATGTACGCGCGGACGTCGTTGAGTGTGTCGTCGCGTATGCCGCGGGCGGTGGAATAGTCCCAGAGCGCTTCGAGGGCTTCGAAGTTGCCTGTGCGGACGGATTGTTTGAGCAGCGCGAGGCCCTGCTGCGGGTCTTTGGTGATCCCGGCGCCTTCGAGGGTCAGGCGGCCGAGGTGCCCGCGGGCGATCTCGTCGCCTTGATCCGCGAGACTTCGAAGGACCGAGAGCGCCCGATCGTGGAACGCCTCGGCGGTCAGGTCGCTGGCGATGAGCGCGAGGAAGCGGATGGCCTCGGGATGGCGGTCGTTGGCAAGACGGATCACGGCGCGCAGGGCCTTGGCGCGGTCCTGGGTGAATCCGCGGCCGAGCCAGCGGGCCTTGGCGCGGGTCAGGCGTGCGTCGGGGTCGCCTTGTTTCGCGGCCTTTGTCAGCAGTTCCACCGCGCGCGGGTGGTGCTGAATCTGCTGCTCGTCGTTGAGGATGTCGGCGGCGAGGGCGATCATCGCGGGGATGTACCCGCGGCGCACGGCGGCTTCGAGCCAGCGGCGGCGGCGTGCGGCGCGCTCGGCGACTTCTTCATCGGTGTGGTGAAGCTCGTGGCGTGCCAGGGCGTCGCTGAGGACGCTCATCGCGGAGGTGATGCCGTGCTTTGAGGCGTAGTTCAGGAGTGCTTCGCCGCGGGCGCGTTGAGCGGGATCGAGGCTGTGGACCATCGGCGCGCCGAGGGTGTAGGCGGCGGCGGGATGGCCGTAGGCGACGGCGCTGCGGAGGAGGAGGTTTGCGCGGGGTGATTCGTCGCCCTGCGCGTTGGTGTGTGCGTGGTACGAGACGCGGTAGAGCCCTTCGGGGTTGCGTGCGTGGGCGGCCTTTCGAAACCAGCGGAAGGCCTGGGCGGTATCACGGCGCGAGCCCAGCGTGTCGGTGTAGATCAACCCGAGCGTGAGGGCGGCGTGCCCGTTGCCCTGATTCGCGAGAAACTCCAAACGCGGGATGAAGCGCTCGCCCGACTCTTGCGTGAGCATGAGGTACGCGTCGATGTGAAGGGCTTCGACGGTTGCGCGGGCGTTGTCGTGCAGCGCGCCGGTGCGTTCAGAGATCAACAGGCCGCGATGCGAGGCACGCAGCAGATCGGCCTTGGCGGACCAATGAACCGGGGTGTCGAAGGCGAAATCTCCCACCGGGTTGATGGTATGTCGGTGAGGCGGATCTGTGAGTGGTCCCATCGCCCGAGATCATCGCGGGCATAAACTGGCGCATGCCAAGCGTTTACCCGTTCTCCGCCTTGACCTACCCGCTCAACCCCGGCGCGACGACCGATCTGTCGGCCCTGGTCGCGCCGCCGTATGACGTGCTCGACGCATCGGGCAAGGCGAAGCTGCTGAGCAAGGATCCGCGGAACATCGTCGCGGTGGACCTGCCGCATATTCCGGCGAAGGACCTTGGGCCCGCTTCGGCGTACGAAGGCGCGGCGGCGATGCTGAAGGAGTGGATCGATTCGGGCGTGCTGGTGCGCACGACGACCCCCGCGATGTATGTCTACCGCGAGAGCTTCACCTTCAACGGGCAACTGACGCGGCGCACGGGGATGGTGGCGACGGTGGACGTGCGTCCCTTCGGACCGGCGAAGGGCGGCGGGATCCTGCCGCATGAAGAGACCTTCAGCGGGCCGAAGGAAGACCGCATGGCGCTGATGAAGGCAACGCGGACGCAGCTCTCGCCGATCTTCGGGCTTCACGCGGACGAGACGGGGAAGGCGGCGAAGCTGCTGCGGGATATCTGCGCCACGCGACCGGCGGAAATGACCGCGAAGACCGACGACGGCACGCTGCACGAGGTCTGGAGCGTGCGCGATCCGCTGGTGCAGCAGAAGTATGCCGAGGCGTTGATGGGGGAGGATGTTTTCATCGCCGACGGGCACCATCGCTACACCACCGCGGTGAACTATCTTGAAGCGCTGAAGGCGGAGGCGGCATCGACGGGCAAGCCGCTGAGCGAGAATCACCCGGCGCGGCGGTGCATGTTCGTGATCATCAGCATGAGCGACCCGGGGACGGTCATCGGACCCACGCACCGCGTCATCGGCGGCGTGAGCGGCTATTCGTGGGACGCATTCAAGGTGGCGGCGGCGTCGACGCTGCGGCTTGAGCACATCGCCGGCGGGCTGGAGGCGCTGGAGGGCGCACTCTTGAAGCTTGAAGCGATGGGCGAGCCGCGGGTTGGGCTGTGGGACTTTGCCAGCAAGAGCGGGTGCGTGGCGATACCCGCGCTGCGTGATGCGCTGAAGGCGCGGTTCCCGGAAAAGGTCCCCGCGTGGCGTTCGCTGGACGTGGCGATGTGCCAATACCAGATCGTGGAAGAAGTCTGCCAGGCGAAGCTCAACGCGGGGAACCCGGTGAAGTGGGCCTTCCCGCACTCGATCCCCGAGGTGCAGGCGATCGCCAGCGGCAGCGAGACGGGCGCTGGCGGCGGGAAGGGCTTCACGCCTCAGCTCGCGGTGATTCTGCGGCCGACGCCTTTGCAGGCGGTGCGCGAGGTGAGCCGAGCGGGGCAGTTGATGCCGCAGAAGAGCACGTTCTTCTATCCGAAGCTTGCGACGGGGTTGTTCTTGAACCCGCTGGCGTGAGCGGGCGCGTGCCGATCAGTTCTTTGGCGCGGGTTTGGTCTGCGTCTTCGCGGGCTTGACGCCCACGTAGCGGACCTGGATCTGCGACTCGGCCCATTTGTCGCGGTTGCGACGTTCGGGGCCGTTGTAGTAGAGCCCGCGGGCGTCGTTCCCGATGGCTTCCCACTCGGGGTTCGAGGCGAGCCACTTTTCCAGTTCGGTTGCGCCGTCGGCGATGGCACCCATCGAGTACGGGCCTTTCAGGCCGATGGCCAGGACGGTGATGGGCTCAAGGTCGCGGACGATGACGTTCTTGTTTTTCGGATCAGCGCCGGCGGGGCCTTGGTCGACCTTGCGGTAGAGGAAGGCCATGTTCCACGCGGTGCCGCGGGGCGGTTCGTCGGCGGGGTATTCGGTCCGCAGTTCGCGATAGTCGACCTCGACGGGGGAGGTCATGGCGATGTCGCGGCGTTTGATGTGGTTGAAGAGCGGGAAGAAGCCGATGTTGGTGGCGAAGTCGGGGCTGGATTCGCCTCGGACCTCGGCTCGACGGACGAGCGGGTAGCGTTTGAGCTCGATCGCGCCGGGGGGCGTGGGGGCGGGGTAGCCGTCGGGGAGTGGGGTGTCGATGAGGCAGGTGCCGCTGGACCAGCTCTCGCCTCGTTGTTCGGCTTTGATTTTTTCGTCGCCCCCGACGCGGATGGTTGCGCCCTGCGCTGGGGGAAGGTTCGCGAAGGGGTCGGCCTTTGCCCACGCGGGGAGTTCAATCGGCGGCTGTGCAACGGTGGTTCGGTTGGTCGCGGTCGCGGCGGCGGGCTTGGGATCGTTCGTGGTGTTCGAGGCGTTGGGCTCGACGGTTTTCACGCAGCCCGACATCAACGCGGCGGCGCCGACGACCAACGCGGCCGAGGTCAAACGGGGGAGACCGGCTTCAGAAGGCATGCAACACACTCCAGAAAAATCAACCCAAAGGCCCGAGGTGGCGGGCCGATGAATCGTACCGGCGAGGGGCGGTTGGGTTTCAGGGGACTGAGGGTGTGCGTGTTGTTGATGTGGTGAAAACCCAAAGCTCAAAGCTCAAAGCTCGAAAACTCAATGCTCAGCACTCAGCACTCAGCACTATCAACGCCTCAGCCCTTCCAACTCAGTGCCTGAATCGCCGCGTGCCGGTGGTCATGCAGGTGACGCCGAGTTTTTCGCAGAGCTCGAAGGTGTCGTTGTCGCGTTTGCTGCCGCCGGGGTGGACGATCATTTTCACGCCCGCGTCGGTGAGGACTTTGGGCCCGTCGTTGAAGGGGAAGAAGGCGTCGGAGAGGGCGATGGCGCCGGTGCACAGTGCGCCGGCCTTGCTGACGGCGAGTTTGCACGCGGTGACGCGATCGACCTGACCGACGCCGCCACCGAAGAGGCGGACGGTTGAGCCGTCGAAGTTGCGGGGCGCCGAGTTCGAGTAGCGGCGGTTGGCCGCGAGCA
>JAVTWO010000084.1:0-10288 GCA_032229765.1 Phycisphaerales bacterium | reverse complement strand
CGTCACCAACCACTCAACCACCGACGCACTTCCAATCATTTACCAAACAAATCCATCTGGCATCATCAACTTCAACCCTCAAGCCCTCGTCCATCCACACTCTTCACCCCTCGAACACCTTATCTCTCTGATCCGGGTCGCCCGCTCACCCCGCCGCCCTCGGGTCTTCTACTGAGTTTGTTTCTCGCTTCTCCTCATCACTCAATCCGATCTCCGCGACTCTTCCGCATCAACCACCGCGTTCTCGGAACCGCCCGCAACGTCCGCACGGCAGTTACTTGCGTCACATTCTTCTCTGCCGTTCAAGAGCGCTCATCTTCGCGCCGAAAAACTCTCCGCGGCTTGATCGGTGCACGGACGCACCCAACGCCGCGGACCCGAGAGAAGGACTACTCACATGGCGATGGACAAGGACGTTCTGACCACCGGCGAAGTCGCCAAGATCTGCAACGTGGCCCCTCGCACCGTCAGCAAGTGGTTCGACTCGGGGCAGCTCAAGGGCTACAAGATCCCCGGCTCCAAAGACCGACGGATCCCCAAGCAGCAGCTCATCAAGTTCATGCAGCTCCACGGCATCCCCCTCGACGGGATCACCTCGGGCTCCACCCGCGTGCTCATCGTCGACGACGAAAAGGAAGTCACCGACGCGCTGCAGAAGGTCCTCACCGAGCAAGCCAAGTACGAAGTGAAAGTCGCCGCGTCCACCTTCGCCGCGGGTCTTGAGTGCGAACGCTTCAAGCCGCACGTCATCCTGCTCGACCTCCACCTCGCCGACAACGCCCACATGGAACTCGTCAACCGCGTCCGCCAGGAGGACGACCTCGCCATCACCAAGATCATCGCCATGAGCGGCAAAATGACCGACGCCCAGCTCACGGGTCTGAAGAACACCGGCTTCGAAACCTACCTCAAGAAGCCCTTCCAGATCCGCCAGGTCATCCAAGCCGTGGAACAGTGCATGAGTGTCGTGTACTAAGGGGAAGGGACCAAGGGATCGAGGGACCGAGAGATCAAGGGATCGAGGGTCCTGAGAAAACGCCGAAACGTACAAACAAGAACGCGACGAGCCTTTGGGCCCGTCGCGTTTCTCGTTTGAACGCTGAACTTGCACCTCTCCCCCACTGCCACCACGCGCGACTCGCGACTCAGCACTCGCGACTCGCGACTGATCTCAAAGCGTCGGCACCCACGCCGCCAGCAGATCTCGCGCCGCACCAAGGTCGCGCTTGTGGATCATCTCCGTCGTCGTGTGGATGTACCGCGTCCCGACCACCACGCCAACCGCCCGCGAACCGCGCCCGGTCTGCTGAGCGGCGGCTCCGTCCTGACCGCCACGCATCAGGATCGTGCGCTGGTGGGCGATCCGGTTCCGCTTGGCGCACTGCTCCATGTCGTCGATCAGCTTGTAATCGCTGATGAACGAGCTGTCCATGATGTGCAGCCCAACGCCCTTGCCTTGCTCGGTGACCTTCTCATCCTCGGGAACGCCCGGCGTATCGCACGACAACGTCACGTCGATCCCGATGCCGATGTCGCACTCGACGATCGCGCTGCTGGTCTTCGCACCGCGAAGCCCGACCTCTTCCTGCGTAGTAAACGCCACGATGATCTCGCAGGCGTGCGCGGTCTTCTCACGCTCGATCTGCCGGACCGCCTCGATCCCCAGCCAGCACGCCACGCGGTTGTCCATCGCGGGTGACATGCACTTTTCGCCCAGCTCAACGAACGGGTCGCTGTAGACGCAGTAGTCGCCGATCTTGACCTTCTTCTTCACCTGATCCGCCGGCATGCCCGTATCCAGGATCAGTTCCTTCACGTCGGGGATCTTCGCCTTGTCCGCCTCGCTGGCGATGTGCACCGGACGCCCGCCGGGGTTCAACGCCGCGGGGTAATCACCCGAGTCGGTCACGAGCGTCATGCGCCGCGAGAAGAGGTTCCGCGTATCGAACCCGCCCGCGTTCGCCACGCGGATGAACCCCTTGTCGTCCACGCCGCGGACATAGAACCCGATCTGGTCCATGTGGCACAGCAGCAGCACGCGCTGCGGACGCTTGCCGCCCGAAGCCTTCACAACCTTCCCACCCTTGCCGCGCGGATAGCGACGACAGATCAGGTTCCCCAGCGCGTCCGTCGACACATCATCGAAGAGCCCCTTGATCTCTTTCTCGATCAGCCCGCGCACCCGCTCCTCACGCCCCGGCACGCCCGGCGTCTCGCACAACCGCTTCAGCAAATCCACGTTCATCTCTGCGCACTCCATTCCGATGGATTGAAACAATCACCGTCGCTTCACCCGTCACACTTCGTGCCGGGAAGGCCGCGAGCGTATCACCAGCGGACCATTTCTGCCTTCCTCCGCACCCTCATCTACGGGACAACCCCGAATCCCGCACCCCCAATCGCTGGCTTCCCCGCTCACACTCCCCCCAACCCCCCAAAGGTTCCCATACCATCGCCCATGGCCCGACTCAGCCCCATCCTCCCCCTCCACGAACGCGCCGAGGCCCTCCTCGATCACTACGGCCCCGCCGACGCGCCCGACGCCCGCATCCCTTTCGTCCAGGCCTACGACCGCCTCGACCTTGAGTACGCCGCCCTCCGAAAGGCCGCCGCACTCATCGACCTCCCCCACCGCGCCACCCTCACCGTCCGCGGCTCAGACCGCCTCTCCTTCCTCAACAGCATGCTCACCCAAGAGCTCAAGGGCATCCAGCCCGCTCAGGCCCGCTCCGCCTTCTGGCTGAACAAAAAGGGCCGGGTCGATGCCGACCTCCGCGTCCTGATCGAACCCGACCGCGTGATCTTCGATGTCGACGCCCACGCCGCCGCTCGAACGGTCGAAACCCTTTCCGCCTACGTCATCACCGAAGACGTCCAGATCACCGACGAAACCGACCGCTTCCACCGTCTCGCCCTCCACGGCCCCGCCGCCCTCCGCGTGCTCAACCTCGCCGATCTGCAAATCAACACCACCACGCACCTCTCCATCAAAGGCTTCGATGTCCTCATCGACCGAAACGACACCACCGCCGAGATCGGCCTCGACCTTCTCATCCCCATCGAAGGCGCCCTGACGGTCTATCAGCACCTGCTTGAGAGAGCCCACGAGCCGCTCAACCCCGGGCGACCGAACCCCGGCGCTCTGCTGCGTCCTGTGGGATGGGCCGCGTACAACATCGCCCGCATCGAAGCCGGCACCCCGCTCTACCTCACCGACTTCGGCCCGACCAACCTCCCCGCCGAGACCGGCCTGCTTAACGAGCGCGTCTCGTTCAAAAAGGGCTGCTATCTGGGTCAAGAAATCGTCGCCCGCATGAACGCCCTCGGTCACCCGAAGCAAACCCTGGTCGCCCTGCGTCTGAACGACCCGCACCCGGAGACCTTCGCCCCCGCCTCACAATCCACCGGCGGATCCGAGGCCTACGCCGAGCCACCTTTGGCGCGATTCCCGTTCAGCGCCGCACCGGTCTTCGCCAGCAGTGACGCGCAGAGCGAGCCCATCGGCGCGATCACCAGCAGCACGCTCTCGCCGCTCTTGAGCAAGTCCCCCATCGCTTTCGCGATGGTGAAATGGGGCTCGCACACCCCGGGGACGAAGCTCTTCGTCCCGGTCGAAGCCCCGCCGACGAGCGAAGGGCAGAGCGCCTTCGAACTGCTCGAAGCCGTCGTGCAGCCGACGCTACGAACACTCCCCGCGCACGCGACGAGCTGATGAACTGACGAACGGATCAACGAAACGACCCGCACACACCCCGCGAGCATCGCCATGAGCCAGACCATCTTCTCCCGCATCATCAAGGGCGAGATCCCCTGCCACAAGGTCTACGAAGACCAGCACGTGCTGGCTTTTCTTGATGTCTCCCCCCTCGCGCTCGGCCACACGCTGGTGATCCCCAAAGAAGAAAAAGCCACGCTCGACCAGCTCTCCGACGAAAGCGCCGCCGCCGTCGGGCGCGCCCTGCCGCGCATCTGCCGCGCCGTCATGAAGGCCACCAACACCACCGCCTACAACCTCCTGCAAAACAACGGCCCCGCCGCCCATCAAGCCGTCTTCCACGTCCACTTCCACATCATCCCCAAACCCAGCGACGCTCAAGGCCTGGGCATCCACTGGCCCGCGACCAAGCTCGATCACGGCGAGGGCGCCAAGCTCGCCAGCATCATCGCCGCCGCGATTGTGAACACGTAACACTCGTCGCGACGACCGAGAACGTCCACACAACCGAACCTCCCTCAGCACCTGCTCAGGGGGTCGGCTTGGCCACACGCACGCACCGGGGGGTTCCCCCATACCGCCGCTTCGGGGCTTGCCAGCGATTCATTGCAGCAAGGGTTTCTTCTCCCTCCCGATCCTCGACACAGCGGGTTTTGGCTCTATTTTTCAACCGTACGGGCCGTGATCTCGTGTCACGCCCACCCACCTTGCCCGCCCTTTGGGGGGGCTATTTCGAGGAGAGAGAGATGAAGATCGCTATCGCTATCGTTTCCCTGGTCGCCCTTGCCGGTTCGGCTCAGGGTCAGCTCGCCACCTGGAACCTCAACGGCCAGGCCGGCAACCAGGCCTCCAACGCCGCCACCGCCAGCAACGCCGCCATCGTCGGCGCTTCGCTGACCCGCGGCCCGGGCCTCACCGCCACCGCCGCCGCCAACAGCATCAACTCGTCGGGCTTCTCGGTCTCGTCTTCCTTCGCCAACACCGGCGGGAACTACTACGAGATCACCTTCTCCGTCGCCCCCCAGACCTACGTCACCCTGAACTCCATCTACACCAACCTCAGCCGCAGCAGCTCCGGCCCCAGCCAGGCCCGCTGGCAGTACTCCACCAACGGCGGCACAACCTTCAATGACACCTGGTCTTCCGCCCTCGATAACTTCGTCGGCAACATGACCGTCGGCACCAGCACCTCCACCACCGCCGGCTTCACCCGCAACCTCTTCCCCGTGACCACCAACCCCAGCGCCGCCCCCGTGGTCTCCTCGGCCAACGGCACCATCATCTTCCGCCTCTTCGGCTGGAACGCCACCAACACCGCTGGCACCCTCCGCCTCCAGAGCCCCAACGCCACCACCACCGGTGACGCCGTTCGCATCAACGGCACCGTCGCCGCCAACCAGGCCCCCACCATCAACCCCAACCCCTTCGCCGCGCCGACCTTTAACACCGACGTGGACACCAGCGCCTCGTTCAACCTCCTCACCGGCGCTGACCCCGAAGGCCGCCCCATCGTCTACGGCGGTCTCGTTCAGCCCTTCGGCGTCTCCGGCGCCACCCTCGGCAGCAACGGCGCGTTCAACTGGAACCTCGCCGGCGTCGCCAACGGCCTCTACACCTTCGGCTACTCCGTCACCGACGAGCTCGGTCTCTCCACCCAGGGCACCTTCACGGTCAACGTCATCCCCACCCCGGGCTCACTCGCCCTGCTGGGCATGGGCGGGCTGATCGCCGGTCGCCGCCGTCGCGCCTAATCCGCGACGAACGTTTCTCGTTCGTTCCTCCAATGTTTGCACGATGACAAAGCCCCCGGAGCTCACGCTTCGGGGGCTTCTTTTCTTTGTGTGATTTGCTCACTCAACCCACCAGCGCAATCACCAGCACCTGCACGCAGATCACCCGCAGAACCGCCGTCAGCGGGTAGACCGTCGCGTACGTCACCGCGGGCTCGTCGTTCTGGGTGATCTCGCTCGCCAGCGCCAGCGCGGGCGGGTCCGTCATGCTCCCCGCCAGCAGCCCCATCACCTGCGCGGGCTTCATACCCAGCCACAGGTGCGACAGCAACGCCCCCACCACCAGCGGCAGCCCCGCAATCACCGCGCCCAGCCCCACCCACACCATCGCCTCACCCGACTGCACACCCGTCCAGATCGCATCGCCCGACAACAACCCCACACTGGCGAGGAAGAGCGCGATCCCCAGGTCACCCAACGCCGTCGCCGCCGCGGTGGGCATGGTTGCCAGCAGAGGTCCCAGCCTTCCCAGTCGCCCGATGATCAGCCCCACGAGCATCGGACCGGCCGCCAACCCCAGCTTGATCGGCGTGCTCAACCCCGGAATCGCGATCGGCACCGACCCCACCAGCACGCCCAAAGCAACCCCAAAGAACATCGGCACCATCTGCGGCGTCTGCAACGCCCTTCGACTATCCCCCAGCTCGCCCTGCACCTGCGCCAATCGCTCTTCCGTCCCCACCACCGTCAGCACGTCCGCAAAGTTCAGCGCGATGTCCGGGTTCGGGGCCATCTCCACCCCCGCACGCTCCATGCGCGAGACCGTCACACCCAACCGCCGATTGAGATTCAGCTCACGCAGCGTCTTGCCCACCACGCCCGCGCGCGTCACGGCGAGTTTCTTCACCTCAATAGGCCCGGGCATCTCGCGCAGGTTCGTCCCGCTCTCTTCCCCCAGCATCATCCGCACCTGATCCACCGCTTCCTCAGGCCCAACCGCGAGAACCACATCGCCCATCTTCAGCCGCGTGTCGCCCGTGGGGACACTGAGGTTCTCGCCGCTGAGATGACGCGTGAGCACCACCCCGCCCGAGTGGATCATCGAGAACTTCCGCAGCGGGATACCCACGGCCTGCGCGTTCGTCACATCAATGTTCGCATGCACGAGCACGGGGTAGCTGCCCGCGGGCGTGTGCGTTTCGACGCTGCGACGCACCGGGATCTTCGCGATCACCGCGCGTGAGAAGAGCATCACCGCGATGGTGGCGCCGATCCCCAGCGCGTAGACGAGTGCGTATGAGGCGGTGGACGCCGACGAACCGACCTGCGCCTGCGTCGCTTGCGTGAGCGCCGCCTGACCCGCCGCCAGACTCGGGGTGTTGGTCGTTGAGCCCGCCAACACACCCACGGCGGTATCCAGCCGAAGCAGCCCGAACCGCACGAAGAGGAACGTCAGCAGCGTGCCCAGCAGGACGATGACCGCGGCGACAACGTTCGCACGCAGCCCGCCGCGGCGCAGGGCGCTGAAGAACCCCGGGCCGATCTGCGTCCCCAGGCTATAGACGAAGAGCACCAGCCCGAGGTCGCGAGCAAAGTGCAGGACCTCGTGGCTGAGCGCGGGCTTGAACCGCGTGGCAAGGAGTGCCACGAGCAAGACGGCCGCGACCCCGAGCCCGACGCCGCGGACGCGGAGTTTGCCCACGAGCATGCCCAGAGCGGCACAGATCGAAAGCAGGACGATCGTCCCGGCGCTGGACGGGTTTGCAAACAGATCACCCATGAGCCCGCGAGGTTAGCCGTCGCCCCAGCGGTTTCCCTCAGTTCACCTCAAACAAAAACTCGATCTCAACCGGCACATTCAGCGGCAGCGACGGCGCCCCCACCGCGGCGCGGGCGTGCTTGCCCGATTCGCCGAAGACCTCGACGAGCAGTTCACTGGCGCCGTTGGCGATCTTGGGGTGGTCGGCGAACCCAGCCTCGCAGGCGACAAAGGCCCCAACGCGGACGACGGAGCGGATGGCATCCAGCCCGCCGCGGTCTTTCAGAACCTCGTTCGCAGCCGCCAGGGCGTTGAGGGTGCACTGTCTGGCGCAGGAAACCGCGGTTTCGATGGAAACTTCACGCGGGACGAGCCCCTTGGCGATGGGCTGGCCGTTGGACACGGGGATTTGTCCGCTGATGTAGAGCAGATTTCCCACCAGGCGGGTGGGGACGTAGGCCGCGACGGGCTTGGCGGGGGTGGGGAGGGTGAGGCCTAGGCGGGCGAGGGCGGCGAGGGGTGATTCTGAGCCTGCGGGGCGGGTATTTTGCGCGGTCATGTGAGGAGACTCCGTACGGTTTGCGAACGAGTTGGTTTGTTCACCTATTTTTTCAAGGACGGAACCGCCCCCATTGACACGGCGAACAGTATGCGTAGATTGTTGGTGTCCGAAATGGCCTGACGCGAGGGCGACGCTGCTTGGATATGTCAAGCACTTGCACTCATTGGCGGCTTCCATCCGCCAGGGTTATGACGGGCAAGACTTCCGCGATTGCGGAAACCCCTTGCCCGGGCAGCCCACCCGCGACGTCAGCCGACAACTTGAGGGCCCCTCCTTCGCGTGAGCGGCTCGGGTAGACGGTCGAAGCCCGAAAGGGTCGAAGCTGAAGCTCGGGTTGAATCACGATCAACGATCGGGGCTGGGCCCACCAGGCTGACGCCGAACCCCCTTTCATCGGTCGAAAAACGACCCACTGTGCGGTTCGGTATGACGATGCGCCGCCGGCGAAGTTTCGGCCCGGTGCTCGGTGTCTCGCACGCTTCGTTCATGCACAATCACGTGTGTGGGCCGGTGAGGCGAGCTTCGAGTGAGGGTCTCCCGCCCGGCTTGCGTTGGGCTCGATTTGACCAACATCTGGAAAGCCACCAACGCGGTGCATCAGCCCTGCTGCTCGTGAAGAGGAGTGAACCGACGCTCGTTGCGAAAGTTCACGACCGAACCATCGGCGGCGGCGGAGAGTCGGCTTGCGGACGTTCGCGGCCGGGGGTTTGGGGTGACGATTTTCGGGGGGCGGGCGGGCTTGGGCATCGGTGCTCAGGTCCGACACAAGTAATGCCGGCGTCGGGCGGAGTTGCCCGGCACGGCGCGTTTTAGGAGACGCATCGTGACGAAGTCCAAGAAGAATCGTGGTTTCACGCTCATCGAGCTGCTCGTGGTCATCGCGATCATCGCGCTGCTCGTGGGCATCCTGCTCCCCGCCCTGGGCAAGGCCCGCAAGTCGGCCCGCCAGCTCAAGGACGGCACGCAGGTCCGTGGTATCCACCAGTCGATGGTGACCTGGGCCGGTTCGAACAAGGAGCGCTTCCCGCTCCCCAGCCAGCTCGACAAGACTGGCGCGACGATTGCTCCGGCACTGCCGAACCCCGTGACCCAGGCCGGTCTCGACGCCCAGCGTGCGAAGGATAACACCGGCAATATCCTGTCGGTGCTGATCTGGAACAACAGCATCACTCCCGAGCTGTGCGTCAGCCCGGCTGAGGCTTCGGGCTCGGTGAAAGTCGACGACGGCTATCAGAACGCCAACCCCGACAAGGCCGCGACCAAGGCGAACGCGCAGTGGGACCCGGCTTTCGCGGGTACGCCGAACGATGCCAACCGTCGCCAGACCGGCGTGGGCAACAACTCGTACGCCCACATCCCGCCGTTCGCTGCTCGTGAAGCGCGTTGGCGTGACACCTACACCGCCACCGAGGCGATCATCGGCTCGCGCGGGCCGCAGTACAACGGCACCACCGGCGCTGACCAGGGCACGTACCCGACCGCGGGTTGGCAGCTCGCGACGGGCGCGTTCGGCGTCGACTCGGTGACGCTGAACATCCTGGGCAGCAAGAACGCCTGGGCCGGCAACGTCGTGTACAACGACAACCACGTCACGTTCGAGACCCGTCCCGACCCGATCGAGACGACGTATCGTCGCGCCGGCCAGACGACCAATGCGGTCGTTCCGGATAACCTGTTCGTCGACGAGACGGACGAGACCCAGCCGGTCGACAACAACCGTCGCGTGAACAACTGGCTGCGTCCGATCCAGACGGTGACCATCAGCGGCACGACCACCACGATCACCATCTGGCGTGACTAAGTCGAACTTGGGTTGATCGGGTTGCCCTGATCGGCTCAATGAATCGAATGACTCACTGACAGGCCCCGGGAAACCGGGGCCTGTTGTTTTTTAGCGCCCTTTGCCGTTCAGCATCTGAGACTTACCAACTCTGGTAATCGCTCAGGGTGGTTGGCGCAGCGTGCAAAGCACAGGGCGTTGGTGAGCCGTGCCACCGGAAGCCCGTGCTGCCGGGAAGATCCATTGCTGCTGTTCGATGCTCACACCCGCGGTGCGGGCGGTCGCTTGGCCGCGTGTGTGCCCATCGCCTTGTGCACTTCTTCGATCAATCGCTCGGCCTGGAAGGGCTTGAAGAGCACGCACTGCAGGCCTTCTTCGCTGGCGCGGACGATGGAGTGGTGCGGGTCGTAGCCGAAGCCGGTCATCAGGATCACCGGCAGGTCGGGCTGGACCTTCTTCGCGGCGGCGAAGATCTCTTAGCCCTTTTTGTCCGGCATCTTTTTGTCGCTGATGAGCCGGTCGACGCGACCGGGTGTGGGCAGCGGTTGCGCGGGTTGTGCTTGAGCAGGCTGAGCGGTTGAGCCTGAAGAGCGTTCGCTGCCGGGACCTGAGGGGGTGGGTGATGAAGCCGGGCCGCCGCCGCGTTCTTGACCCGGGCGGGCGGTGCTGGTGGCGGGGTTGGCTGCGCCGATGTAGACGCCGGTGAGGGCGGCGATGGCCTCGCCGCCGTTTTCGCAGAGGA
>JAVTWO010000083.1:0-10315 GCA_032229765.1 Phycisphaerales bacterium | reverse complement strand
GGCGCGCCGCTGTGGTGTCTGGGCGGGGCCGAGAACCCCCCCCGCTCCCGCGCTCAGGCCGGATTCTCCCCACCCCGCGCGGACTCGATCAAACCAACGTGCTATCCTCTCTGCCCGTTTCCTCTCGCGGTGGGGGGAAGAGGCAACTGAGGGGTGGCGGATTCATCCGAACTTCTTCGACGAAAGGTCACACCATGTCCGAGCAGAACCAGCCCCAGCAGCAGCAGGTCCAGATCCAGATCGACGAGTCCCGCATGCGGACCACCTACAGCAACACCATCCGCACCTCCACCACCCCCGACGAAGTCGTCATGGACTTCGGCATGAACATGCCCGTCCCCACCCCCGACAACAAGCCCACCCTCCGCTTCGACGTCAGCAACCGCGTCGTCATGAACTGGCGCGGCGCCAAACGCCTCGCCATCTCCCTCGGCCAGGTCGTCCGTCAGTTCGAAGAAGCCAACGGCGAAATCCCCCTCGATAACCAGCCCCGCCAGGGCGGCGGCCCCCGCCTCTCCAACTGAGTGACGACCCCGTCTCACTCAGCCGCCGATTGACAAACCAATCGGCGTGCAACAAGCAAGCAGACCTCAACCAAGCCCCGCCCGGCCACCCCGGACGGGGCTTGTGCTTTTGCGAGCTTCATCAACCCCCCTCAGCCCAACCCGCCCACGCCCCTTCCCACACCCCCACACCGAAAACCCCAAAAACACGATCGGCCCCGGTGCTCCCGAGGCCGACGCGTGATTCGAAAAGTGGGCGAGGAGGGATTCGAACCCCCGAAGGCGTTAAGCCAGCAGATTTACAGTCTGCCCCGATTGGCCACTCCGGCACTCGCCCGCTGATTGTCTCCCGCGAAGCCCGATTGGGGCGGTCAACGCAGGGTCAAGATCATACGCCCACGCGCCGAACGGGTCCAACCCGCACCCAACACCCCCCCCGCACAAGACCACCGGCCCGGGCGTGCCTGTTCAGGCATACCCGGGCCGATGGGTGAAAAAACGTTTCTCCAATCGACGATCAATCACTGATCCGAGGTGTAGTCAAACTGCACGCCGTAGATGTACATGTTGCCGCCCGACGGGTCAGACCCCGACACGCCGTTACGCCCGATGGAGATCACAATCACATCCCCAGGCGCCCACAGCGGCGGCGAGTTGTCATAGCTCTCAGAACCTTCGGGGATCACCTGCGCCACCACCTGGCTCTGGTTCGGGTTCAGCGAGTCCGACGCGTTCGTCGACGCGCCCGAGTTGTTGCGGAAGTTGTACCGGAACGTCACAGGCGTCGTCGGCCCCGTGAGATCAAGGATTCGGCAGAACCCAACATCCACATCCACCTGTCGCCCGGCGCCGCCCTCGTCCGTCGCCCAATAAATCGTCAGCTTCGGAATCGACTGACCCGCCACATAGTCACTGGGCACCACAAAGGTCGCGGTTGCGACGTTGAGCGCATCGCCCGGCAGGATGATGGCCGCTGCGCGGCTGCGGACGTTGGAGACACTGAACTGCGCGGCAGCAGAAGGCGGATTCGAGACACCAACAAACGCTCCGGTCGATAACACCATCCGCCGGGTCCGATTCGCAATCTTCGCCGCCGTCACCTGCTCATCACCGATCTTCGCCGTCGTGATCGCGTTGTTGTTGACGGTCAGCACAGGCAACGTCCCCGAGATATCCCCGCCCGTCGCCGCAATGTTCGGGCCCGGATCACCCTGCGGCCCCTGCGGTCCCTGCGGACCCTGAGGCCCCTGAGCACCGGTAGCGCCCGTCGCACCCGTCAGACCCTGCAAGCCCTGAGGACCCGCAGGCCCAGCCGGTCCCACAGGCCCAGCCACACCCGGATCACCCTGCGGACCCGCCGGCCCCGTCAAACCCGTCGCACCCGTCAAACCAATCGGCCCCTGAGGTCCCGCAGGACCCGCAGGCCCAGCCGGTCCCACAGGCCCAGCCACACCCGGATCACCCTGCGGACCCGCCGGCCCCGTCAAACCCGTCGCACCCGTCAAACCAATCGGCCCCTGAGGTCCCGCAGGCCCAGCCGGTCCCGCCACACCCTGCGGCCCCTGCGGCCCCGCCGGGCCCGTCCCGTCCAGCAGCGTCGTCCCCGCCGGCATCGTCTGCGTCGTCCCGGGCAGGAACGACAACTGACCATACCGCACCGTCCCGCCCGCGTTCGTCACACTCACCGCATCGCCCGAGTACCCAGCCGTCGGCTGCAGATAGTTATCAATCAACAGAACGCTGCCGACCGTGTTGTCCACCACACTGGGGTTGTTCCCCGGACGGAACTGGCTGTGCCGCGCCTCAAAGTCCGCGTTCGCATCAACCTGCACCTGCCCGAAGAAGTCGGTGTCACGCATCCACACCCGACCCTTGTTCGCCCCCGTGCCATCACCGCTGATGAACACCGCCGCCGTCGTCCCGCTGTTGACAGGCTGAATCGTCGCACCACGCCCCTGCAACGTACCGCGCAGGATGTTCACCGGCACACCGCTGCCCGAGGTCGTCCGCATCACCACGTTGTCAACGATCAGCCCCGACGAACCGCCCGTCGGCACATCAAGCTCCACCGCGTTGTCCGCGCCGTTCTGATAAATCACCGCGTTGTTGAAGTAGAGCTGCGTCCCGGTGGCGCCGCCAGCAATCCGCACCGTGTCCGAGCCGCTGTTGGACACATCAATCCCCGTCATGCTCGTCACACCCGCGCTGTGCAGCACCGAGCCCGTCACCTGCGTCGAGAAGCTCTTCCCCGCCGCCGCGGCCTGCAAATGCACGCCCGCCGCCAACGTCAGGTTCTCCGTATACGTCCCCGCACGAACCAGAATCGTCGTCGGGTTGGATCCGTTGAACCCGTCCGCAACCGCCTGATTGATCGCCGCCTGAATGCTCGTGTGCGTCGCACCATCAACCAGCGAAGGCCCAACGATGTACTTCGCCGCATTCACACCCGGCGCACCGTTCGCACCCGCAGGCCCAACCGGCCCAATCGGTCCAACCGCGCCCGGCGCACCCGGATCACCCTGCGGCCCTTGCGGACCCGCAACACCTTGCAATCCCTGCGGCCCCTGGGCACCCGGCGCACCAGGCGCACCCGGATCACCCTGCGGCCCCTGCGCACCCGCCGGACCCGCAACACCCTGCAGACCCTGCGGCCCCTGCGGCCCCGCCGGACCCGTCGGGCCTGAGCCGGGCAGCAAAATCGTGCCCGCGGGCATCGACTGACCCGGCAGCGTCCACGTCAGCTGCGTGTAATACACGTTCCCCACGCCGTTCGTCGTCACCACATTCGTCGGCGTCAACGTGCTGAACCCCGTCGACGCCAGCAGCACATCCCCGCTCGTGTTATCCACCACGCCCGGCACATTGCCCGAGCGGATCTGGCTCGTCCCCAGCGAGAAGCCCGAGCTCCCCGAAAGATTCACCTGCCCGAAGATATCCGCCGAGCTCAGGAACGAGTTCGCCGTCCCCGACAAACTCACCGCCGCCGACACAGGCGACGTAGGCCAGAACGTCCCGCCACGCCCTTGCAACACACCGGCGCTCGCAACCACCGGCGTGCCCGTGCCCCCGCCCACAGAACGGAAGTTCACGTTGTCAATCACCACCGACGACCCCGCGCCGGTGTTGCTCATGTTCAGCGAGCTCGCAACACCCGACGCGTACGCAACCGAGTTCGCCAGATAAAGCTGCTGAAACGAAGCGCCCGAGAAGACAATCGCGTCAAACCCGCTCGGCGCCGCAACATCGATCGCGTTGATCGACACCACGCCCGCGCTGTTCATCGTCACCTGACCGCTGATCTGCGTCGCAAACCCCTTCCCCGCCGCCGAAGCCTGCAGGTTGATCCCGCCGCTCAGCGCCACGTTCTCAACATACGTCCCGGGCTTCACCAAAATCACCGTCGGATTGCCGGGCCCAAACCCGTCCGCCAACGCCTGATTGATCGCCGCCTGAATGCTCGTGTGCGTCCCCGGATCACTGATCGATCCCGAAACAATGTACTTCGCCGCCGCCAAACCCTGCGGCCCCTGCGGACCAACAGGCCCAGCAGGCCCAACCGGACCAGCCACACCCGGATCACCCTGCGGCCCCTGCGGACCCACAGGACCAACAGGCCCAACCGGCCCCGTCGCACCCGTCAAACCAATCGGACCCTGCGGCCCAACAGGCCCAGTATCACCCTGCGGCCCTTGCGGACCCGCCGGGCCCGTGGCTCCAGTCGCACCAGTCGCACCCGTTAGACCAATCGGCCCCTGCGGCCCAACCGGCCCCGCTGGCCCAACAGGCCCCGCAACGCCCGGATCACCCTGCAAACCCTGCGGCCCAGCAGGCCCCACCGGCCCCGCAGGTCCCGTCGGGCCCGAGCCCGGCAACAAAGCACTCCCCGCCGGCATCGACTGCCCCGCCAGCGTGTACGTCAGCTGCGTGTAATACAACCCACCAACCCCGTTCGTCGTCGCCACATTCCCCGCCGCCAGCGTGTTGAACCCCGTATCCGCAACCAGCACATCCGCGCTCGTGTTATCAACGATGCCCGGCTGGTTCCCCGATCGAATCTGCGAGTTCGCAATGCTGAACCCCGCATTCCCCGACAGGTTCACCTGCCCAAACACATCCGCCGTCTGAAGGAACGTGTTCCCGCCCGAAGCGAGAATCGCCGCCGTCGTCGGACTCGTCGGCCAAAACGTGCCACCACGCCCCTGCAACGTGCCCGCGCTGATGCTCGCCGGCACGCCGCTCCCGCCCGCAACAATCCGGAAGTTCACATTATCAATGATCACCCCCGAGCCCGAAGCCGTGTTGCTCATCTCCAGCGCGTTCCCCACCCCCTGCGCATACACCGCCTGATCAGCGAGGTACAACTGCTGGAACGCGCCGCCAGAGAACGTCACCGCCGCCATCCCCGTCGGCGCCGCGATGTCGATCGCGTTGATCGAAACCACCCCGCCGCTGGCAAAGCTCACCGTGCCGCTGACCTGCGTCGAGAAGCTCTTCCCCGCAACCGCCGCTTGCAAGTGCACACCACCCGCCAGCGAAAGGTTCTCCGCATACGTCCCAGGCCGAACCAAAATCACCGTCGGGTTCGAAGCGTTGAACCCGTCCGCAACCGCCTGATTGATCGCCGCCTGAATGCTCGTGTGCGTCGCACCATCAACCAGCGAAGGCCCAACGATGTACTTCGCCGCATTCACACCCGGCGCACCATTCGCACCCGCCGGCCCAACAGGCCCAACCGGTCCCGCAGGCCCTGCAGGCCCAGCCACGCCCTGCAACCCCTGCAATCCCTGCGGACCCTGAGCGCCCGGCGCACCCGGATCACCCTGCGGCCCCGCCGGCCCAATCGGACCAATCGGACCCACAGGCCCCACCGGTCCCACAGGCCCAGCAACACCCGGATCACCCTGCGGCCCCTGCGCTCCCGCAGGCCCAACCGGACCCGCAACACCCGCCACGCCCTGCAAGCCCTGAGGCCCCACAGGCCCAGCAGGCCCAGCAGGCCCCGCAGGCCCCTGCGGACCAGGCGTGCTGTTCAACGCATACAACGCGTACGGAATCGCCGTGATCGGCTGCCGCTGCGTCAGCGTCGTGTACGAACCCACACTCGCCGGCTGCCTCACCGCAATCTCGAGATACCGCGCATCGCCATTGAACGCCCCAGGCCCAAAGTCCAGCTCAACCGTGAACTTCCCCACACTCGTCAGCACCGCCGGCGCCGTCAACACGCTCCCGATCTGATTCCCGCCCGTCGGCGCATCAAACAGCGTAAACCGCAGATCCACCGGCCCCGACAAATACAACCCCGAGTTCGAAATCTGCCCCTGATACGTAAACGCCGTCGTCACAGGCGTCTGCGCCATCGAATAGCTCTGACCAGCCGAAAGAAGCAGAACCGCCGCCAACGAATACGCCAGCACCGGGTTGCGACGACGCGCGAAACGAGAACGCTTCATGATCCAACTCCTCGGCTTGTCCGCTCGAAAGCGGTGTGGTGAAACAACCAAACCCCTGAACCACGCGGCAGCTCGCGCCCGGTAAACCCTTCGCGCGAAAACAACCGCCCCGCTCAGAACATCAAGCGGGATCGGGAGAATACCTGACGCAGTTTTTTTCGCAAGCCAACGACCCCTGAAGCGCCGCGTTTCCTCTGAAACGCCCGTTTCAATCGCCTCCGAAAAATAGAGCAAACGTCAAACTGGGCAATCTGCCCTTCCGATCCGACCACCCCGATCAGATCCATCGCAGCGCTAACGCGAATCAAAGCGTCACGCCACCACAGGCGAAAAAAAAGCCGGCGGTCGGACTCGAACCGACGACCTACGCTTTACAAAAGCGTTGCTCTACCAGCTGAGCTAAGCCGGCCTACATCCTCGATGATATCCATCCTCATCGACGAACAGCCGGTTCATACCTCATCTCAGCGACATCCCCCAAGGCCGCCTTCTCGGCCCCTCGCAAACCTGTTCTCACACATTTGGCTTGCCCTTCGCTCGTCTCGATGAACGCTTCTTCAACGTCATCGATCACCCATCGGGCAACGTACCAAACGCCCCGGAGCGTCCACATGTCGAACACCCTCGCCGCCCGCGCCAGCACCTTCATCGCGTCGACACTTCTCGCCTGGGGCACAACACTCGCCGGCCCGCTCTCCCCGCCCCCCGGCGCAGTCTCCAGCACCAGCAAACCCCTCTCTCAAGTTGAACCACGCACAGCAATCACCTCCCTGCCGTTCGTGATCTCCGCCGCGGGCTCCTACTACCTCACCGACAACCTCTCCATCCCCGCCAACCAGGTCGGGATCCAGGTCAACGCCTCCGCCGTGACGATCGACCTCAACGGCTTCACCATCACCGGCAACGCCACCAGCAGCGACGGCATCGACGTCGCCAGCTCCGCTCGCGCCGTCACCATCCGCAACGGCACCATCACCAACGTCGGCGCCTGCGGGATCGACGCCGGCACCGGCGCCGCCGACCTCGCCGACGGCCTGACCGTCGAAAACGTCCGCGTCCTCACCGCCGCCTCCCGTGGCATCACCGGCTCCCGCGGCGCCACCATCCGCAACTGCTACGTCAGCGGCGCCCAGGTCGGCATCCGCGCCGGCTTCTCCTCAAAGGTGCTCGCCTCCACCGTCGAGTTCGCCACCCAGACCGGCTTCAACATCGAGGGCGGCTCCCTCATCGAATCCTGCGTCGCCGTCGGCACATCAGGCGGGCCAGCCAACGGCCGCGGCTTCGTCTTCGGCCCCGGAAACACCGCCGAAAACTGCGTCGCCCGCTCCAACTCCGGCGCAGGATTCGCCGTCTCAGATCAGGCCCTCCTCCGAGGCTGCTCATCAACCGCCAACTCCGGCCCAGGATTCATCCTGGGCAGCGACAGCCGCCTCGAATCCTGCTCCGCCATCGCCAACGCCGACGCGGGAGTCACCGGCAACCAGATCCGCAACTGGGAAATCAACGCCTGCATCATCCGCGTCCCCGCCAACGGCACCTGCGTGAACATCACCGGCCTTTCGCACGTCGGAAAAATCGTCGACTGCACCCTCGCCGGGCCCTTCGGTTTCCCCGCCACCGCCACCGGGATATTCATCAACAACAGCGTCTACGTCACCGTGACGCGCAACACCTTCACCTCGATGACCCGCGGCGTGGTCATCGACGACGCGTGGAACACCATCACTACAAACGTCTTCTCCGCCGTGAACTCGCCCGTCACCACCTCGCAGCCCGGGCTGATTCTCTTGAGCAACGTCAACGTGATCGGCCCGATGGTGGACTACCTCAACGCCGCGACAAACACGAACCCGCTGGCGAACATCAAGCAGAACTGATCGCGCACAACCGCCCCGCACCGATCACGCCAAGCCGATCAGCCTCATCACGTCGTTGTACGTCACCACCAGGAAGACCACCACGATCAGCCCCAAGCCGGCGATCGTGGTGATGTTCTGCACCGCCACCGACACAGGCTTGCCCGTGATCTGCTCGTACACCAGGAACAGGAAGTGCCCGCCGTCGACGATCGGCAGCGGCAGGAAGTTCACCACCGCCAGGTTGATCGAGATGATCCCCATGAAGAACAGCAGCCAGATCAACCCCTTGTCCGCGATGAGCGTCCCCGCGTGCGCAATGCCCACGGGCCCGCGCAGATGCTCCACCTTCACCGTCCCCTGGAAGAGCCGCGCGAAGGTGATGTAGGTCATCGTCATCGCGTTCTTGGTTTCGTGCAGGCCCATCTTGATGGCGCCGAACAATCCTTCGGCCCGCAGCGTGGTCTGCACGAGTTCAAAGTCGCCGGGCGAGAGCGGGAAGCGCCAACTGAGCTTCGCGATCCCCTCACGCTCCGATTCGCTGATCGCCCAGTCGATCGTGCGCGCATTGGCTTCGTCTTCGAGAACGCCCAGCTTGTTCAAGCCGCGGAAGGTGAGCTTCACCGTCAGCGGGCCGGCCGCTTTGATCGCCTCAGCTCGCAGCGCCTCGCGGAACTGCGTGAGCGTCGCGACGGGCGTTGCGTTCACCGCGGTGATCACGCTCCCCGCGGGGATCTTCAGCGACACGCCGGAGAACGTCGTCGGCGCGCCGCTGGGCCAACTCGCGGTGATGATCCCGCCGACGGCTTGCGTCAGCGTCGCGCCGCCCTGCGCGTTGGGCTGATCGAGGGTGTTCGCCGGCGCGGGCGTGAAGCCGATGGTGCCGCCGTTGTCCGCGTGAACCATCACGTTGTCGAGCTTGACAAACCCGGGCCCGTCCTTGCCCATGCGCCAGACCATCACCGGGATCGTCCGCCCCGCGCGCTTCTTGATCTCCAGAATCCCCTCGGGCTGCGTGGGCCATTGCACATCGCCCAGCAGCGCGAAGACATCGCCCGGCTTCAGGCCCGAGGCCTCGCCCTTCTCGCTGACGTTCAGCACGCCCATCGGCATCGAAAGCCCCGCGAGATGCTCGACCACGCCCTTCCGCCTGACGTTCGACGAGCCGCCGATCGACGGCGCGTCGTAGACCTCGCTCTGCAGCTCAGCGATGGGCGCGACATTCACCACCCGCGGCGGAGTGGCCGCCGACGCAACGCCCGGCGCGGCGGCGGAGATGATGCGAACCGGTATCGCCCGCCCGCCCGAGCCCTTGGCCGCGGCTTCAAGATGCGTGTACAGGTCAACGCGAGAAGTGCTGAGCGGAGCCGAACGGGTCCTTTCTGTTTCCTGCCTCGATCCCTCGGTCCCCTGATCCCCCGGTCCCTTGATCCCTTCTTCCCCTCCCAACACCGCCTCAAGCCGATCGCCGGGCTTCACACCCGGGAACCCGGCACGCTCGAAGGCCGCCTGAACGCTGGGTGGAAACTCCGTCCGTCGCCCATCGCCTTGCAATGTTGTACTGGCGGCGGGGCCGACGCCGATCGCCAACAGGCGGCTGCCCTCGTCGGGCTCGGGCGTGATGCGGAAGTTCTTCTCCTCGCTCGCACCACCGCCCGCGCTGTTCACGCGACGGACCGTCAACTCGACCGGCTGGTTCTTCGCGGCCATCGCCACCGCGAGCGTGATGTCCTTGAACGAGTGCACACGCTCGCCGTTAATCGCGATCACCTCATCGCCCGGCAACAGCCCGGCAGCTTCGCCCGCGTGCGGGGCTTCTTTGCCTTGCGCACCGGCCGGGCCCTTCGCCGCGGGCGAGTCCGGGTTCACGAAGCCGATGATCGGCGCTTCGGTCTTCAGCCCCGCGGTGAAGACGATGACAAAGAGCACCGCGGCGGTGATGACGTTGAAGATCACCCCCGCGGAGATCACCACCATCCGCTTGACGGGTTTGCAGTTCTGGTACGAGTCGGGCGCGTCGGAGCGCGCGGTGGGGTCGGCGTCGTCCTGCCCGAGCATCTTGACGTACCCGCCCAGCGGCAGCATGTTGAACCGGTACTCGGTGGGGCTGACGCCCGGATGGCCTTTGCTGTCCGGGCCCGTGCCGAGGGCGGACTGACCTTTGAGTTTGGCGCGGGCGGCGTCGCGCTTGGGCCCGGCGGGCGCGTCGTCGCTGGCGGCTTCGAGGAGCCTTTGCACCTCACGCTCGGTGCTGCCGCGACGGAAGCCCAGGCCCTTGCGCCACGAGAAGAGGGCGGGCCCGAAGCCGAGGGCGAAGGCGAGGACGCGGATCCCGGCCCAGCGTGCGGCGAGGTAATGCCCGAGCTCGTGGAGGAAGATGATCAGCCCGAAGCCGAAGAGGACAAGGGCCAGGTCCTGGGCGGTGGAAAGGATCGAGACGAGTCCGTCCATGGTTGGGGAGGGTAGCAGGTGGTGGGGGAGGGGGGGTGGGGGGTTGGGGGGTGTG
>JAVTWO010000082.1:0-10354 GCA_032229765.1 Phycisphaerales bacterium | reverse complement strand
TAATCCTCGATGCACACCACCACCGAGCCGCCACCACCGCCCTTTGAGCCCGCCTCACGCAACGCCTTGTCGAGCGCCCCGGCGAAGTGCTTCAGCAGCCGATCCTCAAGCTCAGCGTGAATCGGCGCCCGCGACTCGTAATCCAGCCGGAACATCTTCTGCGCATGGCGGTGCTGCGCCAGCCCCACGATCGACCGCTTCACCGTCGTCGGTCGGCTCGCATCCTTGAGCAGCCCCGCCGACTCCACCCCCGCCGACGAGAGCAGATCCCTCAACCGATCACCGCCATGGTCCTCACCCGTCACACCCACCGCCACCACCCGCCCCTTCAGCGCCACCAGATCCAGGCACACATTCGCGGCCCCGCCTGGGGTCTGCGTCGTCTGCTTCACGAGCACCACCGGCACGGGCGCATCGTTGGCCAGCCGATCAACGTCCCCCGAGAGCACCTCGTCGAGCATGAAATCGCCGACGACAATCGCGGTAAAGGGCTTCCAACGGGCCAGAGCGTCGAGGAGTTGGGACATGGAGGGGGAGTTTAGGGCGCGAAGTCAGAATGCACATGGCACAGGGCCACATCGCACATGGCACAGCCGGAGAAGTGGCGGACGCACCCGGCGCTTCTGGTTCAAATGTGCCATGTGCTATGTGCCATGTGTCCTGTCCCAAGTGACCCGTCACCCTCGACGCGAGCCGCTGTTGTCTGAATGGTGCCCCGTGAAACCGATCATCGTGAACCAGTTGCGCCACTGCTCCCTGGCGATCTCCCTTGGCGTGGCGTCGCCGCATTCCGGGCATGGCAACTTGTCGTCGATGCTCCGCAGGTCGTACAGGCACGCCGGGCAGACGCACCGGTCTTTGCTCTGCACGCTGCGCGCCAAGGCCCGCACCCGCCGCTGGTTGAACGTTGCCAGATAGACCACCGCCGCGAGAAAGATCGCCACGACCACCAGATCCATCCAGCCGATGTTCGTGCTGAAGGTCGCCGGGTTCGTTCCTGGGATGGGGGGGAGAGGGGTGAGTTGAGAAGTGCCTTTCCGTGCCGCCCACACCGCGAACACCAGCGAAAGCCCGATCATCCCGAGCGGCGCAATCGCGGCCTTCGACGAGAGCGAGAACTCGCGCACGCCCACCGCCTTCGGCACCAGCGAAAAGCCCGCGGGCAGCTTGCTGGACGAAGGTCGCTCGTCATCGGACGGGGGGGATCGGAGAGGGGTGGGAGGGGGGTGGGGTGGCCTCGTCATGCGAGCCAGTGTAAAGCGGACAAACGCGAACGCGAGAACAAACGCGAACAAGAACATGAACGCGAAAAGAACCGGATCAGCCGCGGCTGACGGCTTTTTTCATGTTCGCGTTCACGTTCGCGTTTCCACACCCGTTCATCCTCACGTTCGTATCATCCACCACCCATGCGATGCCTCACCCTCATCACCACCGGCGGCACCATCGAGAAGACCTACGACGAGCAGACCGGCTCGCTCGATAACCGCCGCTCCATCGTTCGGCGGATGCTCCGCCGCCTCCGCCTGGAAGAGACCAGCGTCTCCATCATCGAGCTGATGAGCAAGGACTCGCTGATCATGACCGACGAAGACCGCCGCCGCATCGCCGAGGTCGTCGGGGCCGTGCTCGGCACGGCAAATGGTCAAATGGTCAAAGGGCCAAATGGTCAAATGAATAACGCCGCTACCGATGTCAACGGTGGTGGGGGGGGCGGGGGTGAGGACGTTCAAGGCGTCGTCATCCTCCACGGCACCGACACCCTCCACCTCACCGGCGAAAAACTCTGCGAGCTCTTCCCCAAGCCGCCCGTCCCCATCGTCCTCACCGGCGCGATGCGCCCCTTTGAAATGACCCGCAGCGACGCCCTGCAGAACCTCACCGAGGCCATCTTCGCCGCAGGCACACTCCCACCCGGCATCTACTGCGCCGCCCACGGCCGGGCCTTGCCCTTCCCCGGCGTCAAAAAAGACCGCGCCCGCGGCACGTTCGTGAAGTAAGAACGCGACCGCGAACATGAACGCGAAAAAAGACCAGCTCAGCCAGCGCTGAGGGTTCTTTTCACGTTCATGTTCCCGTTCACGTTCGCGTTACTTCTTCGTCTGCGGCGCCAGCATGTCCGTCAGCTCCAGCGTGCGCTTCACCGCCGCCGACTCGCCGAGGGTCTTTTCCGTGAGCCCCCGCGCCGCCTTCACATCCTCACCCCGCCCCGCCACCCGCAGCGTCGCGGCCACACGCCCCGCGTCCACCAGCATCAACCACTTGCGAAACTCCACCGCCTTCGCCGCCGCCTCCGCCGGGATCGACCGCGGCGGCTTGCCCGTGATCACCTTCGCGTGCCGCTCAAGGATCGAGATCGGCCGCTTCGTCTCCGAAAGCGGATCGTTAAAGTGCAACCGCGGCAGCATCGACTCCAGGTTCAGCCGCTCCGCCCGCGGCATCATCGTCGCCGCGTCCGGGTCGTTCAGCGCGTTGTCCACAAACTCCAGCACCGGCACGTGCACATCCGCGATCCGCGCCAGCGTCAGCACGCTGAAAAGCCTCTTCGCATCCGCGGTGTCGACGTGCGTCATCTGCGCCTCGAACATCGCCCTGAACCGCGCCTTCGCCGGCGCATACCGCGAGGCCAGCGCGTGCATCTCCGCCGCGATGATGCACAGCCGGGCCGAGTCGAAGTTCGAGCCCGCAACGTCGGTCAGCTCCCAGATGCTCGTGTACCCGCCGGTGGCCTTCGCCAGATCTTCGGGCTTCTCCGAAGCCGCCCACGCCCGTACTTGCGTCAGCGCATCGATGATCGCCTTCTCGCCCGCCTCACCCATCGGCACGCTGATGAGCATCGGCGTCACCCCCACCTCTTCCTTCATGCTGAACGAAGTCTCGCCCGGCTTCACCGCCTTCGCGCGCTCTTCGACGCCCTTCACGTGCGCCGCGAAGAACGCCGGGTCGCTGGTTTCGAACGACCGCCACGTCCAATCCAGCCGCAGCATGAGCGCGATGTCCGAGGCCGTGCCGCGCGGCGCACGCGGAATCCGCGAGAGCTGTTTGCTGGCATAGACCCGCACCGGCGTGAGGGGGTTGTTGTTCTCGTCGTTCTGCGTGCTCCAGTTCGCCGCGATGCTGAAGGCGCGGACGTACTTGCCGTCCTTGAACAGCAGCGGATCGCCGTCGGACGCCTGCGTCAGCCCCTGCTCCTGCAGCAGCTTGAGCGTCGCCATGTCGCTCACGCGCACCACGAGCGCGTGCCGCTTCGCCCACGCCTTCAAGATCGGCGACGACCACCGCTCGCCGATCGCCGCGTTCCGCGTCGTCCCCGGCGCAAGCTCCAGCAGCAGCAGCCTCGACTCACTCCGCGCCTGCGCAATCGCCGCCGCCAGGTCCAGCGACTTGACCACCTCCGGCATCGCCGTTCCCGGTTGTGCCGCGCTCATCATCGCGCCATAGGCCGCCGACGCGTTCATCCCAACCGCGATCACGCCCAGCGGCATCAAAGCCCCCGCAGCGATCAACAAACCCGCCCGCGCAGCACGCACCCCAGCCCCCGCACCCAAACCACCTCGCCCTACGGAAAAGTTCGGCATCATCATTCCTCAACAGTACCCGATGCGCCCAAACCCCGTTTCCGTACGAACCCACTCCACATCAACTCGGTACAGGATTCATCCACACACCGCCGGTAGGGAAGTGGGGGGGTGGGGGGTAGTGGACGGCAGATTGACCCTCGGCCACCGCCCACCGCCGGGTACCGTTCCCCTTCTGAGTTCGTCAGTTGCGCATCGCCGGTTGCAATCGAAAGGCCCGCCTCACCATGGCCCTCAAACCCCGCACCAAGAAGATTCTCCTCATCGCCGGCCTCTCCGTCGGCGTCCTCGCCGTGGGCGCCGTCATCGCCGTCCCCATGATCGCCTCCGCGATGGCCCCCGGGATCATCCAGAACGCCGCCGCCGACTCCATCAAGGGCTCACTCCGCGTCTCCGACGTCTCCGTCGGCTGGACGGGCCCAACCCGCATCGGCTCCATCGAACTCCTCGACGACAAAGGCCTCGTCGTCGCCAAGCTCCAAGCCACCAGCTCGCTGGGCATCCTCAGCGTCCTGGGCGGCTTGACCGACCTGGGCACCCTCACCCTCAGCGGGAGCGCCGACATCATCGCCCGCCAGACCGACACGAACGCCGTGGAAAGCAACTTCCAACGCGCTATCGCCCCCAAGAACCCAACCACCTCTTCCGCCTCCAAAGCCCCCAGCCCCCTGCCCGAAAAAACCGTCCGCATCGACATCACAAACATCGACATCAAGTACACCCAGCTCGACCGCGCCGGCGCCACCGTCGCCTCCGCCCAGATCAACGCCCTGAAGGGCGACGCCGCCGTCGACCTCCGCCGAGGTCAACCCTCCCTCGCCATCAACATCACCGGCGGCATCAAACAACCCTCCCAGCCCGACGGCTCCATCAAGATCGCCACCAAAGCCCAAAGGTTCCTCTCGTCACAGGGCCTGCTCGATCTCCCCGCCGCCACCATCGACAGCGACGTGCAGATCACCGCCGCCCCCGTCGGCCTCATCGACGCACTCGCCAGCCTCAACGGCCAGCTCCGCGAAGCCCTCGGCCCCGGCGCCGACCTCCGCCTGAAGGCCCAAGGCTCCGCCCAACAAGCCGCCATCGATCTCACCCTCACCTCCGCCGGCGCACTCGTCGACGGCTCCATGAAAATCACCAACGGCTACCTCGAACTCACCAAGCCCCTCACCGCCAACCTCCGCTCCACCGACTTCTTCCTCCGCTCGCCCACAATCAACAAAGCCCTCGCCAACGCAAACCTCGTCATCGACGCCGCCCCCGCCGCGCGCGTGAGCATCACGTCCCTCCGCGTTCCCACCACCATCTCCGCCGCCGGTTTCGACGCCCGAGGCATCGCCATCATCGCCTCCGCCTCCGTCGACCCCATCGCCGCACAGCTCACCACCACCGACGCCGCCGGCACACGTAAGCGCCCCGTCCGCACCAGCGAACTCACCCTCACCGTCGAAAGCCCCGACCTGACCAAAGGCCTCACTGTCCGCGGCGGCGGCAAAGCCTCTATCGATTCCACACCCGCCGGCGATCTCACCATCAACATCGCCGCCAGCGACCTGCTCACCGATCGCGGCACGCTCCGCCCCGTCCCCGGTCAGATTCAAGCCGAGGCCTCGCTGACGAACGTCGACACGCGCCTGGCGCAGCCCCTGCTGGGCGACCTCTCGCAGAAGATCAACCTCAGTCAAGAGCTCGGCCCGCGCCTCGACCTTCGCGCCACCGCCAAAGCCGCCGCCGCCACCCCCAACGCCATCGAGGCCGACCTCTCCGTCAAAGCCCAGAACATCTCCGCCAACCTCCCCATCGTCGTCGACAACGCCTCCCTCCGCACCCGCAGCGACCTCGCCGTCAGCATCAACCGCACCTCAAACATCCTCAACGCCTTCCTCATCGATCAGGGCGTCGTCGTCTCGGGCACCGGCGCCGCCACGCTCGTCGGCACCTTCACCCTCCCGCGCACCAGCACAGGCAGCTTCGACACACCCGCACTCACCTCCAGCCTCGCCTTCGACCTCGCCGCCCTCGATGCGTCAATCACCCGTGAAGGCCAAACCCGCCGCGTGGGCATCAACGGCCTGAAAGCCATCCTCTCCACCGTACCCAACGCGCCAACCAAACTCCAAGCCCAGGCCTCCGGTTCCGACGGCTGGTCCTTCACCACCGACCTGCAACTCCAAGGCATGCTCCCGACATCAGCTTCATCAACCCCCGCAAGCACGCCGCTCCCCTTCCTCGCGGCCCGTCGCGTCGCGGGCACGCTCAGCCTGCGCTCACTGCCCACGAAGTACGCCGCCCTCTCCGGGTTCGATGAGTCCAAACTCCGCACCATCGTCGACGTGCTGGGCCCGTCACTCTCGACGGACATCACCCTGCAAAGCACCGCCGCCCAGCAGCAACTCGCGGTGACGCTCACCGCAACCAACCTCAGCACGCAGCTCGCCGCGACACTCACCGAATCCGCCGCCACGCTCAACACGCTCCAGGGCACGCTCCGCCTGACCCCCGAATCCGCTCAGGCCATCACAACGCTGCTGGAGAAATCGACGCCCGAAACGCGCGTCAGCTCCACCGGCGATCTGAACTTCAAGGTCGCCCTCAGCAAACCCATCGCCATCACACCCGCAGCGAACACCTTCGACTTCTCCGCCGTCGCCATCAACGCCGCCGTCAGCAGCCCCCAGGGTCTCCGCGTCACCAATCTCCCCCTCGGCCCCTCCCGCACCTTCACCGGCGGCGTGCGCAACCTTGAACTCACCGCCGACGCACCCCTCGCCGCCCTCACCAACCCAACATCCAAAGAAGGCCACCTCGGCGCACAGCTCCGCGCCGACCTGATCGAAGGCCAGTTCCCCGAGCCCGTCGCGAGCATCAGCGCCGATTTCGACGCCGCCGCCTCGCTGAACGAGTTCAAGCTGCAAACCACCATCACCAACATCGACGCGCAGCGCCTCGACACCATGCTGAACCAGCCCGGGCTCGTCAGCGGCGCTCTGGGTTCCCCCGCCTCCATCAACCTCTCCGCCACCAAACAAGGCCCCGGCACCACCAAAGCCAGCGCGAACATCCAAAGCCCGCGCCTCAACCTCACAGGCCTTTCGCTCACCCAACAAGGCAAAGCCCTCGCCCTCACCGCCCCCGCCGAGTTCACCTGGACGGTCGAGCCCGCCTTCCTCGATCAAACCGTCTTCGCCCCCAGCGAAGCAGCCGCGAACAAACCCGCCGCGAACGAGTCTCTCCGCGTCGCTTCACCCGTCACGCTCAAGGGCACGATCGAAACCCTCGCCCTGGGCATCGACGGCATCGGTCTCTTCCAGCCCGGCACCTTCGCCCTCGACGCCGCCCTCTCCACCTCGACCATCAAGCTCGTCAGCCCGAGCACCGCCGCATCGACTCCGCGCGCCACCGGCTCGCGCGTCGCCGCCTCCCAACCCTCGGAGCAAACCGACATCGAAGGCTTCGCCGTCCGCATCAAGGGCGACACGAACCTCAGCGTGAAAGCCAGCGCCACGCGCGTCAGCACAAACAGCTCTACCGCCACCGCCGCAAGCACCCCCTCTCCCGCCGGCTCACTCTCCGCCGACGTCCTCGTGAAGAACTTCGCCAACCCCACAGGCGAGCTCGACCTCTCCCGCGCCCTCATCGACGCCAAGGTCGACGCGCCAAGCCTCCCCACCGCACTCGTCGACAAACTCGCCCGCACCGGCAAGCAACTCCGCAACATCCTCGGGTCCGAGATGTCCATCGCCCTGAACGCCAAGAACCTCACCACGTCCCAACCCACCACCACCTCCTCCACCAACGCCGCCACAACCACAGGCAGCCTCGACGCCCGCCTCACCTCCGTCAAACCCATCGACGCCCCGAAACAACCCGCCGCCCCGGGCACCACCCCCGCCACACCCTCACCCCGTCAACAAGCCAACCTCGAACTCGCCGGGCCCATCGAACGCGGCGTCCTCAAAGTCTCTCCGCAAAAACCCCTCTCCATCTCCCTCGCCCAGCTCAAGTTCGAGAGCGACACCGAGATCATGGGCGTCCTGCCCCTCTTCGCCAGCATTCAGAAAACCGCCGGCACAACCATCCAGCCCGCCACGCCCACCCAGCCCGCAATCCTCGAACCACCCTTCACCGTCACCAGCCCCGACCTGATGATCCCCATCGACGGCGACATCGCCAAACTCAACGGCAACCTCACCATCACCCCGGGCCGAATCGAGTACGTCTTCAAACGCGAGCTGGGCAACTTCCTCGACCGCGCCCTCCTCACCGACGGCGAGCTCATGCAACGCCCCATCCCACCCTTCGTCGTCTCCTTCAACAACGGCATCGCCTCCTACACCGACGTCCGCCTCCCCGTCCGCAACTTCGAGTTCAAACTCACCGGCAAGGTCGACCTCGTCCGCAAAGAAATCGACGCCGTCATCTACATCCCCACCGTCGCCGCCTCCGCGTCCATCATGTCCAAACTCAATGACGACCTCGGCAAAGGCTTCGGCGGCATCCTCCCCGATGTCCTCTCCGAAGGCACCATGGTCCCCCTCCGCGTCACAGGCCCGCTCTCCAGCCCCGCCTACGCCCCCGATCCCAAACTCTTCTTCGAGAACTTCGGCTCACAACTGAAAAAACCCGCCGACCTCATCGGCAAAGGCATCGAGCGCGGCCTCGGCGAACTCTTCAAACCCCGCGACGACAAAGACAAAGACAAACCCAAGCCCCGCTGATCCGCCAAACGCTCCTCATCGCCGCCGCCACCCGTTCGACCACCGCCCTCCTCCCACGTACCATCGACCACCATGGCGATCATCGTCTTTCAGCATTCACCCGTCGACACCATCGCCCGCCTGGGCCCCGCACTCCGCGACCGCGGGCACCGCCTCGACTTCCGCCGACTCGATCAGCTCGGCGCCGCGGGCGTCCCCGTTGATTTCGACGGCATCGACGCCGTCATCATCCTCGGCGGCCCGCAAAACGTCGGCGACGGCTCCCCCTTCCTCGACGCCGAACTGGACTACATCCGCGGCGCTCACGCACGCCAGCTCGCCATCGTCGGCATCTGCCTCGGTCATCAGCTCGTCGCCGCCGCACTGGGCGGTGAGGTCGGCCCCGCCGCCAAAGGCGAGATCGGTTTCGTCAACGTCAACGCCTCGCCCGCCGGCATCACCGACACCATCCTCGCCGGCATCCCCTGGAAGGCCCCCGTCTTCCAGTCCCACGCCCACGAAGTGAAAAAAGCCCCGCCCGACAGCACCATCCTCCAATCCAGCCCCGACTGCAAGATCCAATCCTTCCGCGTCGGCCTGCGAACCTACGGCTTCCAATACCACTTCGAATGCGACGACGCCGCCATCGAAAACCACCTCGCCACCCCCTTCGCCACCAACCTCATCTCCACGCTCGGTCAAAGCGCCGCCGACATCCGCGCCAAAGCCACCGAAAACAGCGACCTCATCCGCCGAGTCTCCGATCGCCTCTGCGCCAACATCGGCTCCTTCATGTTCCCCGGCTTCCGCAAGGCCCGCGTCTGATCGGCCCCGCGCCTTCAGGTTGCACGGCTCTCCAGAGCCGTGCGGTCTTCCGTCTTCTCGACCGTGGTCGTGCAGGCCCCAAGCCTGATCCATTCCTTCTCCTCCCCCCACGCTCAGCCCAAACCACCGCGCGATGACCACGCCCACGCCGCATCCCGAGACCCTCACCATCCCCGTCCCGCGCGATTACCTCCTCCACCGCGACGCCTGTTCCTACGGCTACTTCCTCCTCGCCCCCAACCACTGGAACCCCCACACACTCTCCCTCCACCGCACCTTCACCCTCAATAACCAGCCCGTCAAAGGCCTCATCTGGCAAGGCGACCGCCCCGCCTTCTCCGCCGTTCCCATCCGCTCCATCACCCGCGGCTCATCGCTCACCGTCGCCCTCGAATCCACACTCTCCGACGCACAACGCCGCGAGCTGACCGCCCAAATCCACCGCATGCTCAACCTGCACGAGGACCACACCGTCGTGCGCTCCTTCCACCGCGCCGACCCGCGATTCAAAGCCTCAGGCCGCGCAAGGCTCTTCCGCTCGCCCACACTCTTTGAAGACGTCATCAAAACCGTCACAAGCTGCAACGTCGCCTGGCCCAGCACCATCATCATGAACAAACGCCTGTGCGAAGTCGTGGGCGAGGGCGGCGCATTCCCCACCCCCGCACAGTTCGCCCGCGTCCGCGTCGCGACCCTCCGCGCCCGCTGTTCCGTCGGCTACCGCGACCAACGCCTGATCGACCTCGCCAAGCTCTTCCACACCAACCAGATCGACGAAGCCCGCCTCACCAACCCCCAAACCTCCGACGAAGAAGTCCTCGACTTCCTCCTCGAACTCCCCGGCATAGGCCCATACGCCGCCGCCAACATCCTCCAACTCCTCGGCCGCTACGCCCACCTCCCCCTCGATACCGAAAGCGTCCGTCACGGCCGAACCATCCTGGGCTTCAAAGGCTCCTCCGCCCAGATCATGAAAAAGGTCAAAGCCCACTTCGCGCCAATGCGTGAACACACCTTCCGCAGCTACTGGTTCGAAATGTGGGAGTTCTACGAAGCCAAACGCGGCAAGTCCTGGACCTGGGACCGCGAAACCACCGGCAAAACCTTCACCGCCAGCGCCCTGAAAGACGAAGGCCTGGGCCCCCAGAAACCCGCCGCTCAGAAAAAGAAGCCCCGCCCTCGCGCCAAGTAACCCTCCGCGCCGCACTCACCGCCCACTCCGCCTCATCTCGCGCCACAGCCCCGCCCTCTGCTACC